>LJTN01000032.1 GCA_001303415.1 Myxococcales bacterium SG8_38
CTTATCGTCTGGGCCTGTCGACGTCCCGCGTCTCGCTGCTTCTCCGCAACGCCATGCAGAAGCGCGGCGCGCGGACACGCCCACAGCTCGTGAAGATGACTCGGGATTTGCCCGAGCCGGATCAGGCCTAACCGTCCTAGCGGCCCGACCGTAGCGACTCCAGGACCGCACGCAGAACGTCGCGCCTTCCGACGACGCCCACGAGGCGATTGTCTTCGACCACCGGATATCGCCGATATTTGGTTTCGACGAAACGCGTCGCGACGTCGAGCAAGCTGTCTCCGGCATGGACAGCTTCGACCTCGCGGGTCATGTACTCGGCCACACGGCCCCCGCGCTCTCCTTGGTAGCCGGCCACCAAAGCTGCTTTCAGGAAATCGCCCTCGGTGAGCAAGCCGACCAGGTTGCCGCGCTCGTCGACGACGGGCGCCCCTGAAATCCGCCTATCGACCAGGACGCGAACGGCATCCAGCAGATCGGTCTCCGGCGTGAAGACGACGGGATTGACCACCATGAAGTCTCGGACGCTGATCTCTTGAACGGGGCTCATCAGGATGCCTTCCTCGGGCAGTCGGATGTTTCGGCCGCGCCTCTACCGCAGAGCCCGCAGCTCTGACCCGGGCCGTTCAGACCGCCGCAACTCCCACGAATGCCGCCACGACCCAACAGCTGGCCCACGCCGAGGCCTAGCGCGACTAGCACGAATGCGGCGAAGCTCAGCAAGTAGACCAACATCCCGATTAACTCCCAAAATCGTCGAACATCACGTTCTCCTCGGGGACACCGAGATCTGCAAGCATCTTCTGAACTGCCGAAATCATCAAGGGCGGACCGCACATGTAGTACTCGCAGTCCTCGGGGGCTTCGTGGTGGACGAGATAGTCGTCGTGCACCACCTGATGGATGAAACCCACCGGACCCTCCCACCGGTCTTCCTTTCGTGGCTCGGAGAGCGCCACGACGCAGGTGAAGTTGGGGTTCTCGGCTGCAAGGTGCATGAAATCATCCCGGTAGAAGATGTCGCGTTTGCTCCGAACACCAAACCAGAAGGAGATCTTGCGATCGGTCTTGATGCGCTTCAGCTGATCGAAGATGTGTGATCGAAGTGGGGCCATCCCAGTGCCGCCGCCGATGAACACCATTTCCTTGTCCGTATCTTTCGCGAAGAATTCGCCGTAGGGGCCCGCCACTGTGACCCGATCTCCCGGTTTGAGCCCGAATAGATAAGACGACACGACGCCAGGCGGGACGTCGTCGCCCGACCCCGGCGGCGGCAGGGCGATGCCGACGTTGAGGAGGACGATGCCTTTTTCGTCTGGGTAGTTAGCCATCGAATAGGCGCGGGTCGTCGGCGAGTCGGTCCCGGCCTCGAACCTCCACAGGTTGTGGCGGTCCCAGTCCTCGCGGAACCTCGGATCGATGTCGAAATCAGAGAACTTCACTCGATATCGCGGGCACTCCACCTGAACGTATCCCCCAGCCCGAAAATCCATCTCCTCGCCGGACGGAAGCTCGAGCACGATCTCCCTGATGAAGGCGGTGAGACTCCGGCTCGAGCGTACCGCGCACTGCAGCTTGCGTACCCCGAAGAGCTGATCGGGGACGCGGATGCGCGTGTTCTCTCGCAACGTGACCTGGCAGGCGAGACGGACGTGTTGCGCCGCCTCGTGCGGACCAATCAAGGACTCCTCGGTTGGCAAAAGAGGCCCCCCACCATCGAGAACGGTGACGCGGCACTGGCCGCAGGTGCCCTTGCCCCCGCATCCCGAAGGCAAGAACAGACCGACACCGGCGAGCGCATGGAGCAACTTCCCCCCAGCGGGAACCTCGAAATCCCGGTCGTCGTTGACCAACAGATGCACGGGACCGCTCTCGACGAGCTGGGAACGGGCCAACAAAATCAACATGGACAAGGACATCACGATGACCGTGAACACTCCGACTGCGAGCAGGATTTCGAGCATGCCGAGCTCCGTCTCCCCTCAGAGTTGAATCCCCGCGAACGCCATGAAGCCCAAGGACATCAAACCCGCGATGATGAAAGCGATCCCGAGCCCTTGGAGGCCTGCGGGCACGTCACTGTACTTCAGCTTCTCACGAATCCCGGCGAGCCCGACCAACGCCAGGGCCCACCCAAAACCGCTTCCGATGCCGTACACGACGCTCTCTGAAAGCGTGTAGTCCCGCTGCACGGAAAAGAGCGTTCCACCGAGGATGGCGCAGTTGACGGTGATCAAGGGCAGGTAGATGCCCAGTGCATGAAACAGCCGGGGGAAGTAGCGATCGAGAACCATCTCCAAGAGCTGCACCATGGCTGCGATGATGCCGATGTACGTCACCAGCCCGAGAAAGCTCAGATCGACGTCGGGAAGACCTGCCCAAGCGAGCGCACCCTCGTCGAGGACGAAGTGATAGAGGAACGTGTTGGTCGGAACGGTGATGATCTGCACTACGATGACCGCCGCCCCAAGCCCGAACGCGGTTTGAATCCGCTTGGAGACGGCGAGGAACGTGCACATGCCCAAGAAAAAGGAAAGCGCCAGATTCTCTACGAACACGGCCTTGATGAAGAGCTCGACGTAACCCTGCATCAGAAGGCCTCCGTTCGATGTACCTCGTGAATCCGAAACTCGGGCTGCTCGACTTGCTCCGCCTTCCAGGTGCGGAGCCCCCAGATGATGAGACCGATGACAAAAAAGGCGCTTGGCGGGAGCAGCATCATGCCGTTCGGGTTGTACCAGCCGCCTTCCGCCAGCGTCGGCAAGATGGTGTACCCGAGGAGCGTGCCAGAGCCCAGGAGCTCGCGCGTGCTGGCGACCAAGATGAGAATCAGGCTGTAGCCGAGCCCGTTTCCAATGCCATCGAGGAAGCTCAGGCCAACCGGGTTCTTCGAAGCGAAGCTTTCGGTACGGCCGAGCACGATGCAGTTGGTTATGATCAGCCCGACGAACACCGAGAGCTCTCGGCTCGTTTCGAATGCGAACGCCTTCAGCGACTCGTCGACGACGATTACAAGTGACGCAATGATGGTCATCTGGACGATGATGCGAATGCTGCTTGGAAGCACCTTGCGGATCGCGCTCACCGCCGCGTTGGAGAGTGAGGCCACCATGGTGAGGGCGAGGCACATGTAGAGGGAAGGCAGCAACGAAGTCGTCACCGCCAGCGCCGAGCAGATCCCGAGCACTTGCAAGGTGACTGGATTTTCATCGACGATGGGGTCGATGAGAGCGTGCTTGGCGGCGGAGCTCATGACTCTGTTCCTCCTCGTAACTCGCGTAAGTAGGGCCCGTATCCGTGCTCTCCGAACCAGTACTGCATCAGGTTGGTCACGCCGTTTCCGGTGAGCGTGGCTCCCGAAACTCCATCCACCAGGAATCTGGCACGTGGGTCGTCGGCCGAAACCCGACCTTTCTTCACTCGGATCGCGACGTCGCCGGATTCGTCGAACACCTGCTTTCCGCGCCAGAGCGCACGCCAATCAGGCTCGTCGATGAAGTCCCCCAACCCCGGAGTCTCCCCGTGCGAATAGAACGTGATGTCGGCGATCGTATTGCCGTCACTCTCGAGGGCGACGAATCCGTACATGGTCGACCAGAGGCCGTAGCCCCAAACCGGAAGGATGATCCTGTGTATCTCACCATGTCGGCGGACGAGGTAGACCAGGGCGCGATCGGCCCGCCGTCCCAATCGGGCGACGTCGATCTCCGGCGGAACCGCAACGCTGTGATTCGGATCACGAGCGGCTTCGATGGGATTGAACTGACTCGCATCGACGTCGTCGACGTAGGCGCCGGTCTCGAGATCGACGACGCGAGGCTCGATGCTTTCGAAGCGTTCTTCGATTCCGCCCGCTCCTTCTGGAAGATCCGCAACTTCGAGGATGTTGCGGCGCATCTCGAGCTGGGCGTTCTCGACTTGCTTGGGCTTGAGCAGCACCGCTGCCGAAGCCACGAGAGACGAGCAGACCAGGCTCACCACCAAGGCTACCCACAGCGTCCTCGCAACGGACTCCCTTCTCGCGGCGGCGCTGGGCGTTGGCTTCGGCTCAGGCACTTCGGCGTAACCTCCGGCCGATGTTGGCCTGCATGACGAGATGATCGATCGTTGGAGCAAAGATGTTCGCGAACAAAATGGCAAGCATGATGCCTTCCGGAAACGCGATGTTGACCACGCGAATGACGACCGTGAGCAAGCCCACGAGCAGACCGAAAATCCAACGTCCTAGATTCGTCACGCAGGCGGTCACGGGGTCGGTGGCCATGAAGACCGTTCCGAAGGCAAAGCCGCCCAGCACCAGATGCCAGTACCAGGGCATGGCGTACATGGGATTGGTGTCCGACCCGATCGCATTGAATAAGGTCGCGGTCGCCGCCATCCCGAGCATGACGCCAGCGATGATCCGCCAGGATGCGACCCCCGTGTACATGATGAACGCGCCGCCAACGAGGCAAGCGAGCGCCGATGTCTCACCGAGGGAGCCCTGAATCCCACCCAAAAACGCGTCCATCCAGGTGACGCCCTGCTCGACGATCCCGGCAACGCCCCGTTCGGCCCCGATGGCCAGCGGTGTCGCGCCGGTCACCACGTCGACGGGCGGCACCCAAACCGACTCCCCGGACATCTCGACGGGATAGGCGAAGTACAGGAATGCTCGGCCGGCGAGCGCCGGATTCATCCAGTTCTTGCCGGTGCCCCCGAAAATCTCCTTCGCGATGACGACGCCGAACGAAATGCCGATTGCCACCTGCCAGAGCGGAGTCGTGGCAGGAAGGGTCAGCGCGTACAGAATCGACGTGACGAAGAACCCTTCGTTGACCTCGTGGTTTCGGATGCCGGCGAACAGAACCTCCCAAAAACCACCTGCCAGGATGGTGACCGCGTACACCGGCAGGAAATAGAGCAACCCATAGAACATCGCCGCGCCGACATGGTCGGGGTCGTGTCCGATGGAAAGCGCCGCCATCAATGAGCCACGCCAATCGGCGGGAGCCGGCAGGCCGAGCTCCTGCATCGCGAGGTTGGCTTGGTAACCGGTGTTCCACATGGCAACCAAGGCACACGGCGCGACGCCGATGACCACCAGTCCCATCACACGCTTCAGATCGATCGCGTCGCGCACGTGGGGCTGATGCCGCGACACGTCCGGTGGCGAGTAGAGAAGCGTGTCAACCATCTCGTAGATCGCCTGATAGCTATGAAGACGACCACCTTGGGAGAAGTGGGGCCCCAATCGATCGAGAAGCTTTCGCAAGGGACGCATCAGCCGTGACTCTCAATCAGATCCAGCGCTTCGCGCAGAGCCAGACCATACTCGTACTTGCTCGAGCAGACGAAGGAGCAAAGCGCGAGATCCTCTTCATCGAGCTCGAGGCATCCAAGGGCTTTCGCGGTTTCGGTATCCTGGACGATGAGAGCCTTGAGCAGAAGCGCGGGCAGGATGTCGAGGGGCATCACTTTTTCGAAATTGCCGATGGGCACCATGGCGCGCGGGCTCCCGTGTTGCGACGTGGTCAGCGCAAATCGGTGGCTGCGCCGACGCAGGGCCGAGGTGAACGCTCGGATCGCCGAAAAGCTGTCGAACCCGGGTGCGAGCCACCTGAGGAAGTGGCGGCTTCGATCTTCCCGAAGCACGCTGATCTGCAGGTCGTAGGGACCGAGGTACTGCGCGAGACCTGCTGCGCGGCGCCCGCCGAGGACGGACCCCGAAATGACGCGACATTCCACCGGCTCGAGCTCGTCTTCGACGAGGTCCTGGGTGCTCGCTCCCGTGCGGGTGCGCAAGAGCCGCGGTCGTCGAACGGCCGGGCCGCCAAGCGCGATGATGCGTTCGGTGAGTAGCTTTCCGGTCGTGAAAAGCGAGCCGATGGCGATCACGTCCTGATAGCCCAGGTGCCAGACCGACTTGTTGGCGCTCACCGGGTCGAGGAAATGAATGTGCGTGCCGGGAAGCCCGGCGGGATGCGGGCCTTCGAAAACCACCGGAGTGATCGAGTCGATTCTAGGCAAGCGCAGCTCGGGACCGGGTCCCTGACAGACGAAGACCTTGCCATCGGTCAACCGGCTGAGCACCGTCACGCCATCGTGAAGCTCTTGCTCACGCTCGGCGATGACCACGCGAGGGTCCGCGGCCAGGGGATTCGTATCGATGGCGGTGACGAAGATCGAATGCGGGCTGACATCCGCGTGCGGCACTTTGCCAAAGGGGCGCGATCGGAAGGCGGTCCACGAGCCGGACGCGAGCAGGGTCGACCGGACCTCGTTTCGATCGAGCGTTGCGAGCTTCGAACGGTCGTGGGCGACGAAGGTTTCTTCTTCCTCACCCTCGAGACGGATGACCACCGATTGCAGAGACCTTCGCTCACCCCGATGAATGGCGACCACTTCGCCGCAGCCGGGAGATACGAAGCGTGCCTCCGGGTTGCTCTTGTCGATCAGCAAGGTTTGCCCGAGCCGGACACGATCACCGACTTCGACCTGCAGGCGCGGGCGCAGACCTCGATAGTCTCGTGCAACGAGCGCAACCCATCCGACCGGATTCGCGTCGCCGATGCGGTGCTCCGGCGCCCCGGCTATTGGAATGTCCAGCCCTTTTCGGATCCTGACCCGCATCAGCGGCCACGGAGTCTAACCCAATTTGGGGCCTGCCCGCGGAAGACAAGCGTGCTACACGTTCGATATGCGCTGGATCGGGTTGATCTGCTTCATAATGGCAGCGGGAAGCTGCTCTGAAGACGTCTATTTCATCCCTGGGACCGGACAGCTCCCCGACTGCACCGAGGCTCCGATTCTCAACCTGGATGGCTCGTTATGGTACGACAACGGAACGGTCACAATCCTGTCCGAGGGGTGCGAAGGCGCATCGCCCGGACAGGACTTCGAGTCCTGCGGCCTCGACTGGGCTTTCACGCAAGAGGGGAACGACGTCACCATCATCGTCGACTCGGAATACCGCATCGAGGGAAGGCTCTGCGGCGATCAGCTCTACCTGCGCGGCGGTTGGTGGTTGCCGGTGGTGGATGAAGACCTCGGCTCCTGCACCTACGACGAAGACTCGGCGGAGGAAGTGGGCATCTTGCAGGAGGGCAACGTGTTGACCGTCAGGCCGGATGTTCCGCTGGCCCCCGGCGTCGAGCAGACCGAGGATTTGATGACTGGCACGCTACAGGTCCGAGGGCGTTGTGCCGGGCAGTACGAAGTGACATTCAGGCGGAAGTGACATTCAGGCGAAGACCGGCGGGCCTGCCCTGAGCTAACGCGACGACTGCTCGTACAGGTAACCGAGCACGTCCTCGCGGGAGAGGATGCCGACGATCCGCTCTCCTTCCATCACGGGCAGACGCCCGATGTTGTGGGTTCGCATCTGGTCGAGCGCGTCGGTGAGCGGCGCATCGGGCTCGATCGTCCGAACCTGATGAGCCATGCAGCTCGAGACCGGCAGCGACTCACGTCCCTCACGCTGCGCGCGCTCGACGTCGCGGCGCGAGATCACTCCCACGAGCTTGCCATCTCGCACGACCGGGGCGCCGGTGTGCCCCCACTCCTGCAAGGATTGGGCGAGCTCGGACAGCCGGGTCTCGGGCGTCACCGTCCGAACGGGGCTGGACATGAGGTCGCGCACGAGCTGCGGCTGACGGCAGCAGCGGTCCACGCCGGCGCGAATCCCGCGGACGACCTCGTCGAGGGGAACGTCGCGGATCGCCGCAGAGCCGGCGCCGGCGTGCCCTCCCCCGCCGAGATCCGCCAGGATCGCTCCGATTGGCACCGTGTCGGCCTGCGCGCGGCCGACGACGTGGATCTTGCCGTTGGGCACCCGGTACACGCAGAACAACGCGTCGTGGGGCAGGACACGAAATGCCTCCATCGATACGTCGGCCAGACCCGAGGGGAATTCATCCATCTCCAAGACCGCAATCCCGATGGACGCGCCATGGCGAGGCAAGTCTTGGACCGCCTCGAGCAGTCGCACGAGGAGCCTTCGTTCGGTGACGCCGAGCGAAGGTCTGAGAAATTGCTGGACGAGCCGCGACTGCGCGCCTTGCCCCAACAGCCAAGCGAGCGCCATTGCGTCGCGTGAGCTCGATCGCGCGTAAGCCAGCGATCCAGTGTCTTCGTGGATTCCTAGGGAAAAGAGCGTGGCTTCCTCGCGGTCGATGGGCGAGCCGCGTCGGCGAAGCTCCTCGACCAAGAGAGTGGTGACGGCGCCTACGGGCTGTACGTGCTCTTCGTCGGCCCGCAAATCGTCCGTAGAGCTCGGATGATGGTCCCACACCACGATTCGGACATTCCGGCGGTTCTTTGCGGCGCGGTCGATCACCGATTCGACGTGCCTGAGGCGACTTCGTCTGCGTACGTCCGTCACGATCAGGGAATCCACTTCGGAGAGGTCGATGTCCTCACAATGCAGCGTACGGAAGCGATCGCCGTGAAGCGTCAGATACTGGTACACGTTGGGCGCAACACCGCCCGGCAGGCCGATCACGGCGCCGGGAAACAATCTCTGCAAGGCCACGCACGATGCCAACGCGTCGAAATCGGTGGTGTCGTGCGAGGTGATTAGCTTCACGCCGGTTCCAACGTCTCCTGAAGCACGCGCAGCAAGTCGACGTAGCTCACGATTCCGAGCAAGTCGCCGGTGTCGAGATCGCATACCGGTATCGCACCGACCCGATGCAGAAGCATCAAATCGACGATGTCTCTCACGTTCGTCTCGGGATCGACTCTGACCGGGTCGGTGTTCATGAAGGCTCCGATGCTCGAGGAGCGGGCGTCTTCCATGGCTTCGACCACGTCATCCTCGTTGGGCTCGGCGAAGCTGCGTAGATCGCGATCGCTCACGATGCCGACGAGCTCGGTGCCGCGCACCACGGGAAGGTGTCGAACGTCGAGCTCGTACAGCAGCCCGATCGCTTCCGCGACGGACATGAGCTCGGTCGCGGTCATGGGATTCTCAGTCATGATGTCTTTTGCGAGCACAGGCTTCTCCTCTCAAGTGGGGACCGAAAGCTAGAACATCGGGAACGGCAAGGTCGGCTCCACCGCCTCGAAATCCTGAATTATCTTTAGCGTGGTGACCACCGCTATCAACGAGCACAGATTGGCGGCCACCAGGCTCCAGCCCATCAGGCGCAAGCGGCGTGTGGTGGGGCGGAGCGCGGCCATCACCAGGACCACCAGGGCGACGGGCACCGCCGCGGCGAGCACCCAGAGGCCCACACGCGATCCAAAAGGAGCACCTACGCCCACTGCGACGACCACGAGGCATGCCAGCATCAAGAGCCCGCGCTTGAATGCAACCTTGGCATGCGCCTCCTCGGTCCTGGACTTCGTGCGTGCAACGGTCAGGCGGACGATGGACGTCCCGAGCGAAGAGGCGACGAGCCAGATCAGAGCCACGGCGATGGTCGCCGTGATTCCGAGCCCCGCCGAAAGGCCGAGGGGGATGGCAACCGACGATAGGGCGGCCGCGGCCAACGCTTCTCCAAACATGGTCCGCTCGAGCCCCTGAATCGCCGTGAGCACCAATCCGCCGCCCAGCAGGATCGTGAAGCCAGCGGCGATTCGAACTCCACGCGGGGCGAGCACGAGCCCGGCGAGCCCGGCGCCGAGCGCGATGAGGACGAAAACGAGCAGGGCACGCTTCGCACGGCTGCTCTCTTGCCTTTTCGTGCGGGTCCCCCGCTCCCCGAGCAAGACCAAGAGCGGCTCGTTCGACACGAAGCAGGCGACGGCGGCGACCGAGAGCAGCCAAGTGGAGGTGGTGGGCGATCCGCCCAACAGAACGGTGGCAATCGGAAAGAGCAGCTCGGCGTAGGCGCCGTGCTCGCGTGGGACCATGCTCCGCTCCGAAGTCGTCATTCGCTGCTGGGATAGCACCGGGTGCGGTACGATCCATCGCATTTTGCGCGTCTCGAAGGGGCCGCCGCGCAAGACCTGCGTCTTGCGCTATATTCGGCCCCTAATGATGCTATGGGATGCCCAAGGACCGAGCGCATGATTGACCCTAGAGGGCCGCTATGTGGACGTCGGTGATTGCAGGGGCCGCCGCAGGCTTCGCGTCGATTCCCCATTGCACGGCGATGTGCGGACCGCTGGCTGTTTATGCATGTAGCGGCCGTCCCGGCGGCTCTGGACCGGCGCGGTACCAGTTGGGCCGGTTGATCAGTTATTCGGTGCTTGGCGCGCTTGCCGGTGCGGTGGGTGGAGCGACCGCCGTGAGCATGCCGGGGACTTGGGGCAGCGCGCTGCTGAGCTGGTCGCTCGGGCTCGGGCTGGGGCTTGCCGCGCTGCGCTTGTGGCGTCGGCCGCGCCAGCCTCTGGTTACGCTCCGATTCAGCAAGGCCGAAGCGACCGAATCGGTGGTCTCCCGTGCGCTCGGCGCCCTCGGCAATCACCCGTTTTGGGTCGGCCTCGGCACCGCTCTTCTGCCCTGCGGCGCGCTGGCGGCCGCGGTGCTGATCGCCGCGTCGACGGGGTCGGCATCGCTGGGTGCGTTGAGCATGCTGGCGTTTTCGATGGTCAGCGGCTTGGGCCTGGTCGGAGCCGCCTGGCTGGCCAAGAGGGTGGCACTCCGGCCGGGCCCAACGACGTCGCGCGTGCTCGCCGTCGTGTTGGCACTCGGCGCCATCTTGTTCATCATTCGCCCGGTTCATGCGTTACAGCATGACGGCGCTGCGTCGTGCCATGCCCCCGGGCAAGAACATCCTGCTGCTCATCAGCATACGCACTCTCCGTGACCGTTCCTCAGTCAACCGTTTGCGAAATCCCCGCCCCGCGGACCGTTTCGGTTCCGCGCTGCGTACACTGCGCCCAGCCGCTGGTCGACGCCGCGTTCGCGCCCTATTGCTGCCGCGGATGCCGAACCGTGCATGCGATCCTGCAAAAGGCAGGCCTCACGCGATACTACGATCTGCGTCGCGGCCCGGGGCTTCCCCCGGCTGACCTCGACTCGCGGCGTGTCGATCACAAGTGGTTGGAGCTCATCGAAGACGACCGTGCGAGCGACGGGGGCATCCGGCGCATCGAGCTCGACGTGCAAGGAATCCATTGCGCGGCCTGCGTTTGGCTGATCGAGGAGCTCTTCCGGCGACACGGCGGCGGCGCTCGTGCTGGCAGCATGTCGCTCAACCCCGCGCTCGGGCGCGTCGAGCTCCGGATCGCGCCGGAGTTCCCGTTGAGCGATTGGGTCGATTCGGTGGAGGGCCTCGGGTACCTGTTGGGCCCGGCACGCGCTTCGAACGCCAGACCTTCGGACGATTTGCTCTTGCGCGTGGGCATCTGCAGCGCGCTCGCGGCCAACGTGATGTTGTTTGCCGCCGCCGTCTACGTGGGTCTTCGCGAAGGACCGATCTACGAGCTGCTCAACCAGCTCAGCTACGCGGCGGGCGCTCTGTCCATGCTGGTCGGCGGCTCCGTGTTCATCATCTCGGCGCTGCGCGCCTTGCGTCGCGGCATGTTGCATCTCGACGTTCCGATCGCCTTGGGCATCGTTCTTGCGTTCGCCGGGTCGACCTGGGCGTTCTTCTTCGCCTCGGGCCATGCGTTATACGTCGATACGCTGACCGTCTTCATCGCGCTGATGCTGGTCGGCCGGTGGTTACAGCAACGCATGCTCGAGCGCAACCGTGCGCAGCTTCTCGCTGACGACGGCACCGAGAGCCTTCTGACCAGAGAGGTCCATGACGGAATCGTGCGCATCGTGCATTGCCTCGGGGTGAAACGAGGCGACCGTCTGTTGGTGGCGCCGGGGGATCTGGTGCCCGTGGACCTGGTGCTGGACGACGACAGGGCCCGCTGCTCCCTCGACTGGATCGACGGGGAGAGCAGGCCGCGGACCTTCGAAAAAAGCAGCCTCGTTCCCGCGGGCGCGTTCAACGTTGGCGACCGCGCCTTCACCGGGACGGCTGCGATGGATTTCGCGGCATCGTCGCTGGTGGGCCTGCTAGGGCGGGATCCGGCTTCTGAGGGAGACGGTCCGCTCGCAACCCGCTGGTGGTCGCGGCTTTCGCGCTACTACGTGATCGGGGTCATCGTGCTCGCCGTAGTGAGCATCGGCCACTGGTGGTGGCGCGCCAATCCGCTTTTTGCCATCGAGGTCGGCACCGCAGTGCTGGTCGTCACCTGTCCTTGCGCATTCGGAATCGCCGCGCCGCTTGCATACGAGCTCGTCTTGACGCAATTGCGGCGCGCCGGCGTCTTCGTGCGCGTCGGAGACTTCCTCGACCGCGTGAGGACGATGACACGGATCGTGTTCGACAAGACCGGAACACTCACCACTGGCATCTTGGAGGTAGTCAACCCCTCCGTCCTCGATGGCCTGCCAGACGAGTTTATCTCCGTCCTTTACAACATGGCGGCCCGCAGCGCGCACCCGAAGAGCGTTGCTGTGCGGCGGGCCCTCGAAGGGCATCGAGCAGCGCGCTTCGCGGAGCTCGAGGTGGAAGAGCACATGGGTCACGGGCTCTCCGCGCGGAGCGGTGGGCATCGCTACCGATTGGGCGCACCAGGGTGGGCCGCCTCCGTTCGCCTCGATCAAGGCGACGTGGTGTTCTCGGTGGACGGCGCCGCGCTCGCCACCCTGCGGACGGATGAGCAGTTGCGTCCGGGCGCCCGCGCGGAAATCGACAAGCTCGAAGAGGATGGTTACGAGCTGGCCATCCTCAGCGGCGACGCGCCGTCTCGAGTGCGGGCTCTCGGCGCGAGCCTGGGGATGCGCGAGGACGCTTGCGTCGGAGGTCAAACGCCAGCGCAAAAGGCCGCCTACGTGCGGGCTCACGAGCCGGCACGAACTTTGCTGGTGGGCGATGGCCTGAACGACCAAGTCGCGATGCAGGCTGCCGCCTGCTCCGGTACTCCTGCGGTAAATCGACCTTTCATGGCTTCACGTTGCGACTTCTACTTCGTATCACCGGGCCTGCATCCGGTGGCGCAAGTTCTGCGCGCTTCCGATGTGCTCGCGCAGGTCGTGCGCCGCATCCTCGCGTTCGCAATTGCCTACAATCTAGTCGCGGTATCGATCGCCATGGCCGGTTGGATGAAGCCTTGGGTCGCCGCTGTGCTAATGCCGCTCAGCTCACTGATCACCCTCGCATACACGGTGATGATGCTGTCGCGAAGAGGGCTCCCATGGAGATCTTGATCTTATTGATTTTCGTTTGCGTGATTTTGGTCGGCGTCGCGGTGGCGTTTTTCGCGTGGACCGTACGGCAAGGCACTTTCGATCATGCCGATCGCCTTGCCCTACTACCGCTTGACGACGAAAAGCCGGTGACCCCAACCACGGAGAGGGAAGAGGACGGGTATGGAAACTCAGCGGATCGTTTATAACGACAAAGTCGTCCGCCAGTTCATCTGGGCGTCGGTGTTGTTCGGCGTCATCGGCATGCTGGTGGGGGTCATCGTGGCCCTCCAGTTGGCTTTTTGGCCTGCCAACTTGCCTCCGCTATTGACCTTCGGGCGCCTCAGGCCGTTGCACACCAACGCGGTGATCTTCGCCTTCGTGGGCAACATGCTCTTCGGCGGAATCTACTACTCCACGCAACGCTTGGTGAAGGCGCGGCTCGCCTCGGACATCTTGTCTGCCATTCATTTCTGGGGCTGGCAGCTGATCATCATTTCGGCAGTAGTCACCCTTCCCCTCGGCATCACGACTGCGAAGGAGTACGCGGAGCTCGAATGGCCCATCGACCTCGCCATCTTGTTCATCTGGGTCGTCTTCGCGGTGAACTTCTTCTGGATGCTCGCCAACCGGCGCGAAAAACATCTGTACGTCGCCATTTGGTTCTACATCGCCACGATCATCACCGTGGCGGTCCTGCACATCGTCAATAGCTTCGAGGTGCCCGTCACTGCCTTCAAGAGCTACTCGCTTTTCGCGGGGGTGCAGGATGCGCTGGTTCAGTGGTGGTATGGGCACAACGCGGTCGCCTTCTTCCTAACCACCCCGATCTTGGGGATCATGTACTACTTCCTGCCCAAAGCAGCGGAGCGGCCGGTTTTCTCGTATCGCCTGTCGATCGTTCACTTCTGGGGCCTGGTCTTCATCTACATCTGGGCGGGCCCGCACCATCTGCTCTATACGGCCCTGCCCGACTGGGCGCAGACGCTCGGAATGATCTTCAGCCTCATGCTCTGGGCGCCGAGCTGGGGTGGCATGTTGAACGGGTTGCTCACCTTGCGGGGTGCCTGGGACAAGCTGCGCGCGGATCCCGTCCTGAAGTTCTTCGCTGCCGGCGTGACCTTCTACGGCATGAGCACCTTCGAGGGACCGCTCCTCAGCATCAAGAGCGTCAGCGGCCTGGCGCATTACACGGACTGGATCATCGCTCACGTGCACGGCGGCGGGCTCGGCTGGAACGGTTTCATGGCAGCCGGCATGTTCTATTGGGCGGTGCCGAGGCTCTACGGAACCAAGCTCCATTCGCGCGGGGCCGCGAACTTCCATTTCTGGATCGGCACCATCGGCATCCTTCTCTACATCGTTTCGATGTGGGTGGCCGGGATCACGCAAGGCCTGATGTGGCGCGCGGTGAGCGAAACCGGCGGCCTCTTGTATCCCAACTTCGTCGAGACGCTTCTCGCGATTCAGCCGATGTACTGGACCCGACTGGTAGGCGGTTTGCTCTACCTCTCGGGCTTCGTCCTGCTCGCCTGGAATCTGATCCTGACCGCCAAGAGCGGTGCCGCCGTCGATGGCGAGATCGAGGTCCCCGTCGCGACCGAGCCACGCGGTTCCGAGGTGCCCTGGCCGAAGCTTCTGTTCGGTCAGCCCATCATTGCATCGATTGTCGTGATGGGATTGCTCTTCGGGATGGTGCTCTTCGACGGGCTCGTCAGCACGGTGTTGGCCATCGTTGCGCTCATGTGGGGTGTCGCGGCCGTCGCCATCAGCATTCGCGACCGGAACAGCGAAAAGGTTTCTTGGCACCGGGCGCTCGAGGGCAGAGCAGGCATCTTCACGGTGTTGGTCACCATCGGCATCTTGGTGGGCGGGATCGCGGAGATCATCCCCATGGTGGTGTCGGTCCCCGAGACCATCCGCACCACCAAGAACGTCCCCTACAGCCCGCTCGAGCTCGAAGGCCGCGACGTCTTCATTCGCGAGGGTTGCTACACCTGCCACTCGCAGATGATCCGGCCCTTCACGTGGGAGAGCGCACGCTACGGAGAGGTTTCGTCGATCGAGGATTCGATCTTCGACCATCCTTTCCAATGGGGCTCACGTCGCATTGGTCCGGACTTGGCGCGCCTCGGGGGGAAGTACGCGGACGTGTGGCACTACAAGCACATGCTCGACCCGCGGGAGATCTCCCCGGGCTCGAACATGCCGCCCTACCCGCACCTCGCAAAGAGCACGATCGACTTCTCGAACACGCCCTCGAAGCTCAGAGCGATGCGCAATGTCGGCGTCCCCTATCGGCCCGAGCAGATTCAGACGGCCGAGGAGGAAGCGCGAGCAACCGCTGCCGGGATCGCGGCAGGCCTGGCGGAGAACGCTCGGGTCACCACGTGCGAAGAGCCTGGCGATGGCTGCGAGCTCATGGTCAACAGCGAGCTCGTGGCGCTAATCGCCTATCTGCAGCGCTTGGGGCGCGTGCCGGAGCCGGAGTCCCTCGCCGCCGCTGAAACCGAGGAGGCCGCACGATGAGCCGATTCGCTGCCGAGCTCTTTGCACAAAGCCCAGCGTTGCTCTATCCGTTGATCGCGCTGATCCTGTTTTTCGTCGTTTTTCTCGTGGTCGTGATCCGAGTGGTCCGCATGAAGGCATCCGAAGCCGATCAATACGCGCGGATTCCGCTGGAAGAGGAGCTGGAGGTACCCCATGAGTGAGGCCCAACGAACGGACGAGATCCAAGGCGAGATCCTCCACGTCTATGACGACATCGAGGAAGCCGACAACAACCTGCCGGTCTGGTGGCTGCTCACGTTCTACGGGGCCATCGCCTTCGGATTGGTCTACTGGTTCTACTATCACGAGTACGGAATCGGGAAGCTTCAGCCGCAGAAGTATGCCGATGCCGTCGCGGCCGCCGAAGCCGAGCGGAGCATCGTCACGGACGAGTCTCTGCAAGCGTTGGTCGATGACGCGGGCACCGTAGCTGCAGGTCAGGAAATCTTCACGGCTCAATGTGTCGCTTGCCACGACACCAAAGGACAGGGACGTGAAGGGCTCGGACCGAATCTAACCGACAAGTATTGGATCCACGGGGGCGCGCCGACCGACATTCACGCCATCGTCACCAACGGGGTCGCGGCCAAGGGCATGCCTCCTTGGGCTCCGATTCTGGGTGAGCAAGGCGTCAAGGAAGTCGTCGCCTACGTCCTCACCCTTCGCAACACCGAGGTCCCAGGCAAGGCGCCGGAGGGCGAGCCATGGGAGCCTGGGGGCGCGGCGGGCGCGGCCGACGCCGCGCAAACGGCCGACACCGAGTAATGACCACCAAGCTGCCAGTCGTAGAAGATCCCGCCAGCTCTCTCCGGGCCGACGGCAGCCGAAACTACGTGCATCCGGCGGACGTGCAGGGCCGCTTCACGCGAATCCGTTACATCATCTTCACGGTCCTCATCGCCATCTACGTGGTTCTGCCCTTCGTCAAGGTCGGTGGGCATCCCGCGGTGTTCATCGACATCGTGAACCGGCGATTCTACCTGTTTGGAAGCGTCTTCAACGCCCAAGACTTCTGGCTCGTGTTCTTCCTGCTGAGCGGCATCGGGCTCGCACTGATCATCGTGACGACGCTCAAGGGCCGTCTTTGGTGCGGATACGCATGCCCTCACACCGTGTTCCTCGAGGGCGTCTTTCGCCGCATCGAGCGTTGGATCGAGGGTCCACGGGCGCAGCGGCTCCGGCGGAACGCGGCCGCGCTGACCTTCGACAAGCTGTGGCGAAAAGCGCTGAAGCACGGCATTTACATCGTTCTCGCGCTGCTACTGTCTCACGTCTTCATCAGCTATTTCGTATCTCTTCCCTCGCTGCTCGACATGGTGCAGCAGAGCCCAACGAATCACCCGACCGCATTCACCTGGGTCGTCGTGATGTCGGGGATCCTCTGGTTCAACTTCGCGTGGTTTCGCGAGCAGCTGTGTCTCATCATCTGTCCGTACGGCCGCCTGCAGTCAGTCATGACTGACCGCGACACGATGGTGATCGGCTACGACTGGAATCGAGGCGAGCCTCGCGGCAAGGCCAGCGATCCCGGCAATGGCGACTGCATCGACTGCAAACGCTGCGTCGTCGTCTGCCCCACCGGTATCGACATCCGGAACGGCCTGCAGATGGAGTGCGTGGGGTGCGCGGCTTGCGTGGACGCTTGCGACGAGATCATGGACAAGGTGGGGCGCCCCCGGGGTTTGGTGCGCTACGACTCGCTCAATGGGCTCGAGGGTCGGTCGAAGCACGTCGCGCGTCCGCGTTTGTTTTTCTATGCGGGCATCGTGATGCTCTGGCTCATCGGGGCCGTTTTTGCCTTTGCCCAGAGCGCGGAGTTCGAGGCGAACGTGCTTCGTCACGAAGGCGCCCCGTTCGCGATCGTCGACGGGCAAGTGCGGAACTCGATTCGAGTGCATCTGATCAACAAGACCAACGCAACGCAGACGTTCCTGATCGAGCCCGAGCCCAGCGGCAGAATCGAGTATGTGGTGCCCCAGCCGCGCGTCGAGCTGAAGTCCCTCGGGAGCACGTACGTTCCAATTCTCGCCGTTCTGCCGGTCGAGGAGATGAAGCCCGGGCTTCAGATGCAGCTCGCCATTTCGATGGAGGGACGCGAGGACCGCAAGAGCCGGCGGGTCGTCCAGGCTCCTTTCGTCGGCCCCGGTCCCTAGACCGAGTACACCCTGAGCTGATCCGCCCTCGAAGCCTCAGGGGACCGACATCACGATGGCGCCACTCTTGTGCACGAGCTCGTGAGACACGCTCCCGAGCAGCGTGCGGGCGACTGCGCCCTTGCCAGTCGTTCCGCAGATGATGAGAGGCGCGTCGATCTCTCGGGCCATCGACACGATGGCCTCGGCCGGGTGCCCACTCAGTGCATGACACTTGATGTCGACGTCGTCGGTCTTCACCGTGCCGCAGGTTTTCATCTCTAGAAGCTGGCGCAGATCCCGGAGCTCTTGCTCGGCGCCCGGAGCGCCCGCACTACCCGGGTCCAGCACGGTGACGACGTGAACCTCGGCGTCGAGCTGCCGACCCATGAATACTCCGAGCTCGAAGGCTCGGCGCGCTGGGTCGGAAAAGTCGTACGCCACGACCAGACGTGGAATCATCGACACGGGCTACTCCCCCCCTTTCGATTGTTGCTCCTCGCGACCGCGAACCACCAGCACCGGACAGGGCGCATGGCGTACGACGCGTTCGGCGACGCTTCCGAGAAACGCCCGGGACAGCCCGCTGCGGCCGTGAGAGCCCAGAATGATCAGATCCACGTCCTCGTCCTCGGCCAGCTCGACGAGCGCCCGCCCGGGAGAGGGGTGCTGAATCACGCCGAGCTCGACCTCCGGAACTCCCTTGAGAAACTCGGCGGTTTTGCCGGACAGAGTTTCGCGAATCGCATCTTCGATCTCGACTCGGATGCTCCGTTCGAGCAAATCCGGCCGCGACCATACGACGGGGGGTATGTTGGGCGTCGGGTCGAACACGTGAGCAACCAACACGCGGGCATGGAAGCTCTTCGCGTAGAGCGCTGCCGCGCGCAGGGCTTCGTCCGAGATGTCCGAAAAGTCGGTTCCGACGAGAATGGTTCGGGGCTGGTCCATGGTCTGTATCCTATCAAGCTTCGTGCCAGACGGCGGACACGGCCTGGGTCGCAAAGCATAACGAAAAACGCGCAGCTTCTGCGAAAGATTCGGTCCCGGCGCAGATCTTGCGTGTCACGCGCAAGGAAATCCTGCTAAACCATTGGCGTGCTATTTGCACGAGCTCGTATGACACCATCCTGACGGGGAGGCCCCCATGAGCGACAAACCGTTGATGCCCTCCGAAGTTCGACGAAAGGTGCTGAGCCAGCATCGCGAAATCGAGCAGATGCTTTCCGAGCTAGAAGCCGGCGTAGCCCGGCTAGGCGAAGGCGGGGTCGATGCGGAGCAGGTCAAACGCGCGGCCTACGCGCTTCGAGGCATCCTCGAGCTTCACATGAATTTCGAGGAGCTTCACATGCTCCCCGCAATCACCGAAGCGGACGGGTTCGGTCCCGAAAGGGCCCGCCATCTCAATACGGAGCACCAGGAGCAGCGAAAGCAACTCGACCTGCTGGTCGACACGATTCGGGAAGCCAGCTCCATCGATGACTTGGCCGGCAGCGTGGCGAAGCTGGCCCAAATGCTCCGCGACGACATCGAAGAAGAAGAGCGGGAGTACGTCACCGACAAGCTCTTGCGCGATAACATCATTCCCACCGATACGTTCGGCGGCTGACCGGCCCCCACCACTCAAAACCGGGACGAAACCATGCAGATCAACCAAATCCTAGTGCCCACGGATTTTTCCGAGAACGCCGAGCGTGCGCTGCGCTATGCGATCGAGCTTGCCAAACAATGCTCCGCAAAGCTCCATCTGCTCCATACCCCCGTGATCCCCACGTACTTGCTGATGGATCTGTCCTACAGCCCGGGCCCCGAGGCGGTCACCCGCATCCTGAATGACGCCCAGGATGCATTGGACCGACAATCGAAGATCGTCGAAGAAGCCGGAATCGAGCACTTTTCCGTAATTCGAGAGGGGACCGTCCACGAGGTGATTCGCGACTATGCGAGGGAGCACGACTTGGACTTGGTGGTCGTAGGCACCCACGGGCGGACCGGAGTCTCCAAGCTGATGTACGGGAGCGTGACCGAACGCGTGATCAAGACCGTGCACACGCCGATCATCATCGTTCCGCCGGATGGTGGAAAGGTCCCGAGCTCGATGGTGATCGCCTACGATTTTTCGGGGCCGTCCAAACGCGCTGCTGAGGTCGCACGCGCGATCCATGGCGTGTGCCACGGCCCGCTGCACCTGGTGCACAGCTACCTCGACGTCTGGGGCGAATACACCGACCGAGGTGCGGTCATCGGGGAGGCCGCCGAGAAGCGGCGCGAGGCGCTTCGTTTGGGGCTCGAGGAGATGCTTCAGGCCGAGGCCGAGGAGCTCTTTTCGATCGACGCGCAGGCCATTCAGACGCACCTGGTGACCGGCGATCCCGCAGACGGCATCCTAAAGATCGCCGAACGCGTGGGCGCGACGCTCATCTGTGCGGGCACGACGGGCAAGAGCGGCATCGAGCGGCTGCTCATTGGAAGTGTGGCGAGGCGGCTCCTCCACGACAGCCCGGTCCCCCTACTCTTGGCCCACGATAGCGATTGATCGCATAGGTCTTGAACGAACGGCCGAACATCGCATGATAGGGGCGACATGGTCGGGCGGGTCATGGTGCTGGTGCTGGCAATCGCGTGGTGCGCAGGGTGCACCTGCGACCGAAAGGACACGTCACCGGAGGCCGGCAGTGGAATCCCCGAGGGCTTCGACCAGGTCATGCAGGACCATGCCGCTCTGTCGATCGCAACGCGGGACGCTCTGATCAGGGACGAGCTTCCGGTCGCGCAACAGGCGATGCGCAAGCTCGCGTTCTTCATGGAGCACGTGCCGCCCCCCGAGCAGGGCAAGCACTACGCACGAATCACCCAGGAGCTCGCCCAGCAGGTTCGGGAGGCTGGCGACCTCGAAGAGGCGTGCATGGCGTTTGCCCGGCTCTCGCATGCCTGCGGACAGTGCCACCATGCGCTGGACCGAGGCCCGCCCATCAAGCTCGAGCCCGCCCCTGGCGGCAGGGACTTGCAAATGCACATGCGTCGGCACTATTGGGCGGTCGAACGGATGTGGGAGGCACTATTGAGCAACTCGACGACAGCGTTCCAGATTGCAGCAGAGATGCTCGCCGAAGCCCCGCTGTCTGGGCCGCGCGAACCCGATGAAGAGAGCCCCCCAGGGGTGACTCGGCTTGCCTACGAGGTGCACGACCTCGCGTTCTCAGCCGCAGTCGAGGGCACCGTGGAAGAGGAAGAATACGTGCCCAGACCGGGGGAGCCCATCAAAGACGAGCCCACCAGCCGCGGTCAGGCGGAAATCTTCGGTCGCCTTCTGTCGACCTGCAATCATTGTCACACCTTGATCGGCGTGAAGCCCTCGCTCACCGCCCGGGAGCGTGACCAGGTGTCTCAATGAAGGTCTTGGTCGTGTGGGTCATCGCCGGATGCGTGATCGCGATGTCGGCCGGATGTGCCAGCGGACGGGTGCGCGTCGGTCAGGGCACGGAAATGCAGCAAGAAAAAGAATATGAGCCCGAGCAAAAAGTAAACCCCCCTGAAGGCAACATCAGCCGGGTGTCGGGACCGGTCACGGGGACACCCACCCCTCCTCCCGTCATCGAAATCGACCTCGAGCGACGAAAACCACCACCGCCGCGTGAGCCCGGTCTCGAGCCCGAGCCCGAGCCCGGGCCCCAGCCTGAACCCGAACCCGAACCCGAACCCTGATCGATCTGCGATGTCGAAGCTCTGTTCTGCCCAAGAAGCGGCCAATCACATCAATTCCAACCAGCGTGTCTTCGTCCACGGCGGGGCGGCGACGCCCACAGCGTTGATCGACGCGATGGTGGAAGAGGCGAGCCGTCTGCGCGATGTCGAGCTGATCCACCTCCACACGTACGGAGACGCACGATACGCCGATCCCGAATACGCCCGGTCCTTTCGCGTAGCGAACCTGTTCGTCGGGCACAACATGCGCGGCAAGCTGGACGGGGATCGCGTCGACTATCTGCCCTGTTTTCTCTCCGAGATCCCGCAGTTGTTCCGATCGGGTCGCCGGGCGCTCGACGTCGCGCTGGTCCAGGTCTCGCCACCGGACAAGCGAGGCTATTGCAGCCTGGGGGTGTCCGTGGACGTGGCGCGGGCGGCGGTGGACTCGGCCAAGGTGGTGATCGCACAGGTCAACCGTCACATGCCGCGGGTGCATGGCGACGGGTTCGTGCACATCGATGAGCTCGACTGGCTGGTCGAGCACGACAAGCCTCTGCCAGAGGCTCCCCCGACGCCGCCAAGCGACGAAGAGCAAGCGATTGGACACCATGCGGCAGAGCTCATCGAAGATGGGGCGACGCTTCAGATGGGCATCGGCGCCGTTCCTGACGCGGTCTTGGCTGCGCTCAAAGGGCATCGCCACCTGGGCGTTCACACCGAGATGTGGTCGGACGGCCTTCTGCCCCTGTTGGAATGCGGCGCCGTGGACAACAGTGAGAAAAAAATCCACCCGGGGCGGACTGTCTCGGGCTTCGTCATCGGGACGAAGCGCGTGTATGACTACATCGACGACAATCCGAGCGTGAGCCAATACGACATCGGTTACGTGAACCGGGTCTCGGTGATCAACCGCAACCCCAGGGTTACGGCGATCAACTCCGCCATCGAAATCGACCTTACCGGGCAAGTCTGCGCCGATTCGATCGGCCACCGGGTAATCTCCGGCGTTGGAGGCCAAATGGACTTCATCCGGGGGGCGATGACCTCGGAAGGCGGGAAGCCCATCATCGCCCTCACGAGCCGTACCCGGAAAGGGGTGCCTCGAATCGTGCCGACGCTACGGCCGGGAGCAGGCGTCGTGACGACGCGAGCGCACGTCCGTTTCGTGGTCACCGAGAACGGCGCAGTGGACCTTTTTGGCAAGACACTGAACGAGCGGGCACAGCTGCTCATCTCCATCGCCCACCCAGATGACCAAGAAGCACTCGAGCGGGCGTGGCACGAGGCGCGCAGTTGAGATGGCGCATTGGTTGCGCCCCGTCGACTCACATCCGCATCCATTGCGCATGCGGGCTTTGAGAATGTTGGTTAGTTGTGATGGAATGAGGGCGTTTCGCAGGACAAGGTTTGGCACGCCTCCTGCTTCGGGAAAGGATCTCAAATGAGGGGAAGTGTGTCGTGATTTTGCCAAGTTGGTTTCCGTCTCGCTCGGAGGGATCGGGGGTTCGCCTGTTGTCCCGGGCGCCGGATAGCGACGATTCCGCCGCCGCTTCCACGGCCACCATCAGCCCGGATGCCGAATGGTTGGCTACGAACTCGGGCGGATCTTTTGCGATGGGCACCATCGATCGCTGCCCGCGCCGGAAGTACCACAGCCTCCTGACCGTCCGCGAGCCGGGTGTCGGCGAGCCGCTCAACGTGGTGGCCGAAGTCGAGGAGTGGTTTCACGTCGGCAACGCAAGAGTTGCGCTCCACAGCTACAACTGGGGCAAGACGATCGAGCCAAAAGGCATCGAGCACCTCACGCGGTTCGAGCCGTTGCCGCGCTGGACCTATCATTTCCATGGACTCACGGTGACCCGCGAGCTCTGGCTCGAGGATGGTGCGGACGCCGTCTGGATCCGTTACTCGATCGAGGGGCTCCAGAAGCCCGTCGATTTGAGGCTTCGTCCACTCATCCGATGCCGTCCGCTCCACAAGCTGACCTTCGCCAATCCGTTCCTGAACGGCGAGATCGGCGTGGAGGATGGCGACTCGCTTCGCGTCGTGATGCGTCCGTACAAAGACGTGCCTCCGCTGATCACGAGCCTCCACGGCGTCACGGGTGCGTTTCGCGCAGACGGGCACTGGTACGAGGGCGTGCACTACGAGTGGGAGCGCGACCGGGGTTACGACGACGCAGAAGACCTGTTTACCCCCGGGGAGTTTCGGCTGGAGCTGCGCCACGATGGCGCGTTTTCCATCCGGCTTGGGACCACGCCGCCGGCGAGCCACGAGCCTCAGGTGTTGAGCTCTCCCCTCGGCCTGCGTCGCTCCTTCGTCCAAGAGCTCGAAGACGCATCCGAGGCCTATCTGGTCGAGCTGGAGGGCAACCGCCGAGGCGTCATCGCGGGGTACCCGTGGTTTGGCGAGTGGTCGCGCGACACCTTGATCGCCCTGCCCGGTCTTTGCCTGGCCCGGGACGAGGTCGACCGCGCGCTCGGCATTCTCGAGTCGCTGGCAGACCGCCTCGAAAACGGCTTGGTGCCCAACATCCCGCGGAGCGGCGACGTGCCTTCGAACGCCGACTCGATCGACGCCTCGCTGCTGTTCGTCCGAGCCGTCGCGCTAAGCGCAAAACGAACCCGCAGCCGCCGAATCGTGCCGCTTCAAGCGACCTGCCTCGACCTCATCGACCGAATCGGAGAGGGCGCCGACCCTCGAGCTCACGTGGACGCGCAGGGCTTCTTGTTCGTCGATGCGGGGCCCTGGGCGCTGACCTGGATGGATGCCCTCGTCGATGGCTGGCCGGTAACCCCTCGGCATGGATACGCGGTCGACCTCAATGCCTTGTGGTTGTCCGCTCTGGTGACCGGGCTGCGGTGGGCCAAGAAGTTACGGCCCGACTTCATAGAAAAGTGGGACGAAACGGCGAAGAAACTGTCTGAACACTTCGAGGAAAAGTTCTGGTTGCACGATCACGGCTTCTTGACCGACACGCACGATGGACACGGCCCCGACGGAAAGCTCCGGCCCAATCAGCTGTGGGCTCTCGTGCTGCCAGGCGTGCCCATCGACAAAGCCAACAAAGCACGGGCGCTCGCCCGGGTGCGCGAGAAGCTCCTCACGCAGGTCGGCCTTCGAACTCTCTCTCCGGATGACCCCTCATACCAACCTTTCTATCGTGGCCGTCAGGTCGAACGAGACCGGGCGTATCATCAGGGAACGGTGTGGCCTTGGTTGCTCGGCCTGTATGCCGATGCGGTCACGGCGATCGAAGGCCCCGATGCGGCGAAGGAAGAGATGATCCCGGTGCTTGCTGCGCTCAGCGCACATCTCAGAACCGAAGGGTGCATCGGCCAGATCGGTGAGGTGTTCGACGGGGAGCCGCCGCATCGCCCAGGCGGGGCGCCGGCGCAGGCGTGGAGTGTGTCCGAGGTCCTGAGAGTCGCAAAGATGGCGGGCCCATGAAGATCTTGATGCTCGGTTGGGAATACCCGCCGCACATCAGCGGCGGCCTCGGGACGGCCTGCGAGGGTCTCACGACTGCATTGGCCAAGCGTGGAATCCAGATCGACTTTCTCGTGCCGCGGGTCTATGGCGCGGAAAACGCACCACACATGCACTTGCTCGGAGCCGATTCGCATCGAGCCATTGCGGAGGAACGCCCTTTCCGCGGCTTCGACGCGCTCGCCAAATTGATCGCCTTGGAGCCCTCGCTAGCCACCGACCCGATTTTCACCGCTGCAGTCGAGGGTGCGCGCGCCCACGCACGCGGCGCCGAGTCGCTGCTGCGCACGCTCTACGTGCCGGCGCGGCTCAAACCCTATTTGGACCAGACGACCTATCGAGAGCTCCTGCGCTCGGGCGCGCTCCGAGAAAGCGACGTCGACGAGATCCTCTCGACGCAGATCGCACACCCGATTCCCGGACCGCCGAGCCACCGGCTCCAGCACGTGCGCATTCCAGGCGAAAGCACCCGCGAAGCGGGCCCCGCAACCGGGGCGCACTACGGAGAGGATCTCTTCTCGGAGGTCGCGCGCTATGCCATGGCGGCCGTTCGTCGCGTGGCCGGGGAGCACTACGACTTGGTCCATGCGCACGACTGGATGACCTTTCCTGCAGGCATCGAAATCGCACGACGCATTAGAGCGCCTCTATTGGTGCACGTTCACAGCCTCGAATACGACCGGGCAGGCCACGGTGCGGATCACGACATCGTGTCGATCGAGCGTCAGGGTCTCGAGCACGCGACTCGGGTCATCGCGGTCAGCTACTACACCCGAAGCCTGATTCATCGCGTGCACAACATCTCGCTCGACAAGATCTCCGTCGTGCACAATGGCGTCTACGCGCGCGAGACGGTCGAGGCCTACACCGAGCAGCGAGGCTCGAAAGGGCCCGTCGTTCTGTTCTTGGGGCGCGTCACTTTTCAAAAGGGTCCGGAATATTTCGTCCAAGCGGCAGCGCGGGTTCTCGAGCACGTCCCCGATGCGGTGTTCGTGATGGCGGGCTCGGGCGACATGCTTCCCAGGATGAAGGAGCTCGTCGAGGATCTCGGCATCACGAGCTCCTTCCGTTTTCCGGGCTTCGTCCGAGGAGCCGAGCTCGAGCGAACCTTCTCCACCGCAGACGTCTACGTGATGCCTTCGGTATCCGAGCCTTTTGGGATCGCACCGCTCGAAGCGATGAGCCACGATCGACCGGTCATCGTCTCGAAACAGTCCGGTGTGTCCGAAGTCCTGCGAAACGCGCTCAAGGTCGACTTCTGGGACGTCGACAAGATGGCCAGTCAGATCGTGGCCCTTCTCGAGCTGCCAGAGCTGAGGCGCGTCATCGTCGAGCGCGCGCGCGAGGAGATTCGGAACATTCACTGGGACGCGGCCGCCGAAAAGCTCGTTCCCATTTACCATTCCGTAATCCACGGCTAAGGTAGATCATGCCTTCGGTCTGTTTCTACTTCGAGGTGCACCAGCCGTACCGACTCAAGCCGTACGGAGCCCTTCAGGTAGGCCGGGACCACGAGTATTTCGATGACGGCCTCAATGCGGAGGTGCTCCGAAAGGTCGCCAGCAAGTGCTACCTGCCCGCGAACGAGTCGATGCTTCGCCTCATCGAGAAAACCGACGGTCGTTTTTGCATCTCTTACGCGATAACTGGGGTTTCGATCGAGCAGATGAAGCGCCACGCACCGGCGGCTCTAGACAGCTTCATCCGGCTCATCAAGACCGGTGCCGTCGAGATCGTCGCGGAAACCTACTATCACAGCCTCGCCGCCCTCTACGACAAGGACGAGTATCGGGAGCAGATCGAGCTGGAGCTCGGACTGGTGAAGAAGGAGTTCGGGCAAACGCCACGTGTCTTTCGCAATACCGAGCTCATCTACAACGATGAAATCGGACGATACATCTCGGACCTCGGATTCGACGCCATTCTCGTCGAAGGTGCCGATGACATCCTCGCGTGGCGAAGCCCCAATTTCGTCTACCGCGTGCCCGGCCGCGAGACCCGCTTGCTCGCCAAGAACTACAAGCTATCGGACGACATCGCGTTCCGCTTCTCGAACAGGGCGTGGAACGAGTTTCCGCTGACCGCGGAGAAGTTCGCACGCTGGGTGCACGGGCACAGCGGCGCAGGCGACGTGATCAACCTGTTCATGGACTACGAGACCTTCGGTGAGCACCAGTGGCGGGAAACGGGGATCTTCGATTTTCTCGAGCATCTTCCCGACCTGCTGTTCACGCACCCGCACTGGGATGTCTTGACCCCGAGCCAAGCGATCGACCGCTACCCTGCACTGGGTGATCTCAGTTTCCACCGTACGGTATCCTGGGCCGATGTAGGTCGGGACATCACCGCATGGCAAGGTAACGCGATGCAGCAACGCGCGCTTTCGGAGGTCTATGCCCTGGGCCCCGAGATCAAGCGCCGCAACAACTCTCATTTGTTGGCGCTCTGGCGGCGTCTGCAGACCTCGGACCACTTCTACTATATGTCCACCAAGTCCTCCTCCGATGCGGAGGTCCACGATTATTTCAGCCCATATGAGGGCCCTTACGACGCTTTCATTCATTATATGAATGTGATGAAGGACCTGAAGCTCTCGGTGCTCGCGCCCAGCGAGAAACAGATCGGCCTATGAGCAAGGCGGTATTCTTCGAGATTTCTTGGGAAGTCTGCAACATGGTCGGTGGTATCCACACCGTGTTGGCGAGCCGCGTCGCTGAAGTGCAGGAACGCCACGGTGAAGACGGATACATCACGATCGGGCCCGACATTCCGAGGACGGAAGGCGTGGCGGCGGAGTTCAGACCGGATCTGTGGAATCCGGAGCTCGCCGAATCCCTGAAGGACCACGAGGTGAGCGTGCTGATGGGACGCTGGCTCGTTCCGGGCGAGCCTCGCTGTCTGCTAATCAACTATTCGCGTCTCTACCAGCGCAAGGACGAAATCCTCGGTCGCTACTGGGAGAAGCACGGGCTCGATTCTCTGTTCGGAGCCTGGGACTACTACGACCCGGTGCTTTTCGCGCACGGCGCAGGCATGATCATCGAACACATACGCGACCGATATCTGCTGCCGGGGCGGCAGAAGGCGATCGTGCAAGCCCACGAATGGATGTCGGCAGCGGCAATCCTTCATCTTCAAGGCGCAGCCCCCGAGATCGGCACCGTATTCACCACGCACGCAACGATGCTTGGCCGCTCGCTTGCGGGGCGGCGGGCGGATCCGAACTTCTACAAGTCGCTCGCCGACATCGACCCCGAAGTTGCGGCCAAGCAGTTGAACGTCTCGTCCAAGCACTCGATGGAAACCGTCGCAGCCCGAGAAGCAGACGTCTTCACCACGGTGAGCGAGCTCACCGCCATCGAATGCGAGCATCTCCTCGGCCGCAAGCCGGATGTCGTCCTGCCAAACGGCTTCGGCGCGAAACCGGTCGATGCGGAAAAGAGGCAAGACGCCCGGGACGAGCTCTTCAGGCTGGCCGAGCTCACCACCGGCGACAGGTACGACCGAGAAAACACGCTGATATTCGCCCTAGCAGGCCGCTACGAGTACGTGAACAAAGGCGTGGACGTGTACCTCCACGCGGTGTCGTCCCTTGCCGCCGAGTTGGCGTCTCGGGACGGCAAGCGAGTCATCGCATATGCCATGCTTCCCGCCGGCCACGCCGAGCCCAAGCGCGCGCTGTGGGATCGTGCGCACGGCGGGTCCGCCGGTCCACCTCTACGTTGCACGCACGACCTGGTCGATGAAGCGAATGATCCGATCACCAATCAACTCAACGCGTTGGGCTTCGACAATCATCCGGGCGCCCGAGCGCACGTGGTGCACGTGCCGATCTACCTGGACGGCACCGACCCTCTGATTCGACACAAGTACTGGGATCTGCTCCCCGGAGCCGATCTCGGCGTGTTCCCATCATTTTACGAGCCTTGGGGATACACGCCCCTCGAAGCCGTGGCGTTCGGAGTTCCCGCCATCACGACGGACCGTGCTGGCTTTGGAAGATGGGTCGCTGCACAAGGCGACCGCAAACGAACCGGGGTACGGGTGCTCCAGCGGGAAGGAGTGCCATTTACCGAGGTCGGCACTTCGCTTACCAAGGCCCTCCTCGAGTTCGTCGACCTCTCCCCCGCGGATCGAGAAACCCTAGGCCAGGCTTGTCTCGAAACCGCTGCGCTGACCGACTGGTCGAACTTCATGGACCACTACGAGGAGGCGCACGATCTCGCACTGAAGGCAGGTGCCGCACGGCGCAAAGAGCTGCCGATGGAGCGCTTGAGCACGCCGTCGATGCCGGCCGTGTCCGCCGACTCCGGGGTATTTGGGCTATTCGTCGTGCCGCCCCCCAAAGAAGGAGAAGAACCAGCTCCGTACAGGCGCACCTTCAACGTGGCCAATGCGCTGCCCGAAGAGCTGCAGCCTTTGGAGGCGCTCGCATCCAACCTCTGGTGGCGCTGGCATCCCGAGGTCGCCTCGCTGTTCAAGCGAATCGATCCATCGCTTTGGTTCAAGCTCAAGGAGAATCCTCACTCCTTGCTCGAGCAGGTCAAGCCAGAGCGGCTGATGGATCTGGCGATGGACAAGGAATACGCCGCCAACGTCGCGCGTGCCCATCAGGAGATGCTCGAATCGACCCAGAAGCAGGAGCCTCGGATCGCGTACTTCTGCATGGAGTTCGGGGTTGCGGGATTCCTGAAGATCTATTCGGGCGGCTTGGGCATCCTGGCTGGGGATCACCTGAAGGCCGCAAGCGACCTCGACCTGCCTCTATGCGCGGTAGGCCTCGCGCACAAGGAAGGCTACTTCCGTCAGATGATCGATCGCGATGGTCGACAAGAGGACCTCGCCGACACCAACGATTTCGAAAGCCCGCCGTTCGAGCCCGTTATGTCGGGGCGGTACGCTCCTCTGCGGGTGACCGTACCGCTGCCCACGGGGCAGGTGCAGGTCGGCGCATGGCAACTCCGGGTCGGCCGCGTCCCGCTCTATCTGCTGGACACCAATCTCCCAGAGAATCGCCCCGAGGATCGCGCGATCACCAATCGACTGTATGGAGGCGATGCGACGCACCGGCTTCGGCAGGAGATGATCCTCGGCCTCGGCGGCTATCAACTGCTCGCGGAGATGGACATCGAGCCCGATGTCTACCACATGAACGAGGGACACAGCGCGTTCCTTCTCCTCGCGAGGGCGGCCCATCTCATCCAGCGGCACGGGCTGCGCTCGCAGGAAGCGTTCGAATACATCCGAAACACGACCGTCTTCACGACCCATACGCCCGTGCCCGCCGGCCACGACCACTTCCCGGAGGAGATGGTCCGGCCATACCTTACGCGCTTCGAGAACGTCCTCCGCATGGATTGGCCACGGTTGATGGCGCTCGGGCAGTCCGCCGAAGCGGGCCCGGGCAAGTTTGGCACGACGGCGCTCGCCGTGCGGAGCTCGGAGCGCATCAATGGCGTGAGCGCCAAGCACGGTGAGGTCGCCCGGGACATGTTCCTCGACCTCTACCCGGACTTGGACGAGTCCGATGACGTGCCTTGCACCAGCATCACGAACGGCGTGCACGTCCCGACATGGGTGGCCCCTCGCTGGCAGCGGTTGTTCGAGCGCGAGATGGGGCGCGATTGGCGAAATCAGATCGAAGATCGGTTCCGCTGGCAATGGCTGCGGGAGCATGATTCGGCCGAGATTTGGGCGATCCATCGGCAGCTGCGCGCCGACTACGTCGAATGGCTCAAGGAACACCTGACCGAATCGTGGGCTAGGCGCCGCGAGGATCTATCACTCCTACGCGACATCATCGATCAGCTCGACGAAGATCGGCTTTTCGTAGGGTTCGCGCGAAGGTTCGCCCCCTACAAGCGCGCCGATCTGTTGCTGAGCGAGCCTGAGCGGTTGGCCAGGATTCTCAACGGCCAGCCCGGAATGACGATGATCTACGCGGGAAAGGCGCATCCTGCTGACGGCCTCGGCCAAGCCCTGCTGCAGAGAGTCTACCAGGCAACCAAGCACCCCGACCTGGTCGGACGGCTGATCTTCGTCGAGAACTACTCGATCGATGCGGCACGCCGCATGGTGGCTGGCTCCGACGTGTGGCTGAACACGCCGGCACGGCCGCTCGAGGCGAGCGGCACCTCCGGAATGAAAGCGGCGATGAACGGCTGCTTGAATCTCAGCGTCGATGACGGTTGGTGGCTCGAAGGGTACCAGGAAGACAACGGTTGGGTCATCGATCTTCCCTCCACGTCGGTCCACGACCCAAGCGCCTACGATCGCGCGCTGACCATGGCGCTGCTCGAAGGCGAGATCCTACCGATGTACCACGACCGCAACGAGGCAGGCGTTCCGTTGGAATGGGTCAAACGGATGAAGGCGAGCATGGCCAGCATCATTCCCAACTTCTCGGCCCGGCGCATGGTCACCAACTATGCAGACACCTTCTACGAGCCGGCGATGCAAGACGCGGTGGCCTTGCGCGACTCGAACTACCGTCCGCTTTTTGCATTGGCGGACTTGGTCGAGGACATTCGAGCGCACTGGAACACGATCGCAATGGAGAGCGTGCGGTTCGGCGGCCTGAGCGGCGACGAGATCACAGTCGGCACGACCGTTTCGGCAGAGGTCACGCTGCATCATCCCAATCTGGACGCAAGAGAGCTCGAGGTCCAAGCGGTGGTCACGTTCGGCAGCCGGATGCAAGACCGTCCTTCGCGTTTCGTGGTGCCTTTCGAATCGGATGGCTCCAAAGATCGAAGCACTTGGCAAGGTGTGTTCGTCGTCGAAGCAAGCGGCGCGCACGAGCTCCGCTTCCGCGTCCGCCCGAAAGACCGCTCCCCTCTTCGCCCCGCCTCACTCGGCCTGCACATCCAAAAGTGGCTGTGACGGCGCAAGGACCGGGCTCGGAAAAACGCGACACGAGGTTCCACGGAACGGGGCGGGCGCAAGCCGGGGCTTGGCGGAACACGACACGGGGATGTGTCGAACGGCTCGGCTTGCAAAGTTGGCCGGAAGCACAGGTGAGGTTAGGCCAAGCAAGCCTCGCCTCGGAGCTCGCGCCCAATCGGAGGTGGTTGCATGCATGCCGCTTGTCACTCGCTACGTCGCCCCATCCCCGCATCGCGTTCCGCCAAGCCCCTGCGTACGTCGACTGGCACGCAGAAGGACGAGTCGAGATGGGCCGCACACCCCATCCGCGCAACCTACAGATCCCGATCCTCGATCCGCGCACCTCAATGTCCGGAGAGGTCGACGTATGGAGGGCTCGGAAAAACGCGACATGAGGTGGAGCGGACGTGCGAAGTGCCAATCGGCATGCATGCAACCACCTCCGATTG
>LJTN01000095.1 GCA_001303415.1 Myxococcales bacterium SG8_38
AGGCCGCTTAGGTGGTCGTGGTTTTGGGGCGGGGTGCGCGTCCAGGACGGCCACAATGAGAGGCCGAGCCAGCTCAGCGTGGCCGAGGTCACCAGGGCCAGCTTTTCGAGCCAGGGAACCACCACGCGTCCCGCCAAGGGATTGCATCGGTGGCGGCGCAGGCGGCGTCCGATCCCACGGTAGAGGCGGCTGGCGATCAAGACCGCCCACCGCGCCCGAGGCGGCAAGAACCGCATGCCGGCATCACCGCTTTGGTAGTAGTCCTCGGCGATGGTGAGCACCTCGCCGACCACCAAGCAGACGGCTTCGGCATCGGCGCGGCCACGGACCACGTCGTCGGGTGCGACGCCGTAGGCGCTCAGTCGATCGGACGGCAAGTACACGCGACCAGCCTGCGCGTCTTCGAGCACGTCGCGGGCGATGTTGGTGAGTTGCATGGCGATACCGAGGTCGATGGCGTGCTGCCACGCGCGCGGGTCACGAACGCCCAGCACGGCGCACATCATCAAGCCGACCGTGCCTGCGGCGCGGTAGCAATAGCGAAGGAGCTCGCGATCGGACTGAAGCCGGACGACACGCAGATCGGACGACATGCCCAAGAGCAGCTCGCGCACCACGCAAAAATCGATGCCGTGCTCGACGCATAACGCACGGAACCAACGGTACTGCTCGGGCCAAAGCGCCTCGCCGTCGGGCTCGGCCTCGAGCGCGGCCTGGAGCTCGGCGAGATGCTGGCGCGCCTCCGGCGTGACCGACCCTCCGTCGACCAGATCGTCGACCGTGCGGCAAAAGGCATAGAGCGCGGCCACTTTGCGGCGTTGTGCGGTACTCAGAAACGCAGACGCCCAACGGAACGAACGCGCATGGAAGGCCAACATCTGCCACTGCGCGGTCTCGCGGGCGCGTGCCTCTGCCTCGGCGCTCATGCCGTCACCGTCTCCGGAAGTGAAAGGACGCGGCCGTGCGTCTCGGCTTTTGGAACGACGCGTTCGAGCACCTTGGCGGACGAAAGCACGCCTGGAAGCCCGGCGCCAGGATGAACGCCCGCCCCAACGAAATAGAGACCGCCCACGTCTTCCGACGCGTTGTGGAAACGGAAATAGGCTGACTGCCGGAGGGTCGGCTCGAGGCCGAAGGCCGCGCCGCGGTACGAGCGAAGCTCCGTTTCGAAGTACCGTGGGTCGACGTGGAACTGCGGGGCCAGGTTTTCGCGAAGCCCGGGAAGATGATGCGCGTCGAGGGCGTCGAGGATGCGATCCATGTAGCGCGGGCCCTCCACCGACCAGTCGATGCCGCTTTGCTGATTGGGAACCGGCGACAGAACGTAGAAGCTCTCGGCCCCTTTCGGCGCGAGGCTCGTGTCGGTGCGCGTCGGCGCATGCAGGTACAAGGAAAAGTCGTCGGCCAGCTTCTTGCGGTCGAAGATCTCCGTGAGCAGCTCCCGGTACCGCGGCCCGAGCAGGATCGAATGGTGGGCGAGGTCGGGATAGGTCTTGTGCGTGCCGAAGTAACCGACGAAGAGGCTCATCGAGTAGCGCTTGCGGGCAATCGCGGCGTCGGAGTGCTTTCGGCGGGCCGCGGGGTCGATGAGCTGCGTGTAGACCATGGCCGGATCGGCGTTCGAAACGACGACGTCGGATTGCAAGAACGTCCCGTCGCCGAGCAGCACGCCCCTGGCTCTGCCGTTCACTACCTCGATGCGCTCGACCGGCGCGTTGAGGCGCATGTCGACGCCGACCTCGCCGAGCAAGCGAACAAGCCCCCGGACGATGGCCGTGGTGCCGCCCTTGGCGAAGTGAATGCCCCACTTCCGCTCGAGCCAATGGATCAAGAGATAGATCGCAGGCGCGCGGAAGGGGTTTCCTCCGATGAGCAGAGGCTGGAACGTGAAGACTTGCCGGAGCGCGTCATCCTGGATGTAGTGCGCCACCAAGCCGTAGAGGCTCTTGTAGGCGCGGAGGCGCAACAGGTCGGGGACGACCCGCATCATGTCTCCGAAGCGCGAGAAGTCCGCATCGACCAGCTCGGTGTAGCCGACGTCGAAGATGCGCTGCGAATGGGCCAGGAGCTTCTTGTAGCCGTCCACGTCGCGGCTGTTGAACGCGGCGATTTGCGCGTAGAGCCGCTCGTCGTCGCCGACGTAGTCGAAGTGCCGTCCGTCTTGGAATGCGACGCGGTAGAAGGGATCGACCGGGACGAGCTCGAAGTAATCCTGGCGGTTCTTGCCAAAGAGCTCGAACAGCTCGTCGAAAAGATACGGCGCCGTGATCACGGTGGGGCCGGCGTCGAAATGAAAGCCCTCGCGCTCGAACGCGCGGGCTCGGCCGCCGGGCTGATCGCCAGACTCGACGACGGTGACGCGATAGCCCAAGGCGCGAAGCCGGGCGGCTGCTGCGAGCCCTCCAAAGCCTGCTCCAATGACGATGGCCTGCTTACTCAACTCTGGCTCCCTTCGTAGCCCTCATGGTGTCCCCGGCTGAAACAAGGTGCGCGCAAGAGGCGCCGCGCCAGCCGAAAGCCCTCTTCGAATCAGGTGCCATTGCACCGAGGTGGGCAGGCTTCGGAAGATGCGGGTCATGGCCGTGCCGAGCGCCCCGGGCTCGAGCGTGGCGCCGAGATAACCGGACCAGACCTCGCGCGGAAGCTCGAAGAACGCTTCGAAGAAGCGCGAGACCTCGTCGGCGTTCATCCGGACCAGCGTCTCGAGACCGAAGCCGTAGAGCTCCCAGAGCTTGCGGTGCGATCGAGGCCAGACGGCTCTGTTGCCGGCCGCCACCGCGTCGTCGATGTTGCCCGCATCGAGGGCGTCGAGGATCGCGTGCGCCACGGGCTCCGCTTTGCGAAGGACGTGGAACACGTGGTAGCCGGAGGCCGGGTGCATCATCGCCGCGGCAGCGCCGAACGGCACCACCCATTGCCCGGGCGCGGGCAGGCCTAGGCCCATCGGAATGGCGCAGCGCTCCTCGTCGATCCGTTCGGCGGCTTGCAGCCCGAGCGCGACGAGCCGCTTTTCCAATCGCGCACGCAACAGGTCCATCGAGACCGCGGGACGCCGCGCGAGGGACGTCTCCTCGATGAACAAACGATCCTGGCTCAGCGGCAATGCGTACAGGAACGATGGCGGGTCGGCGTCGTCGTTCACGGCGGGACGAAAATCCATCATGACCATTTGGCTCGGGTCGAACCCGTGTCCCGGTGCGCGCAGGAGCAAGCCATAGGCGATTTGGTAGGCGGGCGGCCGCTGATGAACACGGCGAACGAAGCCGGTGTCCGCGCCGGACGCATCGATGACGACGCGGGCGCGCTCCACCGCGCCGCTTTCCGTGTGCACCCAGGTCTGCCCGTCGCGGTGCTCGAGCTCGGCCGCTCGCTCCGAAACGACGCGAGCCGACCCACGTTCGAGCTGCTCCCAGAAGAAGGATTGCAGAGCGCCGTTGTCGAGCTTGGCGTAGGGCCGATCGAGTGCGCGTTGTCCTAGATGCGTCGCGACCACGGCTTCGTTCCACACCCGCTCGGCCAGATGCCCCATGCCGCCAGGAATCTCGTCGGCCCAAAGGCAGTAGTTCGGCTTCCAAGGGGCGCGCGGCGTCGGCGCAATCAACGCCACCGAAGCGCCGCGCCGGCCGGAAGCCGCGGCAATAGACGTGGCGGCTGGACCGCTTCCGAGCACTGCGATGTCGTAGATGCCTGTCATGGGTGCGTGCAGGAACCTAGCTTATGTGACCGGAGAGCTGTATTGACAAGACCTGGACATTGGCTAGACGAGGCATGGACAGCTGTCGAGATTGTTCGATAGACTCGAACGATGCTACGTCCCCGCCCGGGGCGCCAGCGGCCGGATGAGTGAGATCACATGGTGGTGGATTGTCCTGTTGGCAATCCTGCTCGGAGCCTGGGCCCTCTTGCGGCGAGGCCAGTGGCAAAGAGCGCTTGCATCCTTGATCGAAAAGCGCCTTGGCGGTTACCGGCAGCAGGCAACCACGGTCGATGACGCCCTACCGCGCACCCTCCCCGAACGCGGAACCCGCGTCGCGGTGATCGGAGGAGGTCTCGCGGGGATCGGAGCCGCGTCGGCGCTCGGCGAGCGAGGCATCGCGGTGACGCTCTTCGAGCGCAATCACTATCTGGGCGGGAAGATCGGCGCGTGGAAAGCCGCGATCGGTGATGGGCAGCAGACCCTCGACCATGGCTTTCACGCATTCTTCCGCCAGTACTACAACCTCAACCGCTTCTTGGACCGGCTCGGGCTGCGCCGGTCGTTTCGCGAGATCGAGGACTACCTGATCCTCGACGAAGCGGGGCGCTCGCTCCGCTTCGGCGACGTCGAGACCGTTCCCGCGCTGAACATCGTAGACCTCGCCAGGCGCGGCTTCTATCGTTGGCGCGACACGGCGGCCAAGCGCACGCGCGAACGGTTGAGCGCCTTCGTACGGTTCGACATGGCGCACACCTACGAGGCGCTCGACGGGATCACCTTCGAGCGGTTCTGCGATGAAGCCGCCCTGCCCCCCGGGCTTCGGGTGTCGTTTCGAACGTTCGCGCGCGCGTTTTTCTCGGACGAGGCGGACCTTTCCACGGCCGATGTGCTTCGGGCGTTTCACTTCTACTACCTGAGCCACGACCACGGATTGGTGTACGACTTCCCGGCCGGCGACTACGAGACCTCGTTGCTCGCTCCGATCCGGTCGCATCTCGAGGCGCACGGCGTAGAGCTTCGCCTCGGCGTGCCCGTGCACGGCATCGAGCGCGGCGCGCACGAACGATTTCGCGTCGAAGGAGAGGAATACGACTGGGTCGTCATCGCGGCCGACATCCCGGGAATGCAGTCGGTAATTGCAGGCTCGGATTGGCTGCAAGAGGCACATCCGGCGTTCGTCGCCGACATGAACGCGCTCCGCACCTCGCACGGGTATGCGGTGTGGCGCCTTTGGGTGGACCGCGACGTTCGTCCGGGGCTGCCGACGTTCATCAACGTGGAGCGCAAGCGCGTGCTCGATTCGGTCACGCTCTATCACCGCATCACGGACGAGGCGCGCGCGTGGGCGCAGAGGCACGGCGGCGCCGTGTTGGAGCTCCATTGCTACGCCTTGCCCCGGGACATCTCCGATGAGCAGGAGGTGCGCCGCGTCTTTCTAGAGGAGCTCGCGTACTACTTCCCCGAGCTTCGAGGGCTTTCGATCGCAGCCGAGGCATTGCAAGTGCGCCACGACTTCCCCGCGTTTGCGCCCGGGCAGCGCGCGCACCGGCCCGCACCCGAGCTGCCCGTGGAGGGGCTTCTCATGGCCGGCGATTGGGTGCGGCTGCCCTACCCGATGACGCACATGGAAGCGGCGTTCACGTCGGGGCTCGTCTGCGCGAACGTGGTGCTCGATTCGCTCGGGCTCCGACGCGAGCCGATCTTCACCGTGGCGCCGCGAGGGCTCTTGGCACCGAAACGCGCGCGCGGCGCTTCAAAAGACGAAGCGGCCTGAGTCGACGTCCCAGCGCAGGCGGCGCCCGTAGTAGCTTCTGCGGATGTCGCGTTCGATCTCGCGTTCGTTACGGTTGCGCACGCCGAGCATGGCCCCCGAGGTGATCATCCCGATCGCCCCCGCCAAGGCGAACGAGCCGCCAAGCGGAACGAGCACGTCGCCCGCATTGTTGCAGAGGTACTCGTCGGGCTCACGGGCACGATCGACCCACTGACACTGCGAGGCCCCGACGCCGGCGAGAATGATCCCGACGCCGAACACCGCGCTGGTGGCGATCAGCGCGACGCGGGTGCGGCGGCTTCGCTCTCGCGCGTCTTCGAGCTCGTACTCGAGGTAGCCGGGGCTGACATAGCGCATGGGCGGCGCCGTGGTGATGATGCCGCCCGGGGGCGCCGGCTCCGAAGATGGCGGCGCTTCGACGGTCTGCGTCGTTTGCTGCGTCGCTTGTTCCGTGGTTTGTTGCGCCAAGACGGGTGCCGCGACCCATGCCAACCAGGTGGCGACCGCGATGCTGGTCGATGTCGCTCGATTCACGCGCAGACGCTAACCGTTTGGGCCCGGTTCATCAACACGCGCCGATTCGAGAAAATCGATCAGCAGACGGACGCGCTCGGGCAGCTGTCGCGTCGAGTACACGAGGTGAACCGGCTCCGACGGAAGGACCCACTCCGGAAAGATTCGCATCAACCGGCCCGTCTTTTCGCCTTCCGCGGCGTGCTGCTCGGGCATCAAGCCGACGCCCTGCCCTGCAGCCACGAGCTCGAGCATTGCGCCATAGTCGTCGACATTGACGCGGCCCGAAACCGTAAGCTCGACCGTCTCCAGTTGGTCGCCGCTTCCCCTTTCGAGTCGGAGCACCTGGGTCTGCCCCCGCTTTCGGTAGAGCACGAAGGGGTACGACTCGAGCTCGGTGATGTCGGAGCAGTCGATCTCGAGCTCGGGAGAGGCCGCGAGCCGAAAGTCCGAGCGAATCCACTTGCGCGCAATGAGGTTTTGGTCCGTGACGCGACCGGCGCGGATCGCGAGATCGACGCGCTCCTGAACCAAATCGACGAACCGGTTGGTGAGCACCAAGTCGAGGGAAATGTCCGGATAGCGCGCGAGGAACTCCACGAGCAACGGAATCACGAGCATGCGTCCGAGGTCGCTTGGCGCGGTGAGACGAACGGTGCCCCGTGGCTCGGTCGTGCTTTGTGCGAGGCCCGCCACGGCGCTATCGAGGGCGTCGATGGCGTCGACCACCGAATCGTAGAAACGGATGCCCTCGGGCGTCGGCGTCACACGCCGCGCGTCGCGATGCACGACCTTGGTGGCGAGCTGCTCTTCGAGCCGGGTGAGGCGCCGGCTGACCGTGGACTTCGGGATGCCCAGGTGGCGGGCCGCCGCAGCCAGGCTCTCGCGCCGGATGACTTCTACAAATGTTGCAATATTGTCCCGATCGACGTCCACTTGGACCAATAGTTGCGTTTTCGCAACGCTATGTCAATCGGATGCGCTCTGCCGGCGAGAACGCGGGGTGCCCATACTCAGCGCATGGACGGCACTTCGAGACGGGGCGTGTTGGCAACGCTCGGGGCCGCGGCGGCGGCGGCGATGAGCTGGGGCTTTGGTCCGAGGCTCCTCGGCCGCTCCTCCGAGGATGGGCAGATGCAGACCTCAGCAAAGACCAAGACGCGGACGCCTCGAAGGCTCCGCGGGGTGTACCCGCCTGGACCCGAGCACTGGGTCGGGGACGGCTTTCTCGTGAAGACGGTCTTTTGGCCGCAGATCGATCCTCAGATGCTGAGCCCCTTCTTGCTGCTCGACCACGCGGCGCGACGCCGCTTCGAGGCTTCGCCTTGGCGAAGAGGCGTGGGTGAGCACCCGCATCGCGGCTTCGAGACGGTGACCTTTGCCTACCAAGGCGAGATCGAGCACCGCGACTCGGCCGGAGGTGGCGGGCGAATCGGCCCGGGCGACGTGCAATGGATGACCGCCGCTTCGGGGGTGGTGCACGAGGAGAAACACTCCCAGGCGTTTTCGGAGCGCGGCGGTGACTTCGAGATGGTGCAGCTCTGGGTCAACCTCCCCGCCAGCAAGAAGATGAGCGAGCCGCGGTACCAGCCGCTTCTCGACCGCGAGTTTCCGAGACTGACGTTGGGCGCTGCCGAAGCGCGGCTCGTTGCCGGCACGCTCGACGGCAAGACGGGACCTGCCAGGACCCACACGCCGATCACCACCTTCGATCTCAGATTTCACGCGGAGGGCTCGTCCGAGGCGGAGCTTCCTTCGGGGTGGACGACCTTGGTGTTTCCGCTCGAAGGAGACGTGACGGTGGGCCCGGATCGGCAGCCGATTCCGTCGCGGCACTTCGGCGTGTTCGACCGCGACCACGATGGCCCGGTGCAGCTTCACGCCAGAGAAGGCGCGCGCGTGTTGGTGTTGGCAGGACAGCCGCTACACGAGCCGGTCGTGGCGTACGGGCCCTTCGTCATGAACACACGAGAAGAAATCGTCCAAGCCTTCCGCGACTATCAAAGCGGCAGGATGGGACGCTTGCTTTGATGGACGAGAAAGGCACGAGATGGGGAAGCTGATAGACGGCGTTTGGCACGACATTTGGTACGACACGAAGAGCACGGGCGGAAGGTTCGTACGAAGCACCGCCAAGTTCCGAAACTGGATCACCGCCGACGGAAAGAACGCGCCGAGCGGAAAGGCGTATCCAGCCGAAGCGGGCCGCTATCACCTCTACGTTTCCTATGCGTGCCCATGGGCGCACCGCACGTTGATCTTTCGAAAGCTCAAAGGCCTCGAACGCATGATCAGCCTGTCCGTGGTGAACCACTTCATGGGCAGCGACGGCTGGACCTTCCACGAGACCGATGGCGTCATCCCCGACCCGATTCACGACGCGGAGTTTCTTCATCAGGTCTATACCGCGGCGGATCCGGGCTTCACGGGCCGGGTGACCGTGCCGGTGCTTTGGGACAAGAAGACGGGGACGGTCGTCAGCAACGAATCGTCCGAGATCATCCGCATGTTCAATAGCGCCTTTGATCATCTCGGGGCCAAACCGGGTGACTTCTACCCGGAAGCGCTTCGGGAGGAGATCGATGCGGTGAACGAGCGCGTGTATCACACCCTCAACAACGGCGTGTACAAGTGCGGCTTCGCGACCTCTCAAGAGGGCTACGAGGAAGCCTTCGTCGAGCTCTTCGACACCTTGGACTGGATCGAAGCGCGGCTATCGGAGCAACGTTACCTCGTGGGCGATCGGATCACCGAGGCCGATTGGCGTCTCTTCACGACGCTCCTTCGCTTCGATTCGGTTTACTATAGCCACTTCAAGGCGAATCTTCGCCGTATCGTCGACTATCCGAACCTGTGGGCGTATACGCGAGAGCTCTACCAGGTCCCCGGTGTTCGCGACACCGTGAGCATGCACCACATCAAGCACCACTACTACGGCAGCCACGAGACCATCAATCCGACCCGCATCGTCCCGCTCGGCCCAGCCATCGACTTCGACGAGCCGCACAGGCGGCCGGAAATGCTGGCGGCACTCGCCGCCGAGTGAGGCCTCACGAACGCGTGGCTGCAGCAGCGACGCGCGTGCGCAGGGCGCGCACCGTCTTGCCGGCAGCTCTCTCGTTTTCGCGGCTGAAGACCGCGGACGGCAAGGGCATGTCCGGATGGACGTAGATTCGGAAGTCGACCTCGGTGCGGGCGCCGCCATCGACGGGCACGAGCCGCCAGGTCGCGCGGAATGCGTTCATGTTGCCATCGACGAGACGTGCCTCGACGAGCCGCGCCTCGCCGTCGCCGGCGCTCTCGGAAAACGTCAGCTGTCCCCAGAGCGTGAACGTGCCGGAAGCCACGCTGACCTCCATGTACACCATGGCCCTGTGACCGCGCTGCGCGAGGACCTTGGACTTGGTGAAGTTCGGCATGAACTGCACGTAGTTGGCGTAATCGACCACGACCGGAAGCACCTCGTCGATCGGCTCATCGATGATCGCAACCGCGTGGCCCCACGAGATGCTGGAGCCCTCCTCGGCGATCTGGGCGGTCCGAACCTCCGCTTCGCCCGCGGCCCGGACGGGACCGCTGGCGAGCAGCAAAGCTGCGGACAAAACACCCAACTCTATCGGCATGCGCATCGGCTGATTTTGCCTAGGGTCTCTCGAGGAATCCATTTCGATGCCTCCCGGTCGGCGGAGCGAGTTGCACCTGCCGTGCCAGGAGCGACCGAAAGCCGAAACGCTTTTTAGATCCGCTGCTTAGACGGATTCCGTCCGCGCTGTAGCACCCAAGACCCTGGCAAGAATGTCCGAGTGGCTCGTCGGGAAGCTACTGAATGCGCTGTCTGCGCCGCTACTGAACCGACACGGAAACCAAGCACTCCACAGCGCCGCCGGTCCCGCCCGTGCCATTGCCGCCCGTGCCGCCGGTGCCATTGCCGCCCGT
>LJTN01000091.1 GCA_001303415.1 Myxococcales bacterium SG8_38
TCGGGCGGCGCGCCAATCGGAGGTGGTTGCATGCATGCCGATTGGCACTTCGCACGTCCGCTCCACCTCATGTCGCGTTTTTTCCGAGCCCTCCTTACGTCGACTTGTACGAAGGAGGACGGGTCGGGATGCGCAGCACAGCGAGGGGGCGGGAGCCCAGTGGTGTGGCGACTTGAGGAGCCGGGCGAGCGGGTCCCGTTCGCGAGCACGCCCATCCCGACCCGTTCTCCGGGGACTCGATGGACGACACGGGGCCGACTCGCTATCCGCGAATTGCGGCTGGGGACGCCTCGGGCACCTTGTCGGGGATCAAGCGCATCATGCCTCTTGCCATCCATGGAACGAATGGGAGGGCGGCTAGGACGCCCAGGCAATTGAACATCACATGGGTGTGCGCGATTTGCTTCGCGATCGCGGCAGCGTCCGTTCCCCTGGACATCGACTGGGCGATGGCGGCGAGCTCCTCCGTGAAGCCGACGAGGAGCAACACGTTGAACACGTTGAAAAGCAGCTGAAAAACGCCGGTCCGCACCGCGGCTCGGGTTTGACCGATCGTCGAAAGCAGCGTGTCTACGCAGGTTCCGAGCTCGGCGCCCATCATGATCGCGATGCCTGCAGGCAGTGTAATCCCACCCTGCGCCGCCAGGATGATCACGACGCCCATCATCGCCGACGAGGACTGGATGATCGCCGTGATCATCGCGCCGATGACGATTCCGAAGAGCGGATGCTCCATCTGCTCGATCGCTTCGATGAAGGGCGGCCAGCTCTTGATCGGCGACATGGCGCTTTCGATCTGCTCGAGGCCCAGGAAGACGAAGCCGATGCCCATGATCGCCGTGCCCCAGGCGTTGACCTTCTCGTTGGGCACCAGAAAGCGCATCACAACACCTGCGATGAGCACGATGCCATAGAACTCCGTGAGCCCGAACGCGACGATCTGGCTCGACAGCGTCGTGCCGATGTTGGCTCCCATGACCACGCCGAGGGAGTTGTGAAATGCGAGGAGCCCGGAGCTGACGAGGCCGACCGTCATGATGGTGACGATGGAAGAGGAACCGAGCACTCCCGTGACCGCGGTGCCCGTCAGCACCGAGGAGATTCGATTCTTGGTGAAGCGCTCGAGGGTTGCGCGGACCCGGTCGGCCGCAGCTGCGCGCATCCCCTCGGTCATCTCGTAAACGCCAAAGAAAAAGATCGCAAGCCCGGCTCCGAGGCCGATCAGCATGTCCATGGGCTGCAGAGCATCCACCAGCTTAGGTGTACGACGGAGCCTAGGGTGGGTTCAGCAACGTTTTTGACACATTTTCGTCAGGTTCGCGTCCGGCGAAGCTCGTCTAGCCACGCGCGATCTTCCTCGGAAAGGTCGGCTTTTTCCAAGAGATCCGGACGGCGTTCGAGCGTCCTGCGCAGTGATTCCTTTCGCCGCCAGCGGGCGATCGCCGCATGATTGCCCGACAGGAGCACCTCGGGCACGCGCGCGCCCCGGAATACCTCGGGCCGCGTGAACTGGGGATACTCGAGGAGACCGTGCGCATGAGACTCGTCCGCGGTGGATTGCTCGTTTCCGAGGACGCCCGGGATCAGACGGGCGGTGGCTTCGATGATCGCCAGCGCGGCCACCTCGCCTCCGAGCAAAACGAAATCGCCGAGCGAGATTTCCTCGTCGACCAGCCCCCGGATGCGCTCGTCGAATCCCTCGTAGCGGCCGCAGACCAACGTCAGCGTCTCTATCTTCGAGAACCGCCGCGCATGCGCCTGTGTGAACCGATCGCCCTGCGGTGTGAGCAACACCTTGTGCGCGGGTTTGCCGCTTCGCGCCGCATCGAGATGGTCGAGCGCCGCCGCGAACGGAGCCGCCATCAGAACCATGCCGCTGCCGCCTCCGTACGGTGCGTCGTCCACGGATCGATGCCGATCGGTGGCGAAGTCGCGCGGGTTGATCGTGTGCAAGTCGATGGTCTTGGCGTCCTGAGCCTTGCCGAGAAGCCCGGTGCGCGTCAGCTCGAAGAGCTCCGGAAACAAAGTGACGATCTCGAATCTCATCCGCGCCTCCTCTGCAGCGGAATCTCCTCGAGCCGTCTCAGGTGGACTTTGCCTTCTTCGGTGTCCACTCGCTCGAGCCATTCCGGGAGCATGGGCACCTCGAGGAATCCGCCCGGAACTTCGATCTTCAGGCACTCGACGCTTGGGTAATCGATGACGCCGATCACCTTTCCTATGGGCTCGGCGCCTTCGAAGGCCTCGAGGCCGATGAGGTCCGCGTGGTAGAATTCACCCTCCTCCAACGGGGGCAATGCCTCACGGGGAACACAGAGCAGATACCCCCTGAGGGCTTCCGCGTCATCACGAGAATCCACCCCCGCAAGGCGCATGAGCAAGCATTTGGGTCCCGGCCTGGTCGACAGAATTTCCACGAGCGCGGGCTCTTCGTCATCTCCGCCCAGCAGGAATACGTCACCGAGCTCCTGCAACAGGGTCGACTCCGGGTTGAATACGTGAATACGCAACTCGCCGCTCACGCCGTGGGGTTTCGCCACGACGCCGAGCTCGATCCACGAAACAGCTTCCGCGTCACGGGTCACTGGCACTTTCATAGCCCGTCGAGCCGGGCTTTGCCCGCCGAGCCAGCTTGTCGGCGATGCCCGCCCTCGCCGAGCGATGCCCAGCGTGCGGCTGCTACTCGAGGATGTCGAGGATCGCGCGCTTGCGCATCCGCGCCGACGTGGCCGCGAGAAGCGTCCGCATGGCGCGGGCGGTGCGGCCTTCTTTGCCGATGACCTTGCCCAGATCGTCGGGAGCCACCGTCAGCTCCAGCACGATGGCGCGGTCCTCCTCGACGACGTTCACCTCGACGGCGTCGGGATCGTCCACCAGCGAGCTCGCGATGTACGCGATCAGGTCCTGTAGCCTGTCTCCAGCCACGTAGATGCCCGCTTCAGGACGCGGACGCCGATGGGGCGGCGGCCTTCTTGTGCTGTTTGATCACGTCACGGACGCGATCGCTGATTTTGGCGCCCACGCCGACCCAGTAATCGAGGCGCGAATAATCGACTGTCGCCTCTTCGATGGGACGGCTCGGATTGTACGTACCGATCTGCTCGATGAAACGCCCGTCGCGGGCCTTTTCCTTGTCGGTGACGACGATGTGATAGTAGGGACGCTTCTTGGCGCCGGCGCGTGCCAGTCGAACCTTGACCATGGATTCCTCGTAAGCGGCGGGACCTCGCCCACCCGAAAGACGCCGGAAGCTAGTCAGAGCCCGCCCCTTCGTCAAGCCGGGGCCTTCGGGGGGTTTTTGGCGGAGCGCCCCTGGGTTGCTAGAACCGATGGGATGCGATGCTTCCTTGCCATCCTGGGCCTGGCCCTGTGTCTCGGCTGCAGCCGAGACCGGAGCGGCAAGAAGGCGGCGGAAGAGCCCGTACCGGATCTGCGGCTCGTCCTGGTGACCGACCTCAAGGGTTATCTCGAGCCATGCGGGTGCACGAGCAATCCGCTCGGGGGCATCGATCGGCTCGCCGCGCAGGTTGGCACGCTTCGTGACGGGAAGTCGCCCGTCGTCCTTCTCGTTGCGGGCGACACGTTTTTCGATACCAGCCAGCTCGCTCCTGCGCGGGTCGACCAGGCGAAGCGAAACGCAAAGACGTTGGCGGCGATTCTGGATCGCTTGGAGGTCGACGCCGTACTGCCGGGGTCGACGGATCGCGCGCAGCCTCCGGCATTTTTGCGCGAGCTGAGCCGAGGCACCGGTTTTGCGTGGTTGGTGATGAACGGCGACACCGAGTTGCTCCGAATCTCGGCCGGCGATCTTCGCCTCGCCGTCATCGGCGTTCGCGAAGGGACCTCTAGTGAAACGCTCGCGGCCGCGGTCGGAACGGCGCAGGCGGAGACCGATCTCACCATCGTATTGGTGGACGGATCGCGACGCGATGCCAATCGTGTGGGGGCTATCGACGGCGTGGATTTCGTGGTTCAGGGGGGCCTTGACGAGGATGCGCCCGCACCTCCCCATCGCGTGGGTCGGGCTTGGGCCCTGCACGCCGGTCGCCAGGGGCAAGGGCTGACCGTCGTCGACCTGTACCGGCAAAAAAGGGGGGAGCCTTTCGTGGATCGCAGCGAATGGTCCCGTCGAGCTCGCGTCGAGCAGCTCGCGCGACGAATCGAGGATCTGGCATCGAGGATCGCGGGCTGGGAGCAGGCTGGCGACGTCAACCGAGCCGACCTCGACGCGCAGCGTGCGCGACTGGCCGAGCTCGAGCGGGAGCGGCAGTTGCTCGATGCCCCGGCGGTCGAGGCCGATTCAAACAGCTTTTTCGCCCGCTGGATCGAGCTTCCCAAGAAGGCGCCTCGAGACGAGGGCGTAGCCAAGCTGATGCGAAAGCACGACAAAGCGGTCAATGAAGCAAACCGAGTTGCTTTCGCGAATTTGAAGCCACTCCCGCTCGGGCCGGATGAGGTTGCCTACGTCGGATCGGAGGCATGCAGCGCCTGTCATCAGCAGGCGTACGCTTGGTGGCGCAATCACGCGCACGGTCTCGCGTACCTGACCCTCCAGCAGCGCAACAAGGAGTACAACCTCGATTGCGTGAGCTGCCACGTCACCGGATACGAGCAGCCCGGCGGCTCGACGGTCACACACAACCTCGACGGCGCGCTCGTCAACGTCGGATGCGAGAGCTGTCATGGGCCCGGGGCGGCGCACACCAAGAACCCCGAGGTTCCGGTAGTCCGGGACACGCCGGAATCGACCTGCGTGACCTGCCACAACGAAGAGCACAGCGATCTCTTCGACTACGAGGCGTACCGGAAGACCCTCGTCGTGCCGGGGCACGGCCTTCCGCCGCTCGAGCGCTGAGGGCGGCTCGGTCCTGCGACCGTGCCCGCTAGCTCGCGAGCGAACGGGGCTTCACGTGGGTACGGATCCAATCGATGATTTCTTGGAGCTGTGCGCCCGGCGTGAAGATGGCGCCTACGCCTCTGGCAAGGAGCTCTTGCGCATCTTGCTCGGGCACGATGCCACCGCCGAAGACGACGATGTCGTCGGCACCACGCGCGGCAAGCGCGTCCATCACAGCGGGGAAAAGCGTGTTGTGCGCGCCGGACATGATCGACAGCCCAACGGCGTCGACATCCTCTTGCACGGCCGCCACGGCGATCATATCAGGCGTCTGATGCAGCCCGGTGTACACGACTTCGAATCCCGCATCGCGAAGCGCCCGCGCCACGACTTTCGCTCCGCGATCATGCCCATCGAGCCCGGGCTTGGCGACCAGAATGCGAATCTTTGGATCCGGCATCCGCGCAGATGTACTTCAGCCCTACCCCCGACGCCACCATCCAGCGCTCCATCCCGATCCCCGATCCCCGAACTTGGATCCCCGGAGGACGGGTCGCGACGGGCGTGCTCGCGCCCGGGCGCCCCGTCGCCCATGTTCTCACGTCCCCATACGACTAGGCGACGGCCCGTTCGCTGTGCTGCCCATCCCGACCCGTCCTCCTCCGTAGAAGTCGACGTATGGAGGGCTCTGAAAAACGCGACATGAGGTGGAGCGGACGTGCGAAGTGCCAATCGGCATGCGTGCAACTAACTCCGATTGGCGCGCCGCCCGAGGGGCGGTTTGCGTGGCCTCAGGCTTCCAGCCCTTCCGGCCACCTTTGCAGACCGCCCCGTTCCGTGGAGCCTCGTGTCGTGTTTTTCCGAGCCCGTGCTTACGTGTGTGCGTCCGCGTCGGTGTTATCCTCGCCTCATGCTCTGGCCTCCCGCTCCTCGAAAAAGCTTGCGCCGTGAGCTTCCCGGTGTGCGGGCGGATGTCGATGCGTGGTGCGCGGAGGAGGGGATTGCGCGGCCTTCCGATACGCTGATTGCCGGCTTCTACGTTCCGATGGCAGCTTGGGTCGCCGAGCACGTGCAGGGCCGCACGCTGGTGCTCGGCATCAACGGTGCGCAAGGCACTGGCAAGTCGACGCTGTCGCGGTTGCTACAGCGCCTCCTGGAGCGCAGCCACGGGCACCGGGCGGCAATTCTATCTCTCGATGATCTCTATCTCACTTCGGCGGAACGGCTGCAGCGGGCGCACGCGATCCATCCGCTCCTCGCAACACGCGGGGTGCCTGGCACGCACGACGTGGATCTCGGAGTCCGCGTCATACGCGGCCTCCGACAAGGCGAGCCCGTGGCTCTGCCGAGGTTCGACAAAGCCACCGATGACCGCGTCCCCGTCGCGCAGTGGCCTCGATGGGAGGGGCCCTGCGATGTCGTGATCTTCGAGGGCTGGTGTGTTGGCGCGAGACCCCAGCGAAGCGAAGATTTGAAGGAGCCGATCAACGGCCTCGAGCGGCTGGAGGACGCGAGCGGCGAGTGGCGTTGGTACGTCAACCGGGAGCTCGGCGGCCGCTACCAACGACTTTTCGCCGAGATCGATCTACTGGTGATGCTGCGTCCTCGAGACTTCGATCGCGTGTACGAATGGCGCGAAGAGCAGGAAGCTCGCTTGCGCTCCGCAGGCGGCGGCGAGCGGGTCATGGCGCCAAGCGCCGTACGCCGTTTCGTCATGCATTTCGAGCGACTCACGCGGTTCATGTGGGAAGAGATGCCGAGCCGGGCCGACGCAGTCGTCTACTTGGACGACGACCACATGCCGGCACGCGTGGAGCTGCAGGACGCCTGACGTTCAGCGCCGGACCACGGCTTCCGGATGCCTGAGCGCCATCTCGGCTTCGTCATCGACTTCTCGTTCGAAATCGCCGGCCGGTGCTTCGTCTCCCATTGTCGCGTAGTGTGTCGTGAATGCCGTCATGATTTCGTCGATCGGCACGTCATCGTACTCACCGTGAAAGCGCAGGTACTCCATGTGCTGGCGGCCGTCGAGATCGAACGGGTGATAGATGGAATCCTCGGTGCCGTCGAATTCCAGCGGCTTGATCCTGAGCTTGTTGCAGAGCTCGACGTTGAACGCCGGAGTCGCCTTGATCCATCGGCCGCCGAGCTCGATGGCCGTATAGCCGTGCCAGTAGAACACGTCCGTCTTCATGAACTGCCGAAGCCGTTCCGTGGAGAGATGGTTGCGGACATCCGCAAAACCGAGGCGCGCCGGAATGCCTTGGGCACGACAGCACGCGGCTAGCAAGACGGCTTTGGGCACACACCACGCGCGCCCGTTCTCGAGCGTGGTGCTCGCGCGCAGCCCCGGAACCGTCAGGACCAATGAATACGGATCATATCGAATGCCGTCGCGGACCGCGTAGTAGAGACGCACGGCTCGCTCCACCGCGCTTTGCGACCCCTCGGCATGCTCAGCGGCGAATGCGATGACCGCAGGATGGTCGGAGTCGATGGTCGGCGTGGGCGTTGTTGCCTGGTGCATGTGAGGCATTTTGATGTATCCGAGGCCGATAGCCACCTGGCCGAGCCCTACGCGGTCACGCCGGTGCAGCTCGAGCCCGTACCGGCAGTGCAGCCGAAGCAGTGCCGGTTGGTCTGGATGGTTCGCGCTTCGAGCGCGGCGAGGTCGAAGTCGTGAACGTGCTTGGGCGCCTCGTCTGAGACGGGAATGTCGAGCATCTGGTTGAAATCGCAATCGTAGAGGCGTCCGTCCCAGCCAACTGAGAGTGTGTTGCGGCACATTACGCCATGGGCGGCCTGGGGATTGAAGGTTTCGACCAAGAGGGTCATGTAGCTCTCGAGCTGACCCGATTCGAGAAGCCACTCGAGGTGTCGACTGATCGGCATGTTGGTGATCGTGTAGAGTGAATCGAAGGACACGCCGTGAAGACGTTTCAGCTCGCGTTTCCATTCGGCCTCGAGGCCACCCTGCGCCGCCGGAAGGACCGCTCCGATGGGGTTGGTCACCAAGACGAGATGTAAGCCGGACTTTCCGTCGCCGTACCCCAACTCGTTGAGCCGCCGTAGCGCCCTGATGCTCTTTTCGAACACACCGTCGCCGCGCTGGATGTCGGTGCAGGCCTGCTGATAGTGCGGGAGCGAGCAGATCAGCTCCACTCGGTGTTGCGCGAGAAATTCCGGAAGATCGCGGTGAGCCCCGCTCTCGAGAACCGTGAGGTTGCATCGGTCCGTGACGTGTCGGTTGAGGGACGTGCATTGCTCGACGAGCCAACGGAAGTTGGGGTTGAGCTCCGGGGCGCCGCCGGTGATGTCGACGTTTGGAATGGGTGCCTCGCGAAGAATGTCCACGCACTGTTGCGCCGTCTCGTGCGTCATGATCTCGGTTCGGTCGGGGCCAGCGTCGACGTGACAATGACGGCAGGTCTGATTGCACAGCTTGCCGACGTTGATCTGCAGCACGTCGATCGACGTAGGACGCAGCGGCCAGAGCGCTTGGCTCCCGAGGACATCGTCGAACTCGCGTGCCAGGGACAACCGACGAAGATGAGCCAGCTGCTCGGCGCCTTGCGCGAGCGGAAGGCGACGGGCGTGGAGCGAACGTTTGGAAGGAGCGCGGGCTTGGGATGATGTTGTTGCCATGGCCGTCGTGTGAGACTCATAGCACGTACAGATGCGGCCTCGGATAGCCGACGGCAGTCGCGGCGTCGAGGGCCCTAAAGTCGAAGGTAGGGCCGGTTGCGCGTGCCGAACGCGAAGGGCACCAGGCACAACGTGCCTCCGGTGTCCGTGAGGCGACCGGCCAGCCAGGTGGGCTCCTCGCCGCGGGCGAGCAAGTCGTAGAATGCGAGAACGGCGCCTCGACGTTCCGTCCTGTCCAGGACGAGCTGGTGACCGTCGGAATCAAAGGCCTTGAACACGTCGCCGGTTTCGATCCGGTAGGGCGCGATGACGCCGAATGGCTCCCCCAACGCGGGATACGCTCGCACCGAACGGCGGTAGCTCTCGGTGAGCTGCGCGATGCTGCGGCTCGCGACTTGCCGCACACGTTCCCACGACTTCTCAGCGACGTCGGGCTGGACTTCGTATTGCAGAACTCGGATTCGTTTTGGGGTGGGCCCCGCTTCGACCTCGGCGAGCCCCACCCGCAGCTCGCGCGGACAGGGACCGAGCGAGGCGGATGCATTTCTAGGCCGGTCTTCTCGGTAGACGGCGCCCGATTGGGCATCGACGAGGTACCGCCGCTCAATGCGTGCGCGGTCCGTGCACGCGAGCCATTCACGGCCCACCTCGATCATGGTGCGGTCAAAGAGCAGCTCCACGCTCGGCTTGGTGCCCGGTCGAGGCCCCAGCCAAGCTTCGATGCGCTGCTCGGATTCCCTGGTCGCCTCGGGTGCGCGAAGCGCTTCGACCAACTGCGATGCTCCTTCGAGCACTCGGGCGATGCGCCAGATCTCCCCTGAGCGCATCTCCTGTTGCAACCGCCCGACGAAACGCGCCAGCCCGGCTGGGGTTGGCTGCGGTGCGACCTGGACCACTCGCTCGATCGCCGTCTCGACCGATGGCGCGTAGCGGGATTTGTCCGCTCCGACCCGTGCAATTGCGGTGAGCAGATCGTCGAGGGCCTCGGCCAGCTCTGGTGCTTGCGGTGTTTCCAGCACCATGGCGGCGCCCGGGTTGAGCGAGATCCGCGGGGCCTCCTCGCTTCGCTCCGCGGCAGTGATGAATTGCAGCGCGGCCAAGACGTGCGGGCCATCACTCTGACCGTCGCTCGAGACGCAGCAGAGCGAGCCATCTCGAAAGCTCAGCATCACCGTCTCCACGCGACCACCGAGCTCGATCTCGATGCTCACACGCTGAACGGCTCCATCCGCGGCCGTGGGGCTCTTGGTGCGCAAATACCGAGCCGCCGCATCACGCAGCAGAATCGACATGGGGATGCTCCTGGCGCCTGAAGGCTTCGTGTTTTCGTTTCAGCTCGATACGGACGGTCCCTGGGGCCCCCTCTTTCTCGACTTGCTCTGCGCGGTGAAGAAAGGACTTGGCCATGGCGCGCACCAGGATGGGATTGCGCTCGATGCGCGGCCGGTCGATTTCGATGGCGCGTCGAAACGCGGGGAGCGCCAAAGCGTACTGCTCGCGCCGTGCGAAGGCCATGCCAATGCCGATGAGGGGCACGACCCAGGCGTTGCGTCTGGCTGCAGCGGACTCGAAGCGCGCGACGGCCCAGCTCAGCCTCCCGAGCAACAGCCACACGCGCCCCATGAAGTAGTCACGCCATCCCAGGAAGATCGATGGAAAGCTGTCCCCTCTGCTCTTGCGTGGATCCGGCTTGTTCCCGACCTCCGACCAGTCGATCTTCGCCGCTTCCTCGCCCCGCAGCTCCATGCGTGCTGCGACCGCCAAGAGCGCGTCTTCGATGGCCGCCCGCAGCGCCGGCACGGACGTGGTGTTGTATCTCTCGGTCAGCTCGTCGAGGACGCGGCCATCACCGATGCGTCCTGCCGTGCGCACTGCCTGGGTTGCGATCACCACGTCGGGGTGATCGAGGAACTTCATCACCAGATCGGTGTGCTCCGCGGATCCCAAGCTCTCCATGGCCTCGAGCGCCTGAAGCAGCAGCCGAGGATGGTCCTCCTCGAGTGAGCTCCGTACCTCCGCGGCGCCACGGTGGTCGCCGAGCATCCCGAGCGCAGCGGCGAGCGCCAACCTCTCCTCTTCCAAGAAGCTGCGCTCGAAGCGCTCCACCAGGGCGGGATGGATCCGCGCGTCGTCAATTCCTCCGAGCACACGGGCCGCCCGGGCGACGAGCTCGCCTCGTTCTGCTTCGATGACGGCGATCAGCGCAGGAACCAAGCGGGGATCCGTCGCATATCGCAACGACGCGAGCAGGCCGACGCGGGACTCGAGCATGGTGCAACCGTCGCTTCCTTCGATGATCGCGCTGATGTGGTGAACGACCGAGTCGGGGAGCTCGCCAATTCGCATCAGCAGAAGCGCTCTTTGATCTCCAGGCAAGGCTTGGATGGGCTCGACGCTCGACTGACCATCCCAAAACGCGGTGATCGAGCTCTCCACTCGGGCTGCAAGACGCTTCCATTGCTCGTGCTCGTTGCGGGCCTCGCGTCCCTGCGTTCCCGGAAGCTCGGCGCGAATTTGTGCGAGCTCGGATCCGAGCTCGACGTCCCGAAGCTCGAGCAGAGTCTCTACCGCCTGGCGAAGCCCATCTCCTGACACCGAGCGGCGATCGCGCAGGCGGTCCCGAAGGGTGCCCAGCGCTGCACGTCGCTGCCGCCGAGATCCTGCGCGCAGAACTGCAAGAATCGTCGCGATGTCGTCGATCCGCTCGACCGACAGCTCGGCCGAGCCCGTGGTGCTCAAGCGCCCGAGGAACGAGGGATCCATCGCGACTTCGGTGGGTGGCCTCACGGAAGGATGCCGCGCGGCTTTGGGATCGATCTCGTGAGTGCCGATTTGCTGGAGGTCGTGGTGCGCTAACGTACGCACTAGCGCGCGCGCGACCCGAGCGTCCGCCGCATCCGGGGTGAGGCCGAGCGCCTCTCGCGGATCGACGTGCTCGCTGCCGGCGATGCCTTGCTGTAGGCAGAGCGTGAGTTGCTCCACGTCCGTTTGCTCGTTGTGCGCCACGTTACGTTCTCAGAATAGCCAGCCGCACCGGGCACCCCCCAAATCGAGGCTGGAATCACGAGAATTTCGAATCCTCGTAGACCTCGATCCCCAGAGGACGGGTCGCGACGGGCGTAAGAACGGGCTCGGAAAAAACACGACACGAGGCTCCACGGAACGGGGCGGGCGCATGCCGGGGCTTGACGGAACACGACACGGGGATGTGTCGAACGGCTCGGCTTAGGCGCTAGCGTGGGGGCGGCGGGGTGGGGATTGCGGGTTCACGCTTCGCGGTTGCCTCTCGTGCAGTCACGGTCTGTGGTGATGCGACCGAAGCGCAGCATCAACGTCGGAATTGTCACTCGCTACGTCGCCCCATCCCCGCATCGCGTTCCGCCAAGCCCCGGCAGGAGGACAGATCGAGAGGGCTGCACACCCGATCCGCAACCCACAGATCCCGATCCCCGAATCCCCGACGCGCACCTCAATCTCCGAAGAAGTCGATGTAAGGAGGGCTCGGAAAAACGCGACATGAGGTGGAGCGGACGTGCGAAGTGCCAATCGGCAAGACAGCAACCACCTCCGATTGGCACGCCGCCCGAG
>LJTN01000033.1 GCA_001303415.1 Myxococcales bacterium SG8_38
AGAAGCAGCGAGACGCGGGACGTCGACAGGCCCAGACGATAAGCGATCATCTTGTTGGTCATTCCCTCTGCCGCCATCCAGACGACCTGGCTTTCCCGTTCGGTGAGCCCGCGGGGGTCTACGAGCTCGGGCGCATTTGGAATGGCCAAGACGAACCGACGGCCATCCGTGTCGAACCAATCGACGATCGACCAACGGCCTTGCACCAGGGCCTTCCAACCCTCCAACGCCTTCTGAGGATCGGTTTGGCGCATCTTGCCGCGTGCGCGGTCGATTGCGACCGCTGCGTCTCGCAGCCTCTGGACTGCCGTTCGCCGTTGGGCACAGCCCGTGGCCTCGGCAACGCGAAAGCTCTTGGTCTCCAAGATCGCCTCTGCGTGATGCGGTAGATCGATCGCCGCCTCTTGCTGCCCTTCGGCCGCGGTGACTCCTTCGCGCAAACGGTGTCCCGCCTCGAGATGCGCGGCCAGCATTTGCCAACGCCGCGCTTCGTGCCGCGACAGCGTCGTTACCTCCGGCAGGGGTACGATGATCGAGACGCCGGCACCTCTCGCATCGACAGCGGTAAGGTAGAGGACGTCCTTGCAGTAGCCGACGTGCGATGTGTAGCTTTCGAGCGCTTCGGGATGCCCGAGCTCGCTGGATACCTGCGAGCCGGTCGTGGCCCGGCCCGTACCTAGCGCGGACCGCAGCACCTCGGATGGTACCGAAGCGACGCCGCGCACGTGACGGTCGGCAAAGTCCTGCGGCCCGGACGCGACCCGCACGCGTCGATGCTCTACCTCTCCGCCGCTGGGAGAGCGGCCGTACTCCCATCCCGCGACACCGAGACCGTGGTCGAGCACTGGGAGCCCCCGCCGCAGAACCGCCGACAACCATTCGGTGTCATCCGCGTCGAGGTCGTATGCCGCCTCGGTGAGGTCGATGATTGCTGATTCCGCTCCGTCCAATACGACACCTCAAGGCTCCACGATCGGGAACCCCCGGGCCGGAGCTCCCACACTGTCTTACAGGCGATGCCGCAAGCATCTTCCGAATCGCGGCGAAGAGACATACGTAATTGTTTAGGGCGTCAGAAGCCGTATTAGTGAAATTTTCCTCACAGGAGCGATGATGCACGGGCACTGGGGATTCGCGCAGCTGGCTCTGGGCGCCGATCCGTCTCAGGGAAACGAAGAATGGAAGGTTCATCGTCTCCCGTCTGCATCATCGGAGCCGGCATCTCCGGCATCGCCATGGGGAAGTGCCTCAAGGAAAGAGGCGTGGTCTACGACTGCTTCGAGGCGTCTAGCGTGCTCGGCGGAAACTGGGTGTTCAAGAACCCGAACCGGATGTCGTCCGCATATCGCTCCCTCCACATCGACACCTCCAAGAAGAAGCTCGAGTTTCCCGATTTCCCCATGCCGGAAAGCTATCCGACCTTTTGCCACCACTCACACATCCGCCAGTACTTCGAGGACGTCGTTGATCATTTTGGTTTGCGAGAGGCCATTCGTTTCGAATCTCCCGTTCGCAGGGCTGAGCTGACCGAGGATCGTGCTTGGCGAATCGAGGTCAATGACGAGGTGCGCCACTACGACCATCTGGTCGTGGCTACGGGTCACCATTGGGATCCCAAGTGGCCCGAGTTCGAGGGACGTCTCGACGGCCCCGTCATCCATTCCCACGACTACATCGACCCATTCGACCCGCTCGACCTCAAGGGCAAGCGGGTCTTGATCGTAGGGATTGGGAACAGCGCCGTGGATATCGCGTGCGAGCTCAGTAACCGTGGGTTGGCCGAACGGCTGTTCCTGTCCACTCGGCGCGGTGCGCACGTGGTGCCCAAGTACCTCCTGGGAAAGCCCATCGATCAAATCGTCGAGACGAACCCTTACATTCCATTGAAGGCTCAGCGGAAGCTCGCGGCCTTGCTCGTTCGCATCCTCGTCGGCCGTATCGAGGACTTTGGTATGCCGACGCCCGACCACGAGCTCCTCACCGCGCACCCCACGGTGTCGAGCGACTTCTTGCAACGCGTGGGCAATGGCGACATCACCGTCAAGCCGAACGTCGCGGCGCTCCGCGGCGACCGCGTCGAGTTCGTCGATGGTACGGTGGAGCCGATCGACGCGATCATCCACGCCACCGGGTACAAGATCACGTTTCCGTTCTTCGACCAGGATTTTCTCAGTGCGCCGGACAACGTGCTGCCGTTGTTCAAGCGCGTCTTCGTGCCCGGCATCGACAACTTGATGTTCATCGGGTTTGCGCAGGCGATTCCCAGCATCATCGGCTTCGTGCAGGACCAGGCAAAATGGCTTGCGTCCTATCTTGCCGGTGAGTACGCGCTTCCGTCCGTTCCGGAGATGGAATCAGCGATTCAGCGGGACCAAGCGCGACATTCCTCGCACTATGTCGCTTCGAGCCGTCACACGATGCAAGTGGATCACGTGCTCTACGCGCGAGACCTCAAAAAAGAGTGGAAGCGCGGCCGGAAGCGAGCGAAGACCAAGGCCTCAGCGGTCCATGATAGAGTCGTGTAATGCCCATCCTGGTCGGCTGTTTGGCTCTGGCAACGCCCCGCTTTGCCATCGCGCTGGTGTTTCTATTCAGCGATTATCTGGGGCGCGCCTACGAGACTACGCTGTGGCCCGTTCTGGGCTTCTTCTTCATGCCGCTCACCACACTTTCTTATGCGTTCGCCATCAACAACCACGGATCGGTCGACGGGATGCATCTAGTGCTGGTGGTGGTCACCGTGCTGTTGGACCTCGGCCTGGTGGGTGCGGGGTCCAAAACGCGCTGGCGTGACTGACGAGCTAATCAGTCGACGGGGGCTGCGAGGATGGTGCCGCAGCTCGTTTCGTTCATGAAAATCCCATCGGAATTTTGGCCCAGGGCTTCGTTGACGCCAGAGGTCGCGCCGATGATCAGATCGGCGTCCGTGTAGGCCAGGAACACGCACATCTCCTGTCCGCCGAGGCCGTAGTGCAAGCGGCCGTCCGTGTCGTTGATGTAGCCGCATTCGACGCGGAGCTTGGGCGCGCCCTGTGAGCTGATGGGTGGATCGATCGTGATCCCCAGAGGCTCGCCCACTGAGTTGCGTAGCTCGAAAATCGTTCGGTCCGCGCCGTCGTCCTCGACGAAGCTCAATCGGAAGTAGTGTCCCCACTCGTGATAGTGAGCCAGAACGTAGTACACGTTGTAGTCGGCTGGGACGCCGAGCGTGCTTTCGAACTGCTCGCCCAAGTTGCAGGTCATTCCGAATCGCGACTCGGCCTGCGGCTCGATGTCGAGGGCCGTGTTGGTGAAGCTGATCGGACGGAGGCGAACCTTCACGTCTTCTTCGTCGATGGTCTCGATGTCGAAATGAAGCGCGGTATCGAGGGCGGCGGCCGAGATGTTCACCAGATGAACGCCCCCCACGATCTTGTGGCGCGGCGGGATCTCGAGGACGGCACCTTCTTGAAACGCCTGCAGCTCTTCGAGCGCTTGTGTCGATTGGGCGAAGAACACGCCTCCTTCAAGCGCCGCCGATACGTCGTGAAAGCCGCGCTCGTCGCAGTCCCAGGTGCCGTCCGGGCCTGGATAGGTGTCCTCCGGCACGAAGAACCAATTCGAGTGGTGCCATGCACCGTCGTTGCGCTGGCGGACTTTGGAGACATAGAGAGGGGTCTCGTTGCCCAGCGTCCAGCTCTGGCACACCCCGCTGACCTCTGCCCCGACCCCGACCGACAGGGCCTCAAACGAGTGCGACATCGTGGGAACGATGTCGCCCGAGGCGGTTTCATCGCTGCATCCCGCGATGACGATCCCGAGCATGACGATGGCGGCAACGGCGTGCATCACGGAGCAGGATCGCCTGCTTCTGGTCTACTGGCAAGGCCTGCGGGACTATTAGCGGCTTGGATTACGCGCTGCCCGCCGGCGCATTTTTGAGCACGAAGCGGACGAAACGGGACCTCACCTGCTCGGACGCGAGCGCGCGTTCGGCCGCGGGCAGGTGTGTAATGGCCCGTACGGCGTGGTTGAGGAACGCCGCGCCCAAGCTCTCACTCTCGTCGAAAAGCAGATCGGCAAGGCGGCCGTGCTCGAGCATCTGGCGTACGACGCGTTCGACGGTGTTCTCGGGTACGTGGCTGGGCTCGGCCCGGCGCTCCATGCTGATAGCCTCCTGCTTGCACGTCGTGGCGCACACTCCACATCCAATGCAGAGCTCGGAATCGAAGACCGGGTGCAGCTCGTTCTTGCGCTTCCCCCCGGCGCGCTCGGGCGCCATCGTGATGGCCGCGACCGGGCAGGCCCGGGAGCAACGAGAGCAACCCTTGCACTCCTCCGGATGGTGGCGCGGCTCGAAGCCGCTCGGATTGACCGCGCGCAACCCGAAGTCGTTGATGGCCGAGAGCTGTCCGCAGCAACAGGCGCAACAGTTGCAGACGTAGACCGGCTCGTTCTTGACGTTGTCGGCGATCTGCACGAGCCCGAGCCTGCGTGCGTCGGTGACGATCGACATAGCTTCCTGCTCGTCGATCGGGCGGCCGAAGCCGCGCCTGATGACGAAGTCTGCGCCGCCGTTGAGGGACAGGCAGATCTCCTGGGGAACCTCGCAGGCCTTGCCGAGGTGCTCGGCTTTGTGTCGGCAGTAGCAATGTGACACCGCGATCTTGTCGGCTTCCCGGATGAGGCTGGTCGTACGCTCCCAGTCGAGAACCTCTGGAATGTCGGCGGCTAGCACATCTTCGTGCACCATCGCTCGCCCGACGACAGTGTCGTTGCCGAAGACCTCGCGAGCGAAGGTATCATCTCCATGCATGTAGGCGTCCATCGCCTTCGCGACCGCGAGCTTGTCGAACATGTCGTGTGCCCGCATCATGGAGAATTCGAAGAAGCCGACGACGGGCGGGGCAAGCAGGTACTTGATCTCGCCGGTCTTGGCGCTCACGAGATCCATGACTAGGCCCTTGTCGCACAGAGGCTCGAGCTTTTCCTTGAGCTCCTGCTCCGGCATTTCGAAGCGACGAGCCAAGCGCCGAAGCGGCGTCGGTATCATCGGCATCCGCGATGCGAGCGCCGCCTCCTCCGACGAGTACATGACCTCGAGGAGTTCGCGCCAGCCTTCGAGCGCTCTCTCGTCCTCGGGTCGGGGCATTGAAACAGCATGATGGTCGAGCCGCTCCATCAGCGCTCGATACTCCTGCTTGAGCTGACCCATGTGTCCCATGGTTCACCTCCCATCGATCATGCATGCGAGCTTCGTGCCAGTCGCCCGGCCGAGTGTCGGCAGACGTGCGCCGCGCACGGGGGCCCCCGGCGGTGGCCTGAATTGGGGGAAGCGGAAGCCGACGATGCGCTCGCAGTCGCCACCCGGGGACGAGCCCAACCCGCCGTGCGCTCGGTCAGCTCGCGCATTTCGTGCGCCGATGAGGCCGCGAATGCAAAAGCTTCACCGGCGAGCTCAGGTGGTTCGGAGATCGCGTGCGCTGACGCTGCCGCTGACCGTGCCGCTGGGGATCGAGGATCGGAGGATCGGGGGTCCGGGGATCGAGAGCCGCGGATCGCGCGTGCTGACGTCCCCACGCGAGCGCAGTACGCAGCCGCGTCGAGTACACCGGAGTGCGCGCTTACGTCGATTGGGTATGAGGTAACCGCGGAGTGTGGACCCATCATCCCCACCCCGCCGCCCCCACGCTAGCGCCTAAGAGCGGGCGACCGGGCTCGAACCGGCGACATTCAGCTTGGGAAGCTGACACTCTACCAACTGAGTTACGCCCGCAGAGTGACCGAAGAACTAGCCCTGCTCGCCGGGACACGCAAGCCCCCTGCGAACGAAGTCTTGTCGGTAACTTAGGACCCACACCGCGACGATCCAAACGCCGGTGGTCTGTCGCGGTGTGGGTCGCAAGCGGTTGAAACTAGGTCGGTTCTGGGGGGCTAGCGTGTCCCCCTGATAGACTGGCGGCGTTTTGGGTCGTCGGTGTGTTTGGCTTGGGTTTCTTGGGTTGCTGACATGGTCGTCGGTGGCGCAGGGGCAGGAGATCGTCGCGCCGACGGTGAGGTCGCTTCCGGGGATCGAGGTGCCGCGGGGCGTAGAGGTGCCCCAGTCGGGAGCCGTCCGGGTGCGGGTGCGAATCGATCCCGATGGCACCGGGGTGGTCCAGAAGTGCGACGCGGGCCGGGTCATCTGTGATCTCGTCATTCGGGCCATTGCGGATGCGGAGTTCGAGCCTGCGACCCGGGACGGGGTCCCGGTGCCCTCCGAGGTGCGCGTGGACCTACGGGTCCGGCAGTCCACTGGCGAGGAAACCGCCGACGCCGAAGAGGGCCCCACGGCGCTCGAGCCGACGGCGCCCGAGGCCGAAAGGGAGCTCGTGTTTTCCGAAACGGCACAAGTCGATGCACGCGCCCAAGCGCCGATCAAGCTCGAGCTCGATGGCATTCGGAACATTCCAGGGACCTTTGGCGAGCCGTTTCGCACGCTCGAGCTCATGCCCGGCACGGTTCCCGTCGCCAATGGACAGCCCTACGTCTACGTCCGCGGCGCGCCACCGTCGGGCACGCTCTATCTCTACGACGACATTCCCATCCCCCTGCTCTTTCACTCCGGGCTCGGACCGGCCACCATTCACTCAGGGTTGATCGGCGGCGTCGACTTGTACTCCGGCGCCGCGCCTGCCCGCTATGGGCGCTTCACCGGAGGCGTAATGACCGGGAACCCGCGCCGGATTCCAAATGATCGCGTGCACGGCGAGGCCGAGGTGCGCGCCGTCGACGTGTCGGGCTTGCTCAACACCCCGATGCCTAAAGAGGGCTCCATGACCTTCGCGGGCCGCTACGGATTCCCCAATCTCCTGCTCGGCGCGATCGGGGTCGATGCGACCTTCGACTATTGGGACTACCAGTACCGCACCGGCGTTGCCATGAGCCCTCGATCACGCTTCGAAACCGTGGCGTTTGGAGGACGCGATCGGTCGGTCGTCGATGCCTCCTCCGTAGAGAGGCTTGCCCTCGACCTCCAGTTCCATCGCATCGAGGCGCGCTTCATCGGAAAGATCAAACGATGGGACATGACCGGAGCACTGCTCTATGGGTACGACTACTCCAACGTCGAGGACGAGTCCGGCTCGGTTTCGAATTCACGGGCGAGCATTCACCGGTTCGGGCCGAGGTTTTGGGCAATTTATGGAAAGCAGAAGTTGCGCCTCCGCATGGGAGGCGATGTCGTCGGTCTGTTCGGTCCTGCCGACTGCACCGAGGTCGACACCACCAACCCATTCGCAACGATTCCAAACCTCGCCACGCCATGTGATCCCGAGACCGCAGGAGAGCCGCGAAGAGTGATCGGAGGCGCGTTCGTCAATCTGGCCGCCACGCCTCTCGCCTGGCTGGATCTGTCCATCGGTTTGCGGGTGGACGCGTGGAAAACGGGCAGCAATCGAGATGCCAGCTTGAACCCGCGAGCGCGGGCCACCTTCCATGCAGCGGACATCGTCGACCTTTTCGTCGGTTGGGGCCTCGGTGCGAGGCCGGCCACCTTTGCCATTCCGCTTCCTGGGCTCGGAGAGATTCCGCTCGAGCCCGGTCTTCAGCACGCCAACCAGACCGAAGGGGGCGTGCGTTTCTTTCTGCCGCGCGAAATCGCGCTCGAGACGCGCGGATACCTGAACCTCTATCGTGATTTGCGGTTCGTCGACATCTTCACGGATGCCGAGGTCTCAATCGACCCCGCTTCGGCGCAAGTGCGGGCCGGAGTCTTGGACGACGCGGCGGACGGTAAGAGCTACGGCCTCGAGGTTTTGCTTCAGCGTCCGTTCGACGTCGGCGTGTCGACGCTGGTCAGCTACACGCTCGGATTCAACGACCTCACCGCTGAGGCGACACTATTCGATGGGACCTCGCAGACGCTCGACTACACGCCGTCGTATGACGTACGCCACGTGATGAACGGTGTCCTCGCCTGGCAGGCCAAGTTCGGGCTGATCCTCGCAGCCCGCCTCTTTGCGCGCTCGGGCCGCGCCGAGGGTTGGCTGTGGCTCGATCCCAACGGCGTCGTGCAGCAGTACGTGCAGCGCGTGCCCTGGTTCGTGCGGCTCGATGCGCAGGTCGCCTACGAGTGGGCCAAGCCCGGGCGGCGCATGCGGATCTCGCTCGAGTGGATCAACATCACCCAGGCGCGTGACGCCCAGGAGATCGATACCGAGGATCCGACTGCGCCCTTCCTGTGCCGCGTGCGTTGGGGCACTCCTCTCGAGCAGTGCCCAATCAACTACACCAACGCGATTTGGTTCCCGAATCTCTCGTTTCGCGCGGTGTTCTGATGTGAAGCTCAGCTCTCCGCAGCCGGCTGCTCGCCCTGCAGCTTGGCGGTCGCCTCACGTCCGATACCGGACCAATGATTTGGATTGAGCGGGCCTGCCGCGGGGCGAACGTCGACCAAGAACCCCGTGAGGTGCGCCATGCCTGAAACACGCTCGATTCGGCTCGGCCCGTCGGCGGCGAGCAGATTGACGTTGACGCCGGTCGTGTTGCGCGCGACGCCCATTTTGCTGTCTTGATGGCCCCAGCCATGGGGTAGGGCGACGGTGCCGGGCATGAGCTCCGAAAGAAGCTTCACCGGAACGCGCACAGTGGCCGTGTCGGTCGAGACGTCGGCCAATGCCCCCTCGTCCAAGCCAATCCGGGCGGCGTCGTCCGGGTGCACGTACAAATGGTTCGTCGAGCGCTCGCCGGAGACGAACTCTTCGATGTTGTGGGTCCACGAGTTGTGGGTGGTGATGGCCCTCTTCGTGATCAGCTTGAGCCCGTCCTTGTTCGCCAGCTCGATCGCGAAGTCGTCTTCCAACTTGGCCGCTTGTTCCATGAGCACCTGCGGGGCCAAGTGCACCTTTGCGTCATCGTGAATGACCCGCTTGCCGAGGAAGCTCCCTGCCTCGTGCTGCGGTCTCAGGCGGCCGTGCTTCTCCTCGAGCAGCTTCTTGAAGCTCCCTTGCTTCGTCGCCCGGAGCAATCCCGAGAGCAACAGCTCCTGTGGGACCGATGGCTGCTTGTCACCTCGGCCGATCGACTTCGCGGCTTTCGCGAGCTCCAGGGCACGCTGAGCGACGGCAGAGCCCCACAGGTTGACTCCGCTTGCCTTGGCGAGGTCGAGGTAGATCGTGGCTTCGTCCCGTTGCTCGCCTCGAGGAGGAACGATGGCGCGTGTGGCTTGCAGGTAGGGCTTGGATTGCAGCCCCAGCATCAGCGGGAAGATGAACGGAAGATCAGGGCGCTGGAACGGGGATGTGCACGGAAGGACGTGTGTGGCGACCGATGCCGTCTCGCTCGGTTGGATGTCGAGCACGACGAGCAGCTCGAGTTGCTTGAACGCGTCTCGAAGGCGCTCGGAGTTGGCCATCGTGATCAGCGGATTGCCACCGGTCACGAAGAGCGCCTTGATTTGCCGATCCCCTGGAGTGAGAATTTCGTCGGCTAAGATGCCGCCGGGCAGGGCGTCGTTGACCGACTTGAACTTGCCGATTCGGCTTTCGTTCTGATGGAGCAACGTGCCGGTCTTCTTGCCGAACGCTGCGAAGTCGATGACACCAGTGCTGACGAGCGTGCCGCCCTGGCGATCGAGGTTGCCCGAGATGGCGTTGATGCATTCCTGTAGCCAAAAAGCCAGCGAGCCGTTGGTGCCCATGTTGACACCCGTGGAGCAATAAAGCGCGGCGCCATCGGCGTCGCGGTAAGCGCGCACCATGGCCCGCAAGGTCTCGGCCGGAATGCGCGTGACTTCGGCCGTGCGCTCGGGCGGCCAAGCCTCGGCGACGCGGCACACCTCCTCGAAACCCGTCATGTAACGGTCGATGCGCTGGCGATCGATCTTCATGGTCGCAAGGAGCTCGTGTAGAAACGACAGATAGAAGAAGACGTCGGTATTCGGGCGGATGAACACGTGCTCGCCCGCGACTTTGGCTGTCTCCGTCCGGCGCGGATCGACGATGAAGATCTTGGCGCCTCGCGCCTCGATTTCCTTGAGGCGGCGGATGGGATTTGGGACCTGCAGGAAGCTCCACTTGGAGATCGCGGGGTTGGCGCCGACGATGATCAGGCACTCGAGGTGGTCGAGGTCGGGAAACGGTTGAGTGAAGGGAAATCCGTAGACCTGATGCGCCACCGCGAACTTGTTGGCGCAGTCCTGTGTGGCCGAGGAGAACATGCTCGCCGAGCCGATACCCTGCATGAACCCTTGCGCGAACACCGGGTGCAGGACGCCAAAGCCTGCGGCCGTGCCGACGTACATCGCGATGCTGTGCGGACCGTGCTCGTCGATGAGCCGTCGCACCTTGCTGCCGATGCCGCCGAGCGCCTCGTCCCAGCTGACCCGCCTGAGCTCGCCGTCGATCCGCTGCATGGGATACATCAGCCGGTCGGGCGTGTCGTACATCTGGTGCTGCTTCAACCCTTTGAGGCAGCCGTAGCCGTGGGTCGCGACGTGCTCCTTGTCGGGTCTGATGTCGACGACCTGGTCGCCCTCGACCGTGACCTCGAGCCCGCAGAGGGCCTCGCAGATCCGGCAAAACGTGTGCACCGTTTCGGCCATACTCGCCGAAGGGTATAGGGCCTAGTCCTGCTGGATCAATGCATCGAACGCGCGATTCACGTCATCCATCGACTCGAGCAGCAGATCGTCCGTGTCACCGGAGGGGCCGCCGAGGCGCTGCAAACGCTGACCAACCTCTCTGTATTGCGGCTCCCGTTGGAAAACAAACTCGTAGTGCAGGCGCGCCTGGTCCATCAAGCCGCTCGCCTCGCAGGCCATTCCGAGCTCGTAGTGCAGCCCTACGGCCTCCGCCGGGGTCTTGTCGGGGCTCTCCAGACCCGATTGAAACGCTTCGATGGCGTCCCGGGGTTGCCCCTCTTCCATGTAGATGAGGCCGATCATGGTCCAGCAGAGACAGCGCCGCCGCGGGTCGGACATGGCGACTTGAAACTCGCGCCGCGCGTCGGGGAAGAGCCCCATCTCCTTGTAGGCGATGCCCAGGTCGAAGTGGGTATCGCTGTCGTCCTCGCTGACCTGCTCCGCCACGCCCCGCTTGAACTGCTCGAAGACCGTCTCGACGTCGATCATTTCCGAGCCCTCGTCCATGGGCGTGATCTCGGCGACCTCGGCCAGCTCCTCGGCTAGCTTCTCGGCGAAATCGAAACCTTCGTCCCCTGGCTCGAGCTCTTCATACTCGAGCTCCATCTCGGGAGGCTCGGAGGTTGCCGGTGCCGGCAACGACGATGCTGGTTGCAGAAGCGGCTGCGCTACGGCCGACACGCCCGACGACGCAGCGGCGAGCTCGTCGATTTCGCGCGCCTTGTCGAGCACCAGCGGATGGTCCGGATGCGTGAGCTGAAGCTCGCTCACGATCGCTCGCGCCTGCGTGAAAAGACCCTCCACGAGATACGAGTCGGCGAGCTCGAGGGTTTGCTCCATCAAGCTGGGAGCCAGCGAGCGGCTCGCGGCGGTCACCTGCTTGCTCAAGAGCGGCAGCGACAGAAACTCGCTGTATGTGATGGGCTGGAGCATTCGCATGGGGACGACCCGAGCACCTGGCGACGGCACCGAAGCCGGCGGCAACGAGGAGTACGATTCCTCGACCTCGATGGCCGCCTCGGAGATGGCGGGAAGCGAGCCCGAGACCGTGCTTGCCTCCTCGACGTCGTCCTCGATCTCTTCCTCGACGTACATGATGCCCGAAGCGCCGCTCAAACCCGAGGCGCCGCCATGCGAAGGCGCGGTGGGAGCGCGAAAAGCATCGTCTGGGACGTAATGCTGCCCGGAGGCCGATGCGGTTCGTTCGAGCGCCGTTCGCGCATCCTTGTCGCTTGGATCGAGCTCCAGAATCCTCCGCAGGGCGCTCATGCGTTCGCGCGGCCGCTGGGCTTCACGGTGAATGCGCGCGATCTCGCGATACACGCTGACCGCTTTGTCCGTCTGAGAGAGCATCAAGAATGCTTCCGCCAGCAAGGAGAGGGTCGAGACGTCGCGCGGGTCGGCCTTGAAGCAGACTTGAAGCTTGGCGAGAGCGCGCTTCGGGTCGCGACGCTGGATGTACGTCTCGGAAAGCTCCTTCGCTACGCGAACGTCGTTGCTGCGGTGGTAGAGCAATCGCTCGGCCACTTTGATGTAGTCGTCGAGACGCCCCTGTTCTTTGAGCAAGAGGGCGCCCTGCTCGAATTCATTTGCAGCGTCGAGTGTCCGGCCGGTGCGCGAGAGCGCTTCGGCATACTTGATGCGAACGGGAATGTGATCAGGATCGAGCTGCACCATCTTGCCGAGCATCCGAAGCGCTTCGTCGGTATCGCCAGCGCGCATGTATCCATTGGACACGTCTTCGAACACGCTCATCGCGTCGCTGATCAGCTGAAGTTGCTCGTACATCTCGCCGAGCCGCGCCTGTGCTTCGAGCCGTGACGGGTCGAGCTTGAGGATCTGTTTGTAGACCGCAATCGCCTTCAGAAAGAACCCCTGCTGCGCGTAATGCTCGGCCACGGCCTCGTAGGTCTGGATGGCCGACGCCCGGTCGCCCTTGCGCACATGCAAGTCGCCGATCTTCAGTAACGAACGCACGTCCCGCTTGTCGGATTCGACGAGCTTTCTGTACTGCGCAATTGCTTTGTCGTACTGGCCTCGCGACTGGTGCTTTCTCGCCGCGTCCAAGACCTTATTTCGATTGATGCCCAAAGCTCCCGCTAAGCCCCCATGCGTTCAGTACACCCACACAAGTCTACTAATGCCGCACGGGGGCGGTCAACAAGCACTGGGCTCAAAGCTCGTCGAGGAAACGCGTGGAGACGCGGCCCTCTCCGAAGGCGGGATGGGCCAGAATGCGCTGATGAAGGGGAATGTTGGTGCGAATGCCGGCGATGATCGTCTCGCTCAACGCCCTGCGCATCTTCGCGATCGCTTCGGCGCGTGTCGGCGCATGTACGATGAGCTTGGCCACCAGGGGGTCATAATGGGGCGGTACGCGGCCTCCGCCGTAGACTCCGCTGTCGACCCTGACTCCCGTCCCGCCGGCCATGTGGAGCTCCGTAATCACACCGGGAGAAGGAGTGAAAGTCTCCGGGTCCTCGGCGTTGATGCGGCATTCGATCGCGTGCCCCCGAGGGGAAAGCGGATGCTCGGGCAATCTCAAGGCTTCCCCTTCGGCAATGCGAATCTGCTCGCCCACCAGATCGATGCCCATCACCAGCTCGGTGACCGGATGCTCGACTTGAATGCGGGGATTCATCTCGAGGAACGTCAATCGGCCGCGGTCATCGAGCAGGAACTCGAGCGTTCCTGCAGACAGGTAGCCCACCTCTCCCATCGCGCGCCGGATCGTCGCCGACATGTCCCCTCGCTGTTCCTCCGAAAGCGCCACGCTCGGAGCTTCCTCGAGAATCTTCTGGTGGCGGCGCTGAATCGAGCACTCGCGCTCGCCAAGGACTTGGACGTTTCCACGCTTGTCACCGAGGACCTGGAACTCGATGTGCCGAGGCCGGTCGAGGTACTTCTCGAAGTAGAGCGCGTCGCTCCCGAAGGCGGCTCGTGACTCGGCGCGCGCAGTCTCGAATCCCGCCCGGAGCTCTTCTCTGGAATGCAGGATCTGCATGCCACGGCCGCCCCCTCCTCCAGATGCTTTGAGAAGCACCGGATAGCCGAGCCCTTCGGCTTTCTTCACCGCATCCTCGAGGTCTTCGATCAGACCTGACCCTTCGATGATCGGTAACCCGAGGGACTTGGCGAGCGAGCGAGCGCGTACCTTGTCGCCCCACTGTCTCATCTGCTCGGGAAGCGGTCCGATGAACTCGAGACCGCACTGCGCACAGGTCTCGGCGAACTCCGGGTTCTCGGACAAGAAGCCGTACCCCGGATGGATGGCGTCTGCCCTGGTAATCTCCGCCGCCGCGATGATTGCAGGGATATGCAGGTAGCTTCGGGAGGGATCGGCAGGGCCGATGCAGACCGCTTCGTCCGCCAGCCTGGTGTGAAGCGCGTCAGCGTCGATGTCGCTGTGCACCGCGACCGTTCGCAGCCCACGCTCGCGGCAGGAGCGGATCACGCGTAGCGCGATTTCTCCCCGGTTGGCGATCAGGACCTTCTCGAACACGGCTCAGGCAGTCTCGATCCGGAAGAGCCGGTCGCCATACTCCACGGGCTTGCCGTTCTCCACCAAGACTTCGGCAATGGTGCCTTCCACTTCGGCTTCGATCTCGTTCATCAGCTTCATCGCCTCGACGATGCAGAGCACCTGGCCTGGGCGAATCACGTCCCCGACCTCTACGAAGGGGTCACTTTCGGGAGAGGGCGACCGGTAGAAGGTGCCCACGAAGGGCGACGTCACGTAGGTCCCCGCCTCTTCGGATGTGCCTGCCTCGGCGGGTAGGGGGCCGGCTCCCGGTGCGCCCGGCGTCAGGGACGCCGCGGTCGCCGCGCTCACGATGGGTGCCGGCTCTCTGCGCACGCGAATGCGATCGTCATCGTGCTCGACCTCGATCTCCGTCAAGCCCGATTCGTCGAGAAGTCGGATGAGCTCGCGCAGTTGATCCAGATCCAGCTTCATGGTTCTCCGTGGGCGGCGGCTGGGTCAGCCGGCAGCGTTGAGATAGTCGATAAGCGCACGAAGTCCAAGCGTGTAGCTGCTCTTGCCAAACCCCATCACCGAACCGACACATACCGGTGCCGTGAGCGACTGGTGCCGGAACGATTCGCGCGCTTGGGTGTTGGATACGTGCACCTCCACCGCCGGTAAGCCCGCCGCAGCGATCGCGTCGCGCAACGAAACCGACGTATGGGTGAGACCGCCTGGATTGATCAACACGCCGTCGAACGAGCCACGCGCTTCGTGAAGCCAGTCTATGAGCTGGCCCTCCTGATTCGACTGACGGCATTCGACCGCCGCGCCTAGATCCGCTGCCAAGTCCGCGAGGGCCTCCTCGATGTCGCTCAAGGTGGTCGAGCCGTACACATCGGGCTCGCGGGTGCCCAACAGGTTGAGGTTGGGTCCGTTGAGCACCAGTACCCGCTTTGCCGCAGCCGCCATGAGGTCAGAGGTTTTCGAGCAGCTTGGGTGCGTTCACGCGCAATAGGTAACGCGCCTTGCCGATGTTTCCCCCGGGCGCGACAGCCAGGGCAACGAAGTATTCCTCAGAGAGCATCCGAACCACCGTGGTCAGTCGCTCGGTCTGCACGGAAACTTCCGTGGTCGAGCCAGCGTCGAGCATCTCGGCAGCGCGCTGCACGCCTTTGAGCACCACGCTGTATTCCATTCCCACCGACTCGATGTCGAAGGGACCGTCGCCTTTGGAGTATTGATCGATGGCGATTCCGTCCGAAGCCATCAGAAGGCCCGCTACGCCACCGTCGGTTCGATCGACGAGCTCTTGTAGAATCTCTTTGAACATCGCCCCTCCACCGCTAATCACCGCACGGACGGGCGCCTCGGTCAAGTATCGCGTCTGGCGATGCGCTCTGCCGTTCGAACGCCCCCCAGGGCCACTGCGAGCGTGCTCTGGCCGAGCAGCACGGAGTCGCCGACGAGGTAGAGACCACGTTGAGCCTGGCGAGGCCACAGCGCGCGCGGCAGGTAGTGCTGGAGCCCAACGCGTCTTGGAACGCCGCCCACGTAGCCGCGATATCGCCCCGTGAACCGCTCGAAGGTGCGCGGGCTCGCCGTCATCTGGAAACGGGCGGCTTCCAAGAGACGCGGCGCGCGATTGCCGAGTGTCTTGCGCATGCGGTTCTGAATTTCGCCGATGTATTGCCCCTGATCCGTTTCCGACAATCCGTGCAACGTCTTCATGGGCACGTGCGTCGAGACCGTGACGGTACGCTGCCCCGGAGGGGCGCGACCCGACTCTTCGGCTGAGCTTATGGAGCAAAAGAGGTGATTGCCCTCGGCAAACGGGCGTTCCGTATCATCGACCAACTGCAGATGGTGCGCGCTCTGGTGGTCGGTAGCGCTCGCATCGACAGCCAGGTAGAGCATGGCTGCGCCCCAGCCCTCTTCGACGTTTCGTCGAACCTCGGGCAGCACGTCATCGATGCGTGGGGTGATCATCTGGGACAGCGACTGGGGCAACACGTTCGCCGCCACCGCACTGCAGCGAATCTCTCCCTTGCGTGCTCGAACCACCCAAGCCCCATCCTCGCGTCTGAGGGACTGAACCCGATTGGCCAACTCGACTCGTCCTCCCGCCTGCCGGATCGCATCGACCAACGCCGAGGCCAGCGCTCCAATGCCGCCATGAACATGTCCCGTGCCGCGAAAGAAGTAGTCGGCGGCAGCCATCGCAAAGGGCGCTTCGGCCTGGTTCGCATTGGCTTGCACGGTGATCTGGCTCACTGCGTCGAGGTAGATGCGAAGCGGCTCGCAGTCGCTCAGCTCGTGGTGCGCGACGACGTCCCCGAGCGAACGCCCGATCCATCGGAGCACCGGGGCGTACGAGGGCGTTCGGCGCAGATGGCGGAGCACCGTCGTCGCGCTGAGCGGCGGGAGAAGACTCGGATCGTCGAAGAGCCTCCACAAAGCGTCTGCAACTTCCCGCTGGGTATGAAAGAAGCGTCCGAGCGGTGCGGCGTCTACGCTTGGGAGGCTTGCCATGCGACGTTCGAGCTCGTGCGGGTCGGGCGGAATCGAAAGCGACCATCGATCGACCCGAAGCTCGACGATTGGGTCGAGCGTGTCGAAGCGAAGGCCGAGGTTCCACTTGCGATTCCACTCGGCGAAGAGCTGTCCTTCGCCAAGTCCCGAGAACAGCGTTGCGCCCGCTTCGAATTCGTAGCCCTGCCGTTTGAATGTGCTGGCGCAGCCTCCTGGATATCGGAGGGTTTCGCAAAGAATCACGTCGGCCCCGAGCTCGGCGAGCCTGAGAGCGGTCCCCAGGCCTCCAAAACCCGCTCCGATCACGACGACGTCGGCGCTTCGCATGGAGGGGACCTCTAAGGTCCCGCGGCGCTCCGTCCAGCGTGACGGAGAATGACCGTCAGTCCCCCTCCTTCGGTTTCCTCGAGCTCGAGCCCGAGCGAATGCCGTTTTGCGACGTCATTCGCGATGTGCAGACCGAGGCCCATGCCGTGCGGGTGCCGCGTGCGCGCCTCGCTTCCACGGAACGATGGCTCCAGGACACGGGCCCGATCGGCTTCGGGAATCCCCGGCCCATCGTCGACGACGCGGAGCGACCAGGTCTCTTCGCTGCCGTCCAGGACGACCGCCACGTGTCCGCCGGCCTCGTTGTAGCGGATTGCATTTTGGACGATGTTGCCAAGGGCTTGCTCCAACAAGGTGAGGTCGCCCCGAAACTCGATGGTACGCTCGGGTACTGCGAAATCGAGCCCGATTTGTTTGCGCTTTGCGATCGGGCGGTTCCTGTCCACGACACGCTCCACGAGCCGATTGAGCGCGATCGTATCGCGATGCGCGAGGCCTTCTCGAGCTTCGAGGCGTGCCGCAGCATTCAGGTTGTGCAGCAGGGAGCCGAGATACTGAGCCTCTTCCAGGCTGGGTAGGATGGCACCAGCGTCGAGCGCCTCGCCCGCTTCGATGCGCTGCTGGAGCGACGCCAAATGCCCTTGCAGCACGCTCAGGGGAAGCATGACGTCATGCGTCGTGTGCGCGATGTAGTTGCGGAGCGCCGCCTCGCGATCTCGCAACGATGCGAGCTGGCCTTGGATCGTCTTGCGGCTTTGCTCGAACGCGGCGCCGAGCTCCGCGATTTCGTCGTCGCCTTCCACCACGATCGGCTCCTCCCACCCCATGCCGACCTTGCGTACCGATTCCGTGAGCTGACGAACGCGCCCCACGATGGGCCCCGCAGCGAAGAGAGCCACCAGGACTACGACCAAGGCGACCAAGAAGGCGGGCATCATCACGGGGCCCGAGAACCACGGTGGCGGTCCTTTGGCCCGCAGCAGCAATACGGCACAAGGTCCTTCCGTCCACGGCATGCGTACGGCGACCTCGGCGCGGCGGCCGTCGATCGTTCGATGTGAAGCGACCTCGGCGCCCGCGTCGAGCTCCCGGCCGAGCACCAGAGGGAAGGGCGGCGCATCGGGGTTCCGACTCCGCAGCTGCGCGTCGTAGGCGAAGAAGCGCGGCGCTTGAAAATGGTGTCGGCGCGAGCCGGGTCGTGGTCGATGCCGTGATTCCTGATCCGGACCCGGCCAATGGGCTGGATCGGACTCGCAGCGCTCTCGCCCGCCGGACTCCATTCGGTGGACCGCCGCCTCAGCGAGCGCGTCGACCCTGAGCCGGGACTGCCATCGCGCCTGGGCCCACCCCAAGATGACGAGCAAGACGACCGTCGCAAGGCCGAGCGTCACGGCCAATCGCGTGCGCAGCTTCACGAGCGCTCCGAGAGTCGGTAACCGATCCCCCACACGGTTTCCAGCCGTGACGCGTCGGGGCCGAGCTTGCTGCGGAGCCGCGAGATGTGGACGTCGAGCGCTCGCCGGCTTCCGTCGTGGGCAGGATCGAGGGCCGCTTCGACCAATGCGTCGCGGGTGACCGCCGAGCCCTTGCGTCGCGCGAGCAGCGCGAGAATGTCGAACTCCACGGGCGTCAGTGAGAGCGAGCCGCCGCTGCCCGTGGCTTCGCGTCGCTCGAGGTCCACGCGGATGGGTCCGGCGGTGATCTGACGCGTGCTCACTAGATTGGGCCGCCTCAAGCAAGCTTGGATTCGGGCAAGCAGCTCCTCGGGAAAGAACGGCTTGGTGACGTAGTCGTCGGCGCCGAGCTCGAGGCCGCGGATCTTGTCGGCCGTGTCGTCACGGGCGCTCAAGATCAACACCGGAACCTCGGACTTCGTCCGGTAGCGCTTGAGCAAGTCCATGCCGTACGTGCCCGGAAGCATGAGGTCCAGAACGATGATGCGATAGGCGTCGGGGTCCAAGTCAGCCGCCTCGTCGCCATCTCGCACCCAGTGTGGATCGAATCCTGCCCGTGAAAGGGCATCGGCCACCTGTCGGCCTAACGCAGCGTCATCTTCCACGAGCAGGATTCGATCGGACACTGGGACTTCCGCTAGTTCGTGTCTTGCGACTGCCGCCGCTTGAAATGCTCTTCCATTCGTTCGACCCGATGCTCTCGCTTCAACAGCCGAAGACCCTCGCGCTGCTCGCAGCTCAGGTTCGCATAGATTTGATCCTCGGTCGCGAAATGAAGATCCCGTAGTGCCACCATCTTTTCCTTGCTGCGAGGCATCTCTCGGATCTCGCTGGCCTTGGCCTGGGCCTCGTCCATGATCGCTCGGATCTTCTGCTCCTGTGTGAGGCTGAGCTCCAAGCGTTCCGTCATCTCGGCGAGGTGGGCGTCGATCCTTTCAGGGGTCCAGTGGGCGCCTTTTCCGTGGGATCCTCCATGAGGCCCCCCATGTGCAAAGGCGACGCCCCCCACGGCGAGCGCGAGCGCGGTCACGCCACCGATGAAGGCGGCGGCGATGGTTTGTCGGTTGATTCGCTTCATGAGTATTCCTTTCGGGAGGCACCTGCCTCCTCTCGTGAAGTAAACGGCCCGAACCTTACGGGAGTCTTAACGGCGGCGAGTTTTCTTGGCCGCGCATGACGCGGTCTCGGGCCTACGTGAATTGTCGTCTGTTTTCGGCTAGCTTCGGCCCGTGGCTCGTTCCTTCCTCGTGCTGGACATCGAAACCGTGCCCGATCCGGAGTTGGTCTGGGATGCGGCGGTCGACGGCTTCGCGCCCGCACCCTTCCATCAGGTCGTGGCGCTAGGGGTATTGTGGCTCGACGCGAATCATGCGCTCCAAAAGCTCGGCGCCTTCGGAGGCGAGGAAGACGCCCCGCCGGACGAGTCCAGGGTCTTGCGTGAGTTTGCCGATTTCATCGGGAAGCGGCACCCGACGATGGTGACCTTCAACGGCCGTCGGTTCGATCTTCCGGTGCTTGCCAATCGCATGCTGAAGCACGGTGTGCCGTTTCCGGCTTACTACGCGGGGCGCAGCGGCGGCCCCGACTATCGATATCGCTACAGCGACGACGGACACCTCGACCTAGCCGAGGTGCTCACGGATCATGGGGCGAGCCGCATGCCGAGCCTCGACGCGCTCGCGCAGCTGGTGGGCATGCCTGGCAAGATGAACGTCGATGGCTCCAAAGTGCAAAGCATGCACGAGCACGGGCGCCACGCCGAGATTCGCAACTACTGTCTGCATGATGTCGTGCAGACGACATTCGTGTTCCTGCGCGTGGAGCTGCTTCGAGGCCGCCTCACTCCAGACGACTACCGCGTGCGTGCGACAGCGCTTTGGGAAGCGCTCGAGCGGGACAGCCGTGTCGTCCCCGTGCTCCAGCGTGCGGACCGGTCGCGAGCACTTCTAACTATATGAAATCACTGCGATCGCCACTTTTTTGGAGTTGTTAAGAGAATCGTAAGGTTTCGCTTCGTCCAAGTCGGTGAACGCGGGGGAGACCCGCAATCACTCACCAAGAGACGAGGAGTCATCATGCGATATCTACTTCACTTCGGGCTTTTTGCTCTCACGCTCATCACGGTGGCCCAGGCCGATGCGCAGGGTCGGCACCAGCCCGACCGCCACGCAAGCGTGGTGAGGCTCGAGCCGGCCAGGGGCGTCTACCACCCGCGACACCAGCTCGCACCCTACGATCGCGACGCCAGGGAGATCATCAGCATCGCAGCTCATTGGAAGCAGGCGACCGCCAATCGAGATCGCCGCGGGCAATGGGTGGCCGATCGGCGACTCGATGCGTGGCTCGACCGAGAGATCCGCGAATCGGTGCGCCATCCCTACAACCAGCGCTATGTGATGCACCTGCGAGCCCTGAACGACGAGCTCATCGCGCTCGAACGGCATCCGCATCGCGGTCACGGTCGGCATGGATACTATGCGCGGAAGGTCAGGATTCTCGACGAGCTGGTAGAGCTTTCCAAGTGGCAGACCGAACGGGCGCGCCACCGTGGACGGCATTCGATTCAGATGTCGTTTGCGTACCGCTGAGTCTTTGCGGGCATGACTCGATCGAGGCGTCCCGGCGTGCGGCCGGGGCGCCTCTTCGGTTTTCAGCCGCCGAATGCCCGGCGTTCCTCGTCGAGCGCGCGCTCGATGTTGCCGCACACGATCTCGCACAGATCGAAGACCGCTGGATCGGCGACCGAGTAGTAGGCCGAGTTGCCTCGCTGCTCACGCTTGACCAAGCGGTGTGCGAGCAACGTGGTGAGGTGCTTCGAGACGTTGGGCTGTGTGCTTCCAGTGGCCTCGACGAGATCGGTGACGGTGCGCTCCCCTTCCGCCAGCTCGTTCAGGATCTGCAAGCGAAGCGGCACCCCCAGGATGCGGAAGCGGGTGGCGACCGCGTCTAAGTTCCGAGGATTTAGGGAGGTTTTCGGCATGGCTCTTCCTTTATAAACCCGTTTGAAAGAAAAATCACTTCTTGACTATATGCTCATGTGGTCATACAGTGCAACCCAAGTCCAAGGGAGCTGACCACATGAAACGAAAGATTCTCGACTTTCCGCTGCAACACACCCGGCTGGTGTTCGTCGGCCTAGCTGTCCTGACTTTGGGGCTCGGCTCGGCGATTCCTTTCATACGGATCGATACCGATCCCGAGAACATGCTGTCCGAGGAAGACCCCGCCAGGGTGTTCCACAATGAGACCAAAGAGGAATTCGCCCTTCACGACCTGATCGTAGTGGGCATCGTCAACGAGACGGAGCCGCAGGGCGTTTTCAATCCGGAGTCGCTCGGTCGCATCCATGAGCTCAACGAGCGCGTGAAGTCGATCGATGGCGTCATCGCACGCGACGTTCTCGGACCGTCCACCATGGACAACATCGAGCAGGCCGGCCCCGGGACCATTCGATTCGAATGGCTGATGGAGCAGCCCCCGAAAGCCCCGGAAGAGGCGCTAGCCATCAAGGAAGCGGCACTGAGGCTGCCCATGCTTCGCGGCACCGTCGTGTCCGACGATGGAAAGAGCATCGCCCTCTACGTTCCGATCGAAAGCAAGGACCAGAGTCACCGCATCTCCGAAGAGATTCAAGCGATGGTCGACGGATTCGGCACCACGACGGACCAGTTCTACATCACTGGTCTGCCCGTGGCCGAGGACACGTTTGGCGTCGAGATGTTCAAGGAGATGGCGATCTCAGCGCCGCTCGCTGCGCTGGTGATATTGCTTCTAATGTGGTGGTTCTTTCGATCGTTCACCTTGGTGCTGTCACCGATGATCGTTGCGGTGACGACGGTGACCATCACCATGGGCGCGCTCATCGCGAGCGGATTCACCGTGCACATCATGAGCTCGATGATTCCGATCTTTCTCATGCCCATCGCCGTGGTGGATTCCGTGCACATGTTGTCGGAATTCGTCGACATCTATCCCCGGCACGGCGATCGAAAGGCCGCGATCAAGGAGGTCGTGAAAGATCTGTTCTCGCCCATGCTCTACACCTCGCTCACGTCGGCGGCCGGCTTCCTATCGCTCATGCTGACGCCCATCCCACCGGTTCGTGTCTTTGGAGCGTTCGTGGCGCTCGGAATCGGTCTGGCGTTCGTGCTCACCATTCTCTTCATCCCTGCGTACGTGTCTGCGCTTCCCGAGAAGCGGCTCGTCAAGCTCTTGTCGAGTAAACGGGATGCCCACGAAGGCGGCCTTCTCGGTCGCGTGGTGGAAGCAGCAGGCGCCAAGAGCCTTCGTTACGCCAAGCCGATTCTCGTGGTCACGGCCGTCGTCATCGCCATCAGCGGCTACGGGATCTCGCAGATCAACATCAACGACAACCCGGTGCGATGGTTCAAGCCCTCCCACAGGATCCGCGTCGCGGACGAGGTGCTGAACCGCGAGCTGGCCGGCACGTACATGGCCTATCTAGTCCTGAAGCAAGACGCCGATCCTCAGGGCGAGATCATGGCCGCCGGCGATACCGCATTGAAAGATGCGCCTGAAGCGCTTCGCACCCGGTGGGACGAAGTGAGAGCAGAGGCCGTCGCAGCCAGCAAAGAGGGCGATACCACCGTTGCCGATGCGTTGATCGAAGCCACTTCGAATCTCGCCTTCGACACGACCGGCGAAGAGTCGGATCGATGGCAGAAGGTCCAAGCTGCCCTCGAAGAGGCGCAAACCCAGAGCAAGACGTTCCAGAAGCCGGAGCATCTCGCGTACATGGATCGACTGCAAAAGGAGGCTGAATCTCTTCCACTCGTCGGTAAGACGAGCTCGATCACCAACGTCGTCAAGACGGTGTATCGGGAGCTCATAAGCGGCGAGGAACGGGACTACCGAATTCCAGATACGAACGAAGGCGTCGCGCAGACACTGCTGCAGTTCCAATCTTCGCACCGGCCGAACGATCTCTGGCACCTGGTGAGGCCCGACTACAGGGAAGCCACCGTTTGGTTCCAGCTCAAGAGCGGTGACAACCAGGACATGACGGCCGTCAAGAACGAGATCGACGCGTTCCTGGCGGAGAATCCGCCACCCGAGGGTCTCCGCGCGGAGTGGGCCGGCCTCACCTATCTCAACGTGATCTGGCAGGATGAAATGGTCGGCGGCATGCTCGAGAGCCTCATGGGGGCATTCGTCATGGTGTTCATCATGATGATGGTTCTGTTCCGGTCGCCCATCTATGGCGTATTGAGCATGGTGCCACTCACCATCACCATCGTGCTCACCTACGGGCTCATCGGGCTCGTTGGCAAGGACTACGACATGCCGGTGGCCGTGCTGTCGTCGCTGACACTCGGCCTCTCCGTGGACTTTGCGATTCACTTCCTCGAGCGCAGCCGCGTGATTCAGGCCGAAACCGGAAACTGGAGAGAGACGATGAGACTCATGTTCCAAGAGCCGGGAAGGGCGATCACCCGCAATGCGATCGTCATCGCCATCGGCTTCCTGCCCTTGCTGGCGGCTCCCCTGGTTCCGTACAACACCGTGGGTTTCTTGATGGCCGCCATCATGGCCGTCTCGAGCATCGTCACCGTGATGTTGCTCCCCGCGATCATGATCAACATTCAGAACTGGCTTTCCCCAAAGAGGGAACGGGCGCCGCAAAGCGCGGAACGCAGCTCGGCGCCCTTGGCTACCAACAAGGAGCAAACGACATGAAACCCATCATGAAAACCTGGTTGGCAGCATTGGCTGCCGGATTCGTCCTCTCCGTGTCTAGCGTTCCAGCAGGCGCAGAGGACCTGAAGGATGCGCGTGAGATCGTCGATCGAACCAACGTGGCGCAGTACTACGCCGGCAAGGACGGGCGAGCCCTCATCCGAATGAAGATCGTCGACGGCAAGGGCCGCTCCCAGCGGCGGCAATTCTCGGTTCTTCGGCGGGATCTCAAAGACGGCGGGGACCAGAACTACCTGGTCGTCTTCGACCAACCGGCCGACGTTCGCAACACGACGTTTCTCGTGAAGAAGCACGCTGGCAAAGACGACGACCGATGGCTGTACTTGCCGGGGCTCGACCTCGTCAAGCGAATTGCGGCGAGCGACGAGCGCACGAGCTTCGTCGGCACCCACTTCTTCTACGAAGACATCTCGGGCCGGCATCCGGCCGAGGACAATCACCAGCTGCTCGAGACCACTGACACCGAATACGTGGTGAAGAGCACGCCGAAGAGCACCACGGGGGTCGAGTTTGCGCACTACACCTTGTGGATCAACAAGAAGACGTTCCTTCCCAGCAAGATCGAATACGTCAATTCGCAGGGAAAGGTGTACCGCCGGATCGAAACTGCGCAGGTGCAAACCATCCAGGGGTTGCCCACCATCACGCGGATGAAAGTCAGTGACCTCGAGTCTGGCGGTTACACGCTGAGCGACATCAGCAGCGTGCAGTACGACCTCGGGATTCCAGACGACATCTTCGTCGAGACCTCGTTGCGCAATCCGCCACAGAAGTGGTTGCGCTGATTCGCAGCGTCCCCCGGAAGGACGGTAATCGATGAGACCCACGTTCTGTACGACCGGACAGTGCCGCCGCCGCTCGAGCCCATGGCGGTGCTTGCTGATCGCGGCAGCGGCATTCGCGGCGCTCGCCCTCTCTTCCCGGGCTTTCGCGCAGCCGGAGCAGGGTGAGCCGACGCCCGAGGAGTCGCTGACCGAGGAGTCGTTCGAGGGCGAGGCGGAAGGCCCCGTGGACGCGGCCGACAGTGCCGCGAGCCCCGAGGAGGCCGCCGGGGACACCGAGCCTCTCGAAGAGGCCAGCGAGGAGGACTGGGGTGAGTTCGACGAGTGGGAGGAGCAAGCGGAGGACAGCCCTCAGGGCACGGCCTTCCAGTTCGAGCTTGGCGGCTTCGTCGAGGTCCTGACTGCGCCACGGGTGGTTCGCAGCAGCGCGAGCGCAAACGAGTTCGTTGCGAACGAGGCACGCTTCCGGCTGAATCTCGACGCGACGCACGAGGTAGCTAGCGCGCGATTTCGCGGTGACATATTTGCGGATGCCGTCCAGATGCGAATCTGGTTCGACATCCGCGACGCGTCGGTCTTCGTGCGCCCAAGCAGCTGGTTCAACATGCGATTCGGGCGGCAGGTGCTGACCTGGGGAACCGGTGATTTCCTGTTCCTAAACGATCTGTTCCCGAAGGACTTCAATTCATTCTTCATCGGGCGCGCGGACGAGTACCTGAAGGCGCCCTCGAATTCGATCATCACCACATTCACGATCAAAAAGGTGGGGCTAGACCTGGTCTGGACTCCCATCTTCGAGCCCGACCGGTTCATCGACGGAGAGCGCCTGTCGTTCTTCAACCCCTTCGCGGGCGACATCATAGGCGACCGCTCCCCGCTCACACCCATCGAGCCTCTGTTCCCCGAGCAGCGCCTTCGAAACGGCACCGTGCACGGGCGGCTCTATGGCACGGCAGGAGCGTACGAGCTCGCCGCCTATGGCTACGTAGGCTATTGGCCCCAGCCGACGGCGTTCGACTTGGCCGATCCGACCGACCCCACCAGCGTGCAAGGGCTCACCTATGCGCGCTTGGCGGTCTACGGCGCCAGCGTCCGCGGGCCCATGTTCGGCGGCCTCTTCAACGTCGAGGCGGCATACTACGACTCGTTTGAGGATCGTGACGGCACCGATGCGGCGATTCCAAATCCGCAGCTGCGGGGCCTCGTGGGCTACGAGCGCGAGCTATTCCCGAAGTTTCAGATGGGCCTGCAATACTATCTCGAGTACACGGTCCACTACGACGACCTCATCGCCAACTCGCTGTTTCCGCAGTACGAGCCGGACGAGTTTCGACATTTGCTCACCTTGCGGCTCACGCAGCTCTTGGTGCTCGACAGGCTGGAGCTATCGCTGTTCGCCTTCTTCTCGCCGAACGAGCTCGATACGTACATCCGGCCTCGCATCGCCTACAAGATCATCGATCCGTTGGCTTTCGTCTTCGGCGCGAATCTCATGTTCGGCCGCGACGACTTCACCTTCTTCGGACAACTCCAAGAGAACACGAACGTGTACGCGAGACTTCGCTACTCGTTCTGAAGACATCAAACGAAAGGAAAAACTTCATGAACATCGACAAGCTGGTTTTTCGGGTTGCAGGAATCATGGTCACGGCAGGCGTGTTGCTGGCCTATTCGCACCACATCGCCTGGCTCCTCTTGCCCCTATTCGTCGGGCTGAACATGTTTCAGGCGTCCTTCACCGGTTTCTGCCCGCTGGCCAGCATCGGGAAGCGCTTGGGCCTCCAAGAGGGCAAAGCCTTCTGAGTGTGCGGGCGAGTCCAACCCCGCACGGCCACCGTGGCAGCCGCCGAGCCCCGGCGGTCGGCGTCCTACCCCGCGACCCCCGCGCGCAGCCGCTCAATCTCGTCCACGAAGCCCTTGCCGATGTCGTCGACGTCGGGAACCAAGTCCTCGCATGCGAGCGCGCCGAAGCACAGCCGATCGATCACGCTCATCACCGTGATGTTGAGGCCGGAGCCCTGCGTCACGGGGCCTAGGGGAAAGAGTTGGGTGAGCCTTGCGCCGTTGGCGTACAGAGGCGCAGGGGGGCCTGCGATGTTCGAAATGACGAGGTTCCAAGGGGGAGGCACTCGATCGGCGAGATGCCACGAGGAATATAGCTCCATGGCGTGGGTCAGAATCCACGGCACACTGATGTTGCTCACCACGTCGGCAAAGTTCTTGAGCACGTCGCCGGCGCCGCCGCGACCATGGCGCGCTTTTTGGCGGGTCGTCTCGCCGTGGAGGCTCATGAGCCGCTCCACGGGGTCATCGGTTTGGATCGGTAGATGCACGCGAATCACCGAAACGCGATTGCCCGCGTCTTCGCCATCGTGTCGGACCGATACGGGAACGGTGGCAACCAAGGGACGCTTGGGAAGCCCTCCGTGCGCGATGAGCCAGGATCGCAGACTTGCAGAGCAAGCCGCGAGCACCACGTCGTTCACCGTAGTGCCAAATGCGCGCTTGATCGCCTTCACGTCGTCGAAAGAAACGTCCGCAAGCGACACGGAGCGGTTCGGGGTGAGCGCTCCATTGAATGGGGTAGGCGGCGATTCGAAGAGCGGCACCTTCTGCGCCCCTTCTCCCTCTGGAACCTCGGCGCGAGGCGTTCGCGCTCTGGCGCGAACGGCGGAGGCCACCTTTGCCGCCGCCTCCGCGGCGCGGCGCGGCTTCCCAGCCAACGTGCGGAGGGTATCGGCCGCAAGCCACGGGATCGACGGCTCGCGATCGGGGATCCACGGCTCCTCGGGAGGAGGAATCTCGCTGCCCCTCTGGCTCGTATCCAAGAGCTGGCTGGAAATTCTTGCCGCGCGTCCTCCGTCCATGGCCGCGTGGTGAATCTTCATGATCATCGCGATCTTGCCGCCCTCCAACCCCTCGACGAGCGCCGCTTTCCAAAGCGGCCGATCGCGGTCGAGGCAGCTCGAGGCAAACGTGCCGACGAGCTTGCTGAGCTCTCGCATGGTGCCTGGGGAGGGAAGGGTGATGTGTACCAGGTGATTGTCGAGATCGAAGGCTGGGTCTTCGATCCAGTGCGGATCACCGATCTGCAGCGGTCCTTGCACCAGACGCCGCCGGAAGGCCGGGATCAGGTGAATGCGCTCCGCGAACCGCTGCTGAGCCACCTCGAAGGGCGACTTTCCCCCCACGTCGGCAAGTGACTCCGCGTCCGGCTCCAGGATCAAGACACCCATCGTGTGCATGGGCATCTCTTTGGTTTCGGCGTACAGCATCGCCGCATCGAGGCTGGCTACGGGGATCATCGACTTCTTCCTGGCTGCAAGAACCCGGCGCGCACCATGAAGCGGGCCATCTCGGTCAAGTACTTACCCCTGTCGAGGTGGATGCTATGGCTGCCTGGGAACCAATAGATCCTGCAACGTTGCCAGTGGTCCCAAAGCAGACGGGAGTGCTTCGGCGGTGCAAGACGGTCACCGGCGCCGCCGACGATCATGAGCCGCTCCGGAGGAAGGACCGGCGGATACGTGAGCGGACAGCTCACCGCCACCAGCCGCCGTGCATCGGCAGGGCCTAGCTTCGTGACGGCGAGGGCTGCGCGCATCAATGCTCCGATCGGCTGCCATTCGAGCATCAAGTCGGCGACACTGATGATGGGGACGTTCGGGAGCGCGAAAGCAAGCTTGTCTTCGACGCTGGCGAGCATCGCGGAGATGAAACCGCCCAGGCTCAAGCCCGTTACTCCCACTTGCTCCACGCCTCGTTCGCGCTGAAGCCAGTTGAGCAAGATCCGGAAGTCGAAAACCGATTGTGCGACCGCCTCGTTGAATCGAGACGAGCCGCCCGCAAAGAAGCCGTGCCCCGAAAAGGGCGAGAATCTAGTCTGGCGCGGCCCGTGGAACGGAAGCGTGAATAGCGCGATGTCGCAACCCATTCGATAGAACCACGGCAAGGCGAAGAACCACTCGTTGATCAAATACCCTTCGGCCGTAAAACCATGAATCGCGACCATCGTGGGTCGTGGCCCATCGCGGTGCCGGATCATTCGCGCATACGCGACACGGTTGCGCTCGTGGCGTAGGTAGGGACGGTGCTGGTCGGGATGAACCGGTTGAAACGGGCTGTCGAAGCGTACGACCTCGCACACGCCGTCCTCAGGCTCGAAACGCGGAAACCATCGGCCTCTCTTCACGCGCACGCGTACTCCCGATGGTGGCTCTCGGAAAAAGCGGGTGGGGTCGCCAGACTCCGCCATCTCGGCGTATAGGCCGACGCTCCGCATCGACCGCCGCAGCTCGATGGGATTGAAACCAAACGGAATCGCGGTCGCGCCGACCATCGTCCCAAAGACCGCCCTGACGGCGTGATCAAACGCTGCCGCGGCGCCAATCTGCAAGCGATCGGCCGTTGCCAGGTCGAACTTTTCGGGTCTTCGCGCGAAATCCTCGTCGAGACGCTCCCACCAGAGCCCACTGGGCATCAAGCGCGCCGATCGCTCGTAAGAGTCGTGCACGATCCGGGACACGACCGCGGGTTCGTCCATCTGCGGAGCTTACCGCAGTTGGGCTCGTGCAACAGCCGACCTTGGCGGAATCCGTCTTGGCGGCGGTCCCGGAGGCATGAGATAAGGGCAGCTCGTCAGAGGAGGGCCGGTGTCGAAAACGATCGCGATTCTCACTAGCGGCGGCGACTCCCCCGGAATGAACGCTGCGATTCGGGCCGCCGCGATGGTTGCTCTGGCCAAGGGGCATCGGGTGCTCGGCATCCGACATGGATACCGCGGCCTCTTGGACGGCGCGATCGCGCCGATCAGCGCCGACGAGGTCAACAGCATCCTGCGCGAGGGCGGGACAATTCTGCATTCAGCCCGCTGCAAGCGATTCCACGAAGTGGCAGCCCGCGATCACGCACGCGCATTCTTGACGGAGCAGGGGGTCGATGGGCTGATCGTCATCGGGGGCAACGGCTCCCTCACCGGGCTCACGCTGTTGAGCGACCCTCACGAAGCCAAAGACTGGCCCGTCCGGTGCATCGGGATACCCGCTTCGATCGACAACGACATTGCCCTGACGGGCTTGGCCATCGGCGTCGACACCGCGATGAACACGATCGTGGAAGCGTGTGACCGTATTGCCGACACTGCGAGCGCGCATGGCCGCACCTTCATCATCGAGGTCATGGGACGTGATTGCGGCTATCTGGCGATGACCTCCGCCATCGCGTCCGGCGCGAACATGGTCTTGTTCCCCGAGGCGGTTCGAACTGAGGAAGAGCTGGTCAATTCGGTGGTCAACACGATTCTCACCGTCCGTGAGAGACACCGCGAGAATCAAAAGGTGGTCGCAATCAAGGCCGAGGGTGTTCCCACGCCGACCGACCGGCTCAAGTCACTCGTGGACGAACGGCTTTGCGAGGCGACGGGCGAGGATCACGAGGACATCGAAACCCGAATCACCGTGCTCGGACACGTCGTACGTGGTGGGCGGCCGAGCGCGTTCGATCGACTGCTTGGAAGTCGGTTCGGCAACGTGGCCGTGCGCGCCGTGCTGGATGGCGAGCATCGCAAGATGATTTCGTGGCTGCCTCCCATGGACCTTCCCCCGGGGGTTGGTGTGCGAGCTTCAGCGGACCCGTACTGCTATCTCGTGGACCTTCCCGCCGTGCTTGCCGCGACAAAGGACCTTCTCGAGGGCCAGAGTCCTCTCGCGCGGTGGCGCGCGACCGCCTTTGACGATCTGGAGGACGTCTTTCTGTTATAAAGAAAGGGTGCTTCGCCTGGCTTGGCTTGGGGCGCTCTTGGCTGCGGCCTTGGGGCTTGGTGTCTTTGGGGATGCTCGCCGTGCCGCTGCGCAGGAGGAGTCGGAGGTTGAGATCGTCACCGAGCCGCCCTCCGAGCTGCCGAGCCCTTCTACCCTGCCTCCGCCGCCGGAGCCGGCTTCACAACCCGCCGAGCCCGAGAAGCCCCCAGCGCCAAAGGAGAAACCGGGCCGCCTTCGTGTCGGTGGCGGGATCGGGTTTGGCGTGGCCACCGGGTTCATCTCGGTCGGGGTGTCGCCGCAGGTGTCCTACATCTTCAAGCGAATCGTCGAGCCGGGGCTGGCGCTTCGCTACGAGTACGCGAAAGACAGCGTCCCCGTTCCCGACGTGAGCTGGCACACCTATGGCGGCTCGATCTTCGTGAGGCTTTTCCCGATCGAGATGCTCTTCTTTTTGGTGGAAGGTGAGCTCATCAACACCGGCTTCAAACAGGGCGACTTTCGCTCGGACCGAACGAACTACGGCAACCTACTCCTCGGTGGCGGTTTCATGCTCGGCGTCGGCAGAGGAGCCTTCGTGGCAACCTCGATCAAGTTCGCCGTGCTCAGAAACCCCTTCTACCCCGACGCCTTCCCCATCATCGCGGTCGGCGCCGGCTACAGCTTCTAGCGCCCGACCGGGCTCGGAAAAAACGCGACACGAGGTTCCACGG
>LJTN01000034.1 GCA_001303415.1 Myxococcales bacterium SG8_38
AGCGCGCTCCAATTGAGCCTCGACACCAACTTCTGCGCGATCAAGTCGAGCCCGTGCAGGTCGAGCTCGCCAATCGGCACAGGCGGCGTCCCCAGCGTCGGGGTCAACACGAGGTCGTAGTCCCGGTAGACGCGGACGAGCCGACGGGCCTCGGCTTGAAGCACGCGGAGTGACACCAGAAAATCCCTTGCGCTGGCGGCCTTGCCGAACATGTTCGTGATCCAAGTGGTCAGTTGAAAGTCCTTCGGCCTCGCCCGCCGATTCATCATTTGCTCGCCCTCGCGAATCTCGGCAGCGACGTTTGCGCCCACCACGATAAGAAAAGCGCGCGCGAGCTCGAGCGCATCGTGATTGGGTGCCACTTCCTCGACATGATGGCCGAGCTCGCTGCAAACCCTTGCCGCGTCTTCCACTGCATGCTTGCAGTCCGGATGCACCGTGGCAGGCAAGGCCGGCTCGCTGTGAAACGCGATGCGGAGTGGCCGCGGATCCCGTTCGGTCGCCCCGAAGAACGTTCCTTGCACCGGGGCCGCGTAGTAGGGAGCCGTCTCATCGGGACCGTGCGTTGCGTCGAGCATCGCAGCGCTATCGCGCACACTGCGTGTCAGCACGTGCTCGGAGACGAAACCGGACCAGTGCTCGCTCACGGTGGGGCCCGATGGATTACGAGCGCGAGACGGTTTGTGACCGAACAGACCGCAACACGCAGCAGGGATCCGAATCGATCCGCCGCCGTCGCCACCCGAAGCCATCGGTGCGATCCCGGCCGCGACGCTTGCTCCGGAGCCGCCGCTCGAACCTCCTGCCGTGCGATCGAGCATCCAAGGATTGCGCGTCACCCCGTGCAGCTCGGTTTCGACGACTGGCAGCAAGCCCATTTCCGACGTTGCAGTCTTGGCGACCGGCACGATGCCGGCATCGAGCCAGCGCCGATAGAGATAGGTTTCGTCGGTGGGCGTCCAGCCCTCGAAGAAGCGCGAGCCTTCCTGCGTCGGAACACCCGGAATGCGCTGGATCAAATCCTTGATGAGGAAGGGAACACCCGTGAAAGGTCCGTCGCCGGGCGCGTGGCGAGCTTGGGCACGGGCGCGGTCGAAAAGCTCGAAGACCACCGCGTTGATCTGGGGATTCACCCGCTCGATCCGCGCAATGCACTCCTCGACGAGCTCGGCGCTGTTGACCTGCCCCCGCCGGACCAGGTCCGCGAGGCCCAGCGCATCGTATGAATCGTATTCTCGGAAGCCTGGCACCGCGCAGGCGTACCCCAGTCAAAGGTCCAGAAGCAAACGGCTTTTGGGAATCTTCCAAAGAGCCCGACCGGGGAGGTGATGTTCTGCTCACAGTGAAACTAGATTTTTTTGATCATATGGTTGCTAATTTTCCAGGCTAGTGGTACCACACGCTTAGAAAGCCCGGAGAAGCAGCAATGAAGGAAAAAAAATCTAGTGAGAGCGCAATCATGAGCCAGGTTCTCGAGTCTGTGAAGGGCCGTGGATGGATCACCTATGACGAGGCCTCGGAGGTCGTCGCCAAGATGGGTGCCACGCAGGGCAACGTTCGGCGCTTTCTCCGACGTCTGGAGGCCGCAGGGGTCGAGGTGACCGTAGCCCCTGGCCGCAATCGAAGGGGCGACCGGCGCCGCGCGTCGAACCCCGCGGAGAAGACCAACGTGCTGAGCGCGGAGCCGGTGCAGAGCTACCTCGACTGGATGGGCGCGGTGAGCTTGCTGACTCGCGAGGGCGAGGTCGAGCTGGCCCGTCAGATCGAAAAGGGACGCCAGATCATCTACGACGCGATCGTCAAGCATCGATTCCACGCCGATGACATCGCGGAGGTTTGTGCGCGTGTGTCGGCGGGCGAGCTCGCGGTGCGGGAGGCCGTGATCGAGCCTACCTTCGAGGAGGTGATGCGGGCGCTCGAATCCTACGCGGCTTCGTGTGAAGCAGGATCGGCGGAACGCAAGAAGGCCGAGGCGGACTCCGGCCTCTCTGCAAGCAAGCTCCTCGCGCTACGCGAGGTCGTGTCGGCCGCGCATGCCAACGTCGAGCGAGCGAAGTCCGAGATGGTCGAGGCCAACTTGAGGCTGGTGGTCGCCATCGCGAAGAAATACCTCAAGCGCGGCTTGCCCTTCATGGATCTGATTCAAGAGGGGAACATGGGCTTGATGCGCGCGATCGACAAGTTCGACTATCGGCGCGGCTACAAGCTCTCCACTTATGCCTCTTGGTGGATTCGGCAGTCCATGGCACGGGCTACCACCGATCAAGCGCGTACGATCCGAATCCCGGTGCACGCCTGTGAGCTTCTCACCAAGGTCACCAGCATGACCCGCAAGCTCACGGGTGAGCTCGGGCGAGAGCCAACCGCCGCAGAGATCGCGAAGCGCATGAAGCTCCCTGCAGACCAGGTGGCCAACCTTCTCATGATCTCCCGTGATACGGTATCGCTCGAAATGCCGGTCGGCAACGACGGAACGAGCGAGCTTCGCGACCTAATCGCCGATGAAGAAGGCGCCACACCGATGGATTCGGTCATCGACGAGGATCTATCGAAATCCGTCATGAGGGCGTTGGAAGCGCTCAATCCGCGCGAGCAACGAATCATCCGCATGCGTTTCGGAATTGGAGAGAAGGAGTCACACACACTGGCCGAGATCGGACGCGAATTCGGACTCAGCCGCGAACGCATTCGCCAGCTTCAAGCCCTTGCGTTGCGAAAGCTCCGGAACGTCCACGGTGACGCTGCGTTGAAGCAGTTCGTCAGCGCATAGCCGCGACGCTCAGTCGTCGAGCTCGCCCTGCTTGGCCTTGGCAATCCACTTGTCCATGGTCTTGTGGACGATGTCGAGCGCCATGTTCTTGAAGGGACGAAGCAGAAGGGGCACCTTTTTCATGTCGATGACGACCTGCCCGGGCTGCAGCTCCACGGTGGCTGCCACGTTCACGCCCTTGACGTGAAACGTGATCTCGGCCTCGGTCTCGCTCTTCCAAACGGTCTCCGCGTCGTACTTCTCCCATTTCTTGGTGTAGTGCTCCGCGGCTTTCTGGGCGGCCTTCTTGGCGCGCTCTGGGCTCAGATCGTGTTTGATGACGTGCTCCATCAGCCCTCTTGGTAGCACAAGATGCCACGAAAAGGCGCGTATGCGCTATCCGGTGGGTTTGATGGCACGGACTCGATCGATCCACGCCGCCAGTGCGGACGTGCTACCGAGCGGCCGATTTCCTTCGGGCAAGGCCCAGGTCGGAACGTCGAGCTCCTGGCACAATGCCCTCATGCTCGAGGTCTTCCATGCTTGCTCGGCTGCCAGCCACGCCCGCATCTGCCGAAGCTTCGGAGCCAGCCGCACGAGCGACGGGGGATAGGTGTCCGTCCTGTCGGTAGAGACGTCCACCTCGGGAACGAACGCTCGATTGAACACGACGTGCGCGAGCTCAAAACCTCGATCGGCGACTTCGGCAGCGACCGACCGCGCCGCCTCGATGCCCACGGGCTCGGCGGAGGACACGAGCACGAAACGCGTCTTTTCGCTTTGCATCAGCTGGTGGAGAGCGCTTGCGCGTTCGGCGAACCCTTTTCTCAGAAACGCCATTTCCGTCAGAAACTCCGTGAGAGCAGCCACCAGCGAGTCTCCTGCGACAGCCTTCAACAGACGCTGCGCAATCGTTCCGCCTGCAAGACGGGAAGGCTCGTCGGAGGCTCGGAGAAACCAACGAACGACGCGCTGATCGAGAAAGCTCACCAAACGCGCAGGCGCATCGAGTATCTCGATCGAGCTTTGCGCTGGTGGGGTGTCGACGACGATTAGGTCGTAGCGGTCGTCGTGTGTGGTTTCGTGCACGCGCTCCATGGCGGCGTACGCATGGGAGCGCGCGAGCGTGCTGGAGAATGCCTGATAGATCCGGTTGTCGAGGACGCGTTGCGCGCGGTCGGCATTGCTCGCCGCCCGTCGAATGATTTCGTCCGCGCTGGCCTTGGTCTCGAGCATGGCGGCGTGAAGCTCGCCACAGGAGGAGCCATCCGGAAGGGGCACGTCGGAAGGCACGTCCACGAGCCGATCCACGCCGAGCGCGTCTGCAAGGCGGCGTGCGGGGTCGGCGGTCAGCACCAATACCGACCGCCCTCGGAGCGCCTCTCGAAGCCCGAGCGCAGCGGAGAAGGTCGTCTTCCCGACACCCCCGACACCCACGCAGAACACGAGGCGACAATCGCTCGGAATCTCGATCACCACACCTCCAAGCTTAGGAGCGTTCCACAAAGCGCCTCGATGATGCGGGCGCTGTCTTCTTCGTGCTCGTCGAGTATCACCGTGGGCAACGGGATGTCGCGTCGAAGACCGCGAAGACATTTTTCCGCCGTTCTTCGGCGCTGGGTCAGATACTCCGCGAGCGCCAAGTCCTCGGCCCAGGGCTGTCCCACGCTGGCCCCTTCGAGCTCGCGCTCGACCAGGCGTTCCTCCGCCTCATCGAGCCACTGGCGCGGCATACGGTTGATGAAGAGATGGCCCAGATGGAGATCCTTTCGACCCCTGAGACCGTCGTAGAGCTGAACCGTTTCGCGAACCGCGAGGGGCTCGGGCACCGTGACGATGTGAACGGCGCTGCGCGCCGGGTCGCGCACGAGGGCGGTCGCACTGTCGAGGACTTGGCGAAGCGGCCCGTCCTTCAGGAACACCTCGAGGACCCCGGGCAAGTCGAAGAACATGAGCGCATGGCCCGTCGATTCGAGGTCGACGAGGATGGGGTCCCAACATCCTTCGGCTGCGAGCTGCGCCACCCGATGCAAGGTGACGATCTCGTCGACGCCCGGCGCCGCCATGAATAGGCGGCGCAGCGAGTTGTTCCTGGCCACGAGAATTGCGATGGCCCGCAGCTTCAGACGCGACGTGACGTAGTCGATCAAGGCCGGCTCGAACACGACCCGGGTCGCATGGATTCCAGGAGCGATCTGTGACGGCTCGTAGCCCACATGGGGCCCATCGAACAAGTGCGATGACGAGGTGTGAATCCCGAGCTCGACGATGAGCGGTCGCTTCCCCGCTCGAGCCGAGGCAGTGGCAAGCGCCCCCAAGACCGTCGACTTGCCCACCCCGCCCTTCCCTGTGAAGAACTGAACGGGCCGCGTGAGGAAAGGCGCATTCACGCCGAACTCCTAGCAGGATCGAAACTTGGTATCGAGGAAGCCGACGGCATGAAGAATTGGATCCAGGCAGCCCGGCCACTTGCGCATGTAAACATCGCCGTTCCGCTGCTTCTCGGACAAATCGCGGCTTGGCACGTCACGAATCGTTTCGCCTGGGGATGGTTCGGTGCGGCGCTCGTTTGGGGCGTTTTGAATCATCTGTTCATCATTTTCGCGAACGACTTCGCAGACCGGGACGCAGACAGCGCGCGACGTACGCCGCTGTCGGGAGGATCCGGCGTGATCCCGGAGGGGAAGCTGAGCTCACTGCAAGTTGCGCGCGCGGCGATAGGGGCAGCCGTCTCGCTGCTTGTCTATTCGTGCACCTTGATGCTTCTCGGCCGCACCTGGGCACCGGTGTATGGGGTCGCCGCCCTCGTTCTGATGTGGCTCTACAGCTTCGGGCCGCTGCGGCTCAGTTACCGCGGTGGAGGAGAGCTTTTGCAAGGCATCGGGATGGGTGTCGGATTGCCTTCACTCGGCTACTATCTACAGGGAGAAAGCCTCCTTGCTCCTGGTTGGATCATGGCGCCGGCGACTCTGTTGGGGATCTGTAGCAACGTGCTCACCGCGCTTCCCGACGTCGAGGATGACGCGCGCGCCTACAAGAACACTTGGCCGGTGAGGCATGGCATGACGTCTGCGCGCCGCTTCGCGTCTGCCGGAATCGCGTTTGCCTCGTTTGCCGTTTTTCTGTGGACTCCCTCCATATCGGTGCCCGCACGCGCTGTCGTTTCCATGGCGCCGCTCTTGCCGCTGCTGGTGAGCGCGCGGAGCACCGACCCGTATCAGGCAGCCTGGTGGTCGAGCATCGCGCTCCACACGTTGGTGGGGTTGTGGATTATCGCAATGATCTTCGGGCTTTAACCGCCCAGTCCGAGCGAGGCAGCCGTCTCCTCTCGAAGCGCGTCGAAGTCCCTTTTGGCGTCGGGCCGAGCATCGACGCGCCACGCTTCAACGGGCACGTAGCCCCGCGCCGCGAGCTTGCGGTAGAGCCGAAGCTCGTCTTCGGGCTCACGGGGAAAGGGGAACGGATTGCGTGACACGCCTTCCTCGAGACGCGGGTACCATTCGTCGTCTGCCTCGATCAACGACAACAGATCGCGCCCTCGGGCCTCGGTCTGCCGGAGAAACTCGATACCGAAGGGCGCGAACCCGGTTCTTGCCTCCGGTTTGCGACGTACCCATCGCGCCCAGTCGAAGCCATACATGAAGTCGTGCACGTATCGAAACCGAATTGGCGACTGCTGACCATAGAGCTGCATCAGTCGGACCGTCAGACCGACCACGTGGCTCAAATGGGCGGCATAGTCGGCCGCTTCGGATGCGCGTTCGTGAATGGATGCGAGATAAAAGTCGAAGTCCCAGAACAGGTTGTCTGGGAAGTTGCGCATTTGCGCCTCGGCCACCGCGGAAGCTGCAGCGGTCAGGTGCGTCGACTGGCGACCGTCGGCCAATCGCGAGACGACCTCGGTCAACGGGGTCGCGATGGATCGCCGCGGATCGAGAGTCAGACGGCCGTGACGAGTCTGCGCGATGCGCGCATCGAGCTCCGTCAACGGCGTGATGGACTGATCTAGGGCTTCGGCATTCATGCAAAACTCGGTTGGAGCCAGAGGACGAGCGCGGCCACGGTCGTACTATGCCAAATAGCGCGGTGCAGATGGAGTTTGTAGGCGCCTTGCGCACCAAACGCATTGGTGACGGCTTCGTCGCTCACTTTGCGTAGCTGGGCGAAGTTCCAGGCGAGGATGATCAGCGCGGGAATGCTCGCCCACGGGGACACCCATGCAGGCTTCAAGAGCGAAGCGCCGAGCCAAACTCCGGCCCCGAGAAGCACGCACGTTTCGGATACCCGCCGAGCCGCCGCGTTGCCAACGGTGGAAGCAAGCGTTCTTTTTCCACCAATGCGATCGCTTTGTTCGTCGGAGAGCCCGCTGGCTGCTGCGCTAGCCAAGCTCAGCAGCGCAAAGCCTGCGATCCAGGGCCAGCTCGTCGGCGAAATGCTGCCCGCCTGCAAATAGGCATTGTACGAAGGAAGGGCGATGCCGACGCCGAGCATCTCGAGGACCTCGCCGCCACCGCGGTAGTTGAGACGAAGTGGCGGCAACGTGTACGCCACGAATATCAGCATGCAGCCGAGCCCCGCCGGCAGCGCAAACGATCGCCCGAGCGACAGCTGCGCTCCTGCCGCAGCAAGCGAAGCGCCGCATCCCAGAACCGCCCCCGCCAACCCCACCGCAGGCGCCGGCAGAATGCCATCCGGGATGGTCTTGGGAGAGCAACCTTCCGGAAACATCTCTCGCTTGATCGCATCGACCCGGCGGTCGCCCCAGTCGTTCAGCAGGACGATGAAGCCGAGCCCGAGGCTGGTGAAGGCAAGCCCCCAGCCGAGCGCGACGGGATCGAGACCTTCGGCCGAGGTCGCGCCGAGCACCTGACCCAACAACGCCGGAACGAATAGCTTCGGCCAGCTCACGGGCTTGAGCGCGTAGATCCAGCGCGCGAGACCGGACCTCGGAACCGCATGATCCGCGGCCGAAGCCTTCATGAGCCTCGGCTTGGCTCGGCCGCCTTGGCCGCCTTGGCCGCCTCGGGAGCCTCGGCGGCCTCGGGGGCCTCGGGCGGATTGCTTTCGATGTGCTTCGCGCGCGCTTCCCACTGCGCGCGCGCCATGGCTCGCATGTCCTGGACTGAGTCCATTTCATCGACGATTTCGAGCCCAATGAGGGTTTCGAGAACGTCCTCCATGGTGACCACTCCATCCACGCCGCCGTACTCGTCCACCACCACCGCGATGTGCTCGCGATTGTCGAGCAGCTTCTCGAACAGAGCAGGAAGCGGGATCGTGTCGGGGACCATCAGCGGCTCGCGAGCAAACGCCCTGAGGGGCACCTCGAGCTCGTTTCGAGCCGCGCGCAACAGCAGGTGATCTTTGAGAATGTAGCCGGTCACCTGGTCCGGGTTGTCCTTCCAAATGGGGATACGCGAAAAGATCATGGAGCCACGCTCGGCGATCGCATCCCTCACGGTCGTGTTCTCCTCGAGAGAGAACATCACGGTGCGCGGCGTCATGATGTCCCGCGTGCGCAGCGAGCCAAAATGAAAGAGATTGCGCAAGATCCTCATCTCCGATTCGTCGAAGACGCCCTGCTCTCCACCGACTCGGGCAAGCGCTGCGAACTCCTCACGCGATATCTTCTCGGTACCGCGTCGCCGCTTCAACGACCGAGTGGCTGCTTCGGAGAGCCACACCAAAGGCAGCATCAGAAGAATCAGAAGCGGCAAGACCACGACGATGAAGCCGGTGAGACGGCGCCAATGCATCGCGCCCAGGGTCTTCGGCAGGATCTCGGAAACGAACAGAATGGACAAGGTCAGGATGACGGATGCGATCGCCAGAGCCTGCGAGCCCCAAACGCGCTGGGCTTCGGCGCCCACACCCGCAGCGCCCGCCGTGTTTGCAATCGTGTTCAAGCTCAAGATCGCCGCAAGCGGCCGGTCGATGTGCGATTTGAGCGCTCGAAGCTTGCGGCCGACCTTTGGACGGTCCTGCTCGAGCTTTGCGACGTGAGAGGGGGTCACGCTGAGCAGCGCTGCCTCGAGGATGGAGCAAAGAAACGAAACCCCGAGCGCAACGCCGAAGTAAATGAACAGCGTGCTCATCGGGATACTCGGCGGATATCTGGCTCGCTCCCGTCCTCACGCCGGAACGGGCCATGCCGGCTGAGCTCGTCGATTTGCTGCCGAACAGAAGCCGCCTCGCGTGGAAGGAAATCCGCGACGGCCTCCCTGAGCACGGGATGACGAATCCAATGGGCACTGTAGACCGGCGCCGGCATCAAACCGCGCCTGAGCTTGTGCGTACCTTGGGCGCCCGCTTCAAAACGCTTCATCCGGTGCTCGATGGCATGTTCGATGAGCCGATAGTAGCAGAGCTCGAAGTGAAGCATGTCGTGTCTTTGGGAAGCTCCCCAATAGCGACCGTATAGGTGGCTTCCTTTCGCGAAATTCAGAGACGCAGCGACGATTCGGCCCTCATCCACGGCCGCGAATACGAGCGGTGAGCCGTCGAGCGCCGACGGAGCGAGCTCGAAGAATTGAGGGGTCAGGTACGGATAGGAGCCCTTGCGCCGGCAGGTGGCTCGATAGAGATGCTCGAGCGTCCTCCAGCAGTCCGGCCCGAGCTCGTCGCCTCGCATCTTTCGGATCGACAGATTGGCTTCGGCCGCGATCCGTCGCTCCTTTCGTAGCTTCTTACGCATCGAGGACCGAAACGACCCGACGAACTGGTCGAAGGTTTCGTACCCTTCGTTCTGCCAGTGGAACTGGAACGACAGCCTCTCCATCAATCGCGCATCGCGCGCCACCCATGCACGCTCGTCGGCGTTCAAGAACAGCAAGTGAATCGAGGAGACCTTCGCAGAGTCGGCCACCTCGAGGCATCCGTCGATCAGGCGCGATGCCAACGCGGCTGGGTCCTCTCCGGGCGCAAAGAGGAATCGTCGTCCTGTCACGGGGGTCACTGGAACCATGGAGACCAGCTTCGGATAGTAGCTAGCGCCGAGTCGCATGGCCGCGTCGGCCCAACCCCAGTCGAAGATGTATTCTCCGTAGCTGTGCGTCTTCAAATACAGGGGAAGCGCTCCGACCAGGCGCTTCCGACGCCACACGGTGACGTGGACCGGCTCCCACCCCGAGCCGCGGCCGACCGAGCCGCTCCGTTCGAGCAGAGACAAGAAGCCGTGCTCGACGAAGGGATCGTCCTCGCCAACCAACTGGTCCCAGGCGTTCGCGTCCACAGACCCTAGAGACGAAAGAATCCGTATGTCGAGCGACTCACGCAAGCGAGTCGGGAAGTCTGAACGACCCGAGATGCTAGAGCCAGCCGAGGTAGCAGGTCGGCCCGCGCTTGCCGCGAAAGCGGTTGATTCCGCGCTTCACGAATGCGTAGAAGCGGAAGAACGCGTTCACCTGGAAGCGCTGGAACGTGCTGATGGGGGCGCCGGAGCAGATCCACTTCGGATCGGGCCTCCCGGAGTCGACGAAGTCGACGCGGCCGCGCACGGGCACGATCGACGTGCTCCCGAGAGACAGCCGGGGCCCGAGGACGACCGCATCGCAGGCCTCCCCGTCGTCCGCAAGGGTTCCCGGGACGTGCCCGTAGTTGAACGGACACGGAACAGGGGACACGAAGTCGATGGCGCCATTGTCGTCACGCTTGAGGAAGCTCCCCCGAGGAACGTCGATGACGACGGTGAGCTTCCGGTCGCTCATGGCAAGAGCTCGCATGCCGAGGCGACCAAACCTTCCTCGACGAGATAGCGGCCCCGAACCACATCGCCGATGCGGAAGCCGTTGACCTCTTGCCGAAAGACGGCCTCGAAGGAGCCGTCGTCCATCTCGATCTCCACTGCGTGAAACCCGAGAAAAGTCGTGGTGAGCGGGTATTGGCACTTGTAAACCGCTTCTTTGGCGCTGAACAGTATCTTCCCGGTGAGGCCGGGATCGGCGAGCGTGGCGAGCCGCTCTCGCTCGCGCTGGGTGCATACACGGCGCCAAAGCGACTGCTTGAGAGGGGTCGCAGGCTCGAGGTCGATGCCGATCGATCGAACGTCCGTGGAACGCGCCACCGCAGCGGCGCACCACGCGTCGGTGTGCGAGATGCTGCCGACGAAGCCAGGAGGCCAAATCGGGGCTCGATCTTCGCCCCGCAAAATGGGCGTGGCCTTGGTGACGCCGAGGCGGCTTAGCGCGATTCGGCTGCAGACTCGTCCTGCGGTGAACTGCTCGATGCGCGTCTGTGCGGCACCGGCGACCGCCTCTTCCTCGCCTTTGAGCAGCCGGCCCTGAACGGCGCGCGGATCGACTTCCTCGGTCTCAACACTCGGACCGAGGAGACGGTTGAAAAGAGGTCGTCGCATTTATCTGGTACTGATCGCGCCGGCAACAGCAAGAATTGCGAACGAGTTGGCGAGCGAGATGAGCGGCGCAATTGCGTTTAGCACGTCCCCGGTGCTGGCGTACCAGCTCTTGGTCACGTACACGATGTCGCCCGGCGCGAGCTCGACGTCCGTCCCCTTTCCAGCCAAGAGCGATTTCAAATTCGTGGTGTATACCTGCGGCTCTCGAAGAGGCCCTCGCACAATCCGGACATCCTTGCGGTCGCCACGGGCCGTGTTGATACCCCCGGCGCGAGCGAGGACCTCCGTCAAACGGATGCCCGTTCGATACGCCACGGGTTGAGGAGCGTTCACATCCCCCAATACCATGATCAGCTGGTCCGTAACCGGCGGCACGTACAGCTGGTCGCCTGCGCGAATGCGAATGTTGTGCTTCGGATCACCCTCACGGGCCAAAAGCACGCTAACAGGCACCGTTTCGCCATTTCGCATGAGACGCGCCAGCTCGAGGTTGCCGACTAGGGTCGGGATATCCCGGGATATCGCCCGCTCCGGACCACCGGACTCGGCCAGCAAGTCGGCGAGCCTCATGCCGGGAGTCACCTGCACCCGTCCGGGTGTCACGACCGCCCCCACGACCACGGCGGCATGGCCGTCGAGCCTGGTGATGATTAAGTTTGCTCGAACGAACCGATCGAACCGCCGCAGCTCTTTTTCGATTGCGCGTTCCGCGTCTAACAGGGTCATACCTCCCACTTGAATGTCGCCCGCAAGCGGAACATGGAGCTGCCCCAACGCGTCGACGATCAAGCCCTCATAGACGTCCGTCTGGGCCGATACGGCTGTGAGCTGCACCACATCCCCCGGGAGGAGCTGCAGTGCCTCCGCAGGATCCGACTCGAGCCCGGGTAGCACGATCGGCTCGGGGGCCGAGAACGCGGGATCGTCACCAGGAGAGGTCGGCGCCGGCGTGTAACGATTGCGCGCACACGCCGCGACGAGTGTCATGGAAAGCAAGATTGCCGTGCACCGACGCATGTTCCTGATTAATCTGCCCAGCTGCCGCCTGCAAGGTTGAAGTGAGGAAGGCAGGCGCTATGCGTATACTGTCGCTGAAGGATCGATGACGAGCAATAAACCCACTGGATGGGGCGGCGCACCCGAGTCCCAGCTGGCCCCGCTGATGAGGCTCGTCGATTTCGTGCTGATCTACGCGGCTCTGTGGCTTCCGACGTACGCCCGCGGAGAGACCTGGGATCAGCGCGCGTGGACCGCTGCGACGATAGCCGGGGTCCTCTTCATGCTGATGGGGCAATCGTTGCAGCTCTACGGGAGCGATCGTGGGATGCGTCTCAAACGCGAGCTCGTCCGAGCTTGGGGCGGTTGGTTTGCAGGCGTGGTGCCCATGCTGTTGTTTCTGTTGTTCATCTCGAAAAGCTCGGAAGATTACTCCCGCGTGGTCGTCACGATCTGGTTCGTGCTCACCCCCATCCTCATTTCTTTCTGGCGCACGGCGATGACTCTGACGCTCCGCGAGCTCCGGGCCCGGGGCTACAATACGAGAGCCGCTGCCATCGTCGGCATGACCGAGCTGGGCGAGGAGCTGGCACGCCGCATGCAGGCCGTGCCCTCCCTCGGACTCCGGGTTCACGGTTTCTACGATGACCGCTCTGACGACCGCTGCCACCCGATTCCGGAGTCGGTTGGCACGCGCAAGGGCTTTCTCAGGGACGTCGTCGATGCGGCGAGGAGGGGCGAGGTCAATCTGATCTACATCGCACTGCCGCTTCGGGCCGAGCCCCGAATCAATCAATTGCTGCGAGAGCTCTCCGATACGACCGCGTCCGTCTATTTGGCGGCTGACTTCTTTGCATTCGATCTGCTGCACGCTCGCTGGGGGACGCTCGGCGGCCTGCCCACCATCAGCCTCCACGAAACTCCGTTCTACGGGGTCGACGGGTGGCTGAAGCGGATGGAAGACATCTTCCTCGGCAGCCTGATTCTCCTGATCATCGCGGTTCCGATGCTGGTGATTGGGATCTGTGTGAAGGTCACGTCTCCCGGCCCAGCGCTGTTTCGGCAGCGACGCTACGGTCTCAATGGCGAGGTGATCGACGTCCTGAAGTTCCGCTCGATGACGGTCACCGAAGACGGGGCTGAAATCAAGCAAGCCACCAAGAACGATACGCGAGTGACCAAGATAGGCGCAGTTCTCCGCCGCTGGAACCTGGACGAGCTGCCCCAGTTCTTCAACGTCCTCGAGGGAAGCATGAGCATCGTGGGACCGAGGCCACACGCGGTGGCTCACAACGAGCTCTACCGGAAGAAGATCCAGGGCTACATGCTCCGGCACAAGGTGAAGCCTGGGATCACGGGGTGGGCCCAGGTCAACGGATGGCGAGGAGAGACGGACACGCTCGAGAAGATGGAAAAGCGCATCGAGCACGATCTCGATTACATTCGCAACTGGAGCTTGCTCTGGGATCTGCAGATCGTCGTCATGACGGTGGTCGGCTCCAGGGCGCGGCGCAATGCTTACTGACGGGATGCGAAGATCTTGGACGACGTAGAAGTATTTCGAACATCGCGGCAACGAGCCTCTGGACGTCCAGGATGGCCCGTCGATCCATATCGTGTGAAGCGTGCGATGTGGCGCGGGAGGGTACTCTTGATCGGCGCTGGCCTCGTCGGTTTGGTCGTCGGATTCCTCGTGGTGAAGCTTCTCATGATCAGCGGGTACGCGACCACCGCCGTCTTGAAGTACGAGGGTGAGCTGGATCTACCCGGCTTGCCACTGGCCAATGATGCCATCGGTCCGGCGGCTGATGCCCTGATGCATCAGTCCGTGCTTCGGAAGATCCGAGACGAGACTGGATACGAGGGGACCTTGACGATGCTGGCATCGTCTATCGGGTACCGCGTCGACTATTTCACGGGGACGATGGAGATCACGGTTGGTGCGGAAACAGGTGAAGGCGCCGCCGAGCGAGTCCGGCTCGTGACCGACGTGTTCATGCATTATCACAAGGAGCGGCAGTCTCGGCGAATCGAAGATGAGATCGTACGGGCGAGAAGGCGCATCGAAGCAGCAGAGCGCGAAGCGGAGGAGACCCGTCGGCGCTACAACGCCTTTCGCGAAGAGCATGGCATCGCCGACCTTTCGACTGAGCAACAATCCATAGTAGAGTCCGCCGCCAGTTTGCAGACCGAAAGTGAGCTTGCGGCGGCGGAGGTCCGGGCGCTCGAAGCACAAGTCCAGACGCTGGAAGCACAGCTCTCTGGGATCCCGAAGACCAGCTTCGTCGCGGGAAGCTCGCCTGAGCAAGCCACTTACCATCGCCTTCGAGAACAGCTGGTGAGCGCGAGAGCTACCCTCTCCGAAGACCATCCTCGGGTTCAGTCGCTGCAGCAACAGGTGGACCAGCTGCGGTCGCAGCTCGGGCGTAGCCCTGGTACGGCTCCCTCTGCTGACGGCACAGTTTCCGCGAACACGACCTATCAGGTCCTGGACGAAGAGCTCCGGGAAACCAAAGCAAGGTTGACCGCGCTCCGGGAACGCCAGAAGGGGCTAATGCAGATGGCCGAACGAGCGAGAAACCGAGTCGAGGTGTTTTCCGAGATCGAAGGAGAGGCGGCCGGGCTGCTCGCAAGCGTCAATGTAAACGACAATCTGGTCGGCTCGCTGCGCCGTACCGAAGCGGCTCTTCAGGACGCGCTGCGGGATCCTCCCAGCGGATTCGTGGTTCTGGACCCAGGCGCGGTACCCGAGTACCCGGTTCGAAACAAGAAAAAGATCGTGGTCTTCGGCACGGTTCCGATGGTGACCTTCGGCCTTGCGCTATTCGTCGTCCTTCGGCGAGAGTTCGGAGGGCTCCGGGTCGGGACGCCGACAGAAGTGGCTTTCTGGGGGAAAGGACCGGTGCTTGGAGCGACACCTTGGCCCGAGGACCCGCAGGGGCTCGACGAGTTGGTGGCCAGCCTCGACGACTTCACTCCCGAGGCAAGAGGCACGTTTCTCATCGTCAGCGCCCATGCGAACGAATCAGGATTGGCCGTGCAGCTCTCAGACCGATTGAACGACGACTGGCTCCCCACCGACCAGCAGGCAATGCCAAGGAATGTCCCCGTTCCCCCTCGATCCTCGCCCCTGCAGACACCCCCGCCAGGCCCCTACCCCGTCGGCGGCACCGTGGGAGCACGATCCACGGCGCTCGCCAGGCTGCCCTCACCGCCGCGGTCGGAGGCGCTTCGATTGGTCCATCGACCCAGCGACCTTCGCCTCGAAGCCTGGGAGGGGCCGTACGAGGGTCAGGCGCTTCGCCGCGCCGCGCGCCTCGCCGATCGGGTCATCGTGCTCGTCCGCTCGGGCGCCGTCTCCCCTTTTGACCTAAACGCCATGGGAAACCGGCTAGGCAGGGCTGGAGGGGTTGGGTACATCGTCCTCGGTCTGCCCGAGGAGCTCCGGAACCTTCCCGACCGCGTCGGCGATGTCGCCACGTTCTGGAAAGCCTAGGGGCGGCCGTCCCTCACCGATACATGCGCTCCGTCTCTTTGCTCACCATGCTGATCGCGCCACGCCTAGGCAAGAGCCTGCTGAGCAAAACGTAAGCAGCTCGGTTGCGGCGTCCGGACACGCCGGTCGGTTTCTTGCCGAGGTCCCGAAGCGCCTGCTCGGTCACCTCGTCGGGCTGCATGGGACGCGCCAGTCCTTTGGAGGGAATGCGATCGGTCGACGACTGGTAACTCGGTGTGAGGGTCGCGCCAGCGAGGCAACCGAGCACGTCCACGCCCTGTTGGCCGAGCTCGTACCAGAGACCCTCGGCCAGAATCGCATCGTATGCCTTAGTCGCAGCGTAATTCGCGACCATGGCGGTCCCTTGAAGGCCGCTCATCGAAGACATGAGGATGATGCCGCCTCTGCCGCGTCGCACCAAGCGTCTGCCGAAGTAGTGTGTCATCCGGAGCGGTCCGAGAACGTTGACATCCACCGCCTTGAGATGCTCCTGGACCTCGATCTCGAGAAACGTGCCAATGGGCGAAAATGCGGCGTTGTAGACCATCAAACCCACGTCCAGGGTTTCCGTCGCGGCGCTCATGCCCGCAACCGCGTCCGCTGAGCCGAGATCGAGCGACAGCACATGAGCCTCGACCTCGTGCTCCGACCGGAGCTCGGCTGCGAGTTTTTGCAGAGGGTCGGCACGCCGCGCGACCAGAACCAAGTTCAGGCCGCGCGCCGCGAGCTTTCGAGAAAACGAGGCGCCTATGCCCTCCGAGGCCCCTGCCACGACGGCCCAGGGGCCGTAGCGTTCGAGAAAGCTGTCCATGCTCAGATCCGCTCGGTGAAGGGGGTCTCGGTGCTCCACATGCGCTTGATCACGTAAACCGGAAACAAGAACCAGGGGGCATTGAGCGCGAGCACGAGGCCGGGCGAGGGCGTGGCGTGAGGCCCCATGAATTCCTCACCGAGGATGATCGTCACGTTGGTCATCAGGACGGACGCCCAGATGATGCTCGGAATGCGAATCCAGTTCTTTCCCTTGGTCCAGGCATAGATCGCAAAGACGTAAAACGGACCGAAGAACAGGGAATCGATCCAAATCGTCATGCGCCACCACGCGGGCCGGGCGATGAGCACGGGATCGAAGTTGTTGCCGTACCAGTGGATGATGTCGACAGCGAAAGGAGGAGGCCAGAGTGGATACTCCCAGTCGCCACTGATGTCAGGCAACACGATCTGCTCGACATCGACGATGTACGTGATGAACAGGATGTTGATCCAAAAGAAGATGAGGACGACAATGTCGCCCTTCCGGCGAGACAGCGGAATCACGCGCTCCATGAGAACCTCGTTCGCTGAAGTTTCCGGGCAGGGTACTCAGGCAGCAGCAAAAATCTATACCGAATCGCCTGCCGAAAGCTCGCTCTGCGGAAGAAACCCGAGGCCAACCATGAAGCGCGCCATTTCGGTGAGATATGCACCGCGATCCATGTGAATCACGTGACTACCCGGGAACCAATGGATGCGGCAGCGACCCCAATGATCCCAAAGGAGCCGCGAGTGTTTGGGCGGCGCGAGCCGATCGCCGACCCCCCCGACTACCATCAGGCGTTTGGTGGGAAGCACGGGCGGATAGGTGAGCGGACAGCTCACGGCCACGAGCCGTCGAGCATCGGCAAGCTCCATTCCCATGGTGGAAAGCGCCGCCCGAAGCAGCACGCCGATCGGCTGCCACTCCAGGACGAGGTCCGCCAGGCTCACCACGGGCACGTTCGGAATCGCGAACGCCAGCCGGCTCTCGACGCTCGCGAGCATCGAGGTGGTGAATCCACCGAGGCTCATGCCAGTGACTCCGATTTGCTCCGCACCGCGTTCGCGTTGCAGCCAATCGAATAGAATCCTGAAATCGAGAACCGACTGGGCGACCGCCTCGTTGAGCCGCGAAGTGCCTCCTGCGAAGTAGCCGTGCCCAGAAAACGGCGAGAGCTTGGTCTGGCGTGGACCGTGAAAGGGAAGCGTGAACAACACGATGTCGCAGCCCATGCGATAGAACCACGGAAGCGCGAAAACCCATTCGTTGATCAGATACCAATCCGCGGTGAAACCATGAATCGCAACGATCGTCGGGCGAGGTCCGTCGCGATGACGGAGCATTCGGGCACGGGCTACGCGGTTGCCGCCATGCCGCAGATACGACCTGTGCTGGCTCGGATTGACTGGTTGGAACGGGCTGTCGAAATCGAGCGCCTCGCACACGCCGTCTTCGGGCTCGAAACGCGGAAGCCAACGACCTTTGCGCACGCGCACACGCACGCCGGAAGGTGGATCGTGGAAGAACCGCTTCGCATCCCCCGACTCGGCGATTTCCGCGTAGAGCTCTGCATCGCGGACGGCTCTTCTGAGCTGGATTGGGTTGTATCCGAGCGGTAGCGCCATGCTCGAAATCATCGATGCGCCAATCGTCCTCAGCACGGTATCGACGCTCGCAGCGGCACCCACTCGGAGGCGGTCGGCCAGGGCGAGCTCGAAGCCCTCTTCGGTCCGTGCGAAGTCGCGGTCGAGCTGCTCCCACCACAGGCCGTCGGCTAGGAGCGGTGGCGCACGCAGATACGACTGGTGCACGATCCGGGAGACGACGGAAGATTCAACCACGCCGATAGCATACTGGATCGCGATCCGGCCGCGCCATTTCCTTCTCAGCAGTCGGGGTCGATCTCGACTGGTTTTTCGGGCTGTTGGCCCCTTCGGACGTGTCAGTGGAGACGCGGCCGTGTATCAGCGGCCACGCTTCATGTCGCCTGTGTGCCCCGCAGGGTTTCGAAACGCAGGGAAGCCTTCGGCGTCACGCACTTGCTCGAAGTGATCGATCGCCCACCGCACGGAGGGAAAGGCCAACTCGCCCGCCGGCAGGTCATCGAAAGAGAAGAGGCCAACCTCTTCGCTTTCCGGCCCCGCGGACACGCGTGGCGAGAGCAGCCGGGCACGATAGAAGAGCTGAAGCTGGCTGATGTGGCGTAGGCTGTAGAGCGCCAACAGATCGACGATCTCGAGCTTCGCACGCGCTTCCTCCCAAGCCTCGCGCGCCGCGCCCTCCTCGGGTGTTTCGCCGAGCTCGAGGAAACCCGCCGGCAAGGTCCAATAGCCACGCCTCGGATCGATGGCCCTCCTGCACATCAGGAGCTTGTCCTCCCAGGTGGCGACGACCCCGACGACCACCTTGGGATTCTCGTAGGCGATGTAGTCGCAGTCGGGGCACACAAGGCGCTCGCGGTTGTCCCCGGATGGAATGGTGCGAAGCCGTGGACCCTTGTCTCGCTCCGTCATGGGCCCCTCGTGGTAACACGGAGCCCGCGTGCGAGCTATGGCGCCGGGCCAAGAGCGCCCTAGACTCGCCCGATGGTTTCGAGACCGGGTCTCGGCAGGCCGCAGCTACTGAGCGTGTTTCGCCAACTGAAGCACGGGGTCAGTCTGGTCTGGACCACCAGTCGGGGCTTGAGCGTCGTGCTGGCGCTCGCCAGCCTCCTTGCAGGCCTGCTCCCGGCTGCGGCTGCGTGGGTGGGCAAGCTCATCGTGGATTCGGTCGTGCATGCCGCACAGACCGGCGCCGCCGAAGACCAGCGGGCTGCGTTGACGTGGGTCGGCGTCGAGCTGGCGCTCGTGCTCGTGCTCGCCGGCGCGCAAAAAGCGCTCACGACCTGCCAACAGCTGCTGCGAGCCCTGCTCGGGCAGCGCGTGAACGAGATGATCCTGGAGAAGGCGCTCACGCTCGACCTCGCGGCATTTGAAAACTCCGAGCTCTACGATCGAATGACCCGGGCGCGCCGCGAGGCGTCTCAACGTCCCCTCAGCCTGGTGATGCGCACTTTCCAGCTCGCCCAGCATTCGTTTTCACTGCTGGCATATGGCGGCCTGCTCTTGCAGCTCTCGGTCTGGGCGCTCGTGGTGCTGGTGATCGCTGCGATTCCATCATTCCTGGTGGAGACGCGATTTTCGGCCGATGCCTTTCGCCTCTTCACTTGGCGAGCTCCCGAGACCCGGAAACAGAGCTACCTCGAGGTGCTGCTCGCTCGCGAAGACTTCGCAAAAGAGGTGAAGCTCTTCGACTTGGGCCCGGTCTTCCTCGGGCGGTATCGGGACATCTTCGAGGACCTGTACGTGGAAGACCGCAAGCTCGCACTGCGCCGCGGCGCGTGGGGATTCGGGCTCGGGCTCCTGAGCACCGTTGCGTTCTACGGCGCGTACGCATGGATCGCCCTCGAAACGATCGCAAAGCGCATCACCTTGGGCGACATGACGATGTACTTGCTCGTGTTCAAGCAGGGTCAATCCGCGTTGGCGTCGATCCTCACGTCGCTCGGGGGCATGTACGAGGACAGCCTCTACCTCTCGAATCTGTACGAATACCTCGAATACGAGGCACCAGACGAGGGCGGCTCTGCGACCGAGGGACCCAAGCCCGGGGATGGCATTCGCTTCGAAGACGTCAGCTTCACCTATCCGGGTGTGGCCGCCCCGGCGCTCCGGAACGTGAGCCTACACCTGCGTCCCGGTCGAAAGCTCGCGCTGGTGGGCGAGAACGGCGCCGGCAAGACGACGCTGATCAAGCTGCTCACGCGGCTCTATCGGCCCACGGAGGGACGCATTCTGCTCGATGGGCTCGATCTCGACGCTTGGGACATCGCGGTGCTTCGAAAGCGAATCGGCGTCATCTTCCAGGACTTCGTTCGCTATCAGCTCGCTGCGGGAGAAAACGTCGGCGTGGGCGACGTTCGCGCATTCACTGACCCGGCCCGCTGGCAAGAAGCGGCGGAGAAAGGAATGGCGCACGAGTTCCTCGCCCGTCTTCCGGAGGGCTATCAAACACAGCTCGGCCGCTGGTTCGACAAGGGGCACGAGCTTTCGCTCGGACAGTGGCAGAAGGTCGCGCTGTCGCGGGCCTTCATGCGCGAGGAGGCAGACATCCTGGTTTTGGACGAGCCTACGGCCTCCATGGATGCCGAAGCCGAGGCCACGGTGTTCGAGCGCTTCGGACGGCTCGCTTCCGACAAGATGGTGATCCTGATCTCCCACCGCTTTTCGACGGTTCGGATGGCAGACGAAATCGTCGTGCTCGAACGCGGCCGAGTCACCGAACGCGGCACCCACGAATCGCTCATGCTGCGCGGAGGACAGTACGCCCGCCTGTTCACGCTCCAAGCCGCAGGTTACAGGTAGCCGCGTACCGCGGGCGTCGAGCGACCTTACGACCCGTAGAACGTGCGCCCGTCGGCGGCCATCTCGCGCAGGAGCCGTGGCGGCTCGAAGCGCTCGCCGTACCTGGCGCGCAGGGCCTCGGCGTCTCGGACGAACGCCGCTAGGCCGTAGTTGTCGATGTAGGTGAAGGGACCGCCGGTAAAAGCCGGGAACCCGACCGCCATGATCACGCCGACGTCTCCGTCTCGAACGTCGGTGATGACCCCTTGCTCGAGACAGCGCACGGCTTCCAGACACTGCACGAAAAGATAGCGGCGGCGGAGGACGTCGGGGTCCGGCTGTTCGGCGATGGGCTCGATCCAGCGGCTCATCGCGGGACTGAGCTCGGGCCAAAGCCGTTTCCCCCCTTCGTGGTAATCGTAGAATCCGCCGGGCGCGCGGGGCGTTCCGTCTTCTTTTGGCGGGGGATGCGCTCCCCACCGGTCGTGATCCTCGATCAGCGAAGCAATGATGGCCTGCGCCGGGGAAGGCTCCCAGCTCCTTCCGGCGGCTCGCGCGTCTTTCTCCGCCTGCTTGGCCACCTTGTACATCGTGCCGAGGCCCACTTGATCGGAAATGCCGAGGGGAGGCATGGGCATGCCCGCCGCTTTGGCTGCGTTCTCGATGAGGGCGGGCTTGACGCCTTCCACGAGCAGGTGGTTGCCCTCGGAAATGAACGTGCCGAACACGCGGCTCGTGTAGAAGCCGGGGCTGTCGTTGACCACGATGCCCGCCTTCTTGATCTGCAGAACGTAGTCCCAAGCCTTCGCCAACGTCTCCTCGGACGTTTGATCGCCGACCACGATCTCGACCATCTGCATGCGCTCGACCGGAGAGAAGAAGTGCAGCCCGATGAAGCTCTTGGGACGGCTCGACGCCTTCGCCAGCTCCGTGATCGGAAGGCCGGACGTGTTCGACGCGAAAATCGCCTCGTCCCCGAGGCGCGCGTCGGCGGCGCGGGTGACCTTGGCCTTGAGATCGCGGTCCTCGAACACCGCCTCGATGACCACGTCGCACCCTTTCAACTGGTCGTAGTCCTCGGTTGGATGGATCCGGCCGAGGATCGCCTCGACTCGGTCTGGCGTGGTGCGGCCCTTCTGAAGGCGCCGATCGAGCGTTTGGGCAACCGTGTCCTTGCCTCGTTGGGCGCTCGCCAGGTCGCGATCGACGAGGACGACGTCGATGCCCGCCTTGGCCGACACGTGCGCGAGGCCCTGCCCCATCAAGCCTGCGCCGAGGACACCGACCTTCTTCACGTCGAACCGTGGAACGTCCTTCGGACGGCGAGCGCCCTTTTGGCACGATTGGAGGCTGAAGAACAAGGTCCGCAGCATGCTGCGCGCGGTGGGGTCGCGCAGGACACGAATGAACTGGCGGGTCTCGACCTTTCCCGCCCGGTCCATGGGAAGCCCGAGACCTTCGTACACCGACTGCAGGATCGCTTGCTGCGACGGCATGTTGCCGTACGTATTGGCGTGGGTCATCGCGTTCGAGCCCATCATGGTCTGGGCAAAGCTCACCGAGCCCGATCCGCCGCCGGGCACTTCATAGCGTTTGTCGTCCCAAGGTTGGGTTGCCGTTCCCACCTCGCGAATCCATTTCTTCGCAGCCGGTATGAGCTCTTCGGGCTCCACCAGCTCGTCCACCAGACCCTTGGAGAGGGCTTCCCGTGGATCGAGCTGCGCACCTCGCATGATCAAACCAAGCGCGCCTTGAATGCCGATCAATCGCGGTAGCCTTTGCGTGCCGCCAGCGCCTGGCATCAGACCGAGGCCGGCCTCCGGCAAGCCGACCAGCGCATGCCGCAGGTTGACCAGGATGCGCCGGTGACACGCGAGGGCGACCTCGTAACCGCCTCCAAGGGTCACGCCGTTGAGCGCGGCCACGACCGGCTTGCCGCAGGTCTCCATTCGCCGTAGCTGGTCGAGCACCGCGCTGGTGCGCTCCAAGAGCGCGGGGGCGTCGATCGGCCCCGAGCCGAGCTGCTCGATCTGCTGCAGGTCCCCTCCGGCCACGAAGATACCGGGCTTGCCCGACGTCAAGACGATGCCCTTCACGCCATCGTCAGCCACGGCTCTTTCCACGCCGCTACTGAGCTCGGCAAGCGCATCGCCGCTCAGCACGTTCATGGCGCGGTCCTGATCGTTCCACGTGAGGATCGCCACGCCGTCTTCTACTCGATAGTCGATGATCGCCATCTTCTTCAAACCCGCTCGATGATGGTGGAGGTACCCATGCCCGCTCCGACGCATAGGCTGACCAGTCCGATGCTCAGGTCTCTGCGCTCGAGCTCGTCGAGCACGGTCCCGAGCAACATGGCCCCGGTGGCGCCGAGCGGATGACCGAATGCAATCGCGCCTCCGTTCACGTTGGTGACCGCGTGATCGATGCCCATCTCTTGCATGAACAGAAGGCACACCGACGCGAACGCCTCGTTGATCTCCCAGAGGTCGACGTCGGAAGCGTTCATCCCAGCCTTCTCGAGCGCCTTCTTCGAGGCCGGCGCCGGTCCGGTCAGCATGATGCAAGGCTCGGTGCCGACCGTAGTGCAACGTACGACCCGAGCGCGCGGGTGCAGGCCGAGCCGCCGCCCGGCTTCCCTGCTTCCTAGCAACACCGCAGCCGCACCATCGACGATTCCGGATGAATTGCCCGCGTGATGCACGTGGTTGATCTGCTCCACATCCGGATGCTTTTGAATGGCTACGGCATCGAAACCAAAGCTGCGGCCCATCATCTCGAAGCTCGGTTGGAGCTGGGCCAGGTCCGCAAGCGTCGTGCCCGGGCGCATGTGCTCATCGCGGTCGAGCATGGTGACCCCGATTGCGTCTTTGACCGCCACGATCGATTTTTCGAAGTAGCGGTGCTCCCATGCAGCCGCGGCTCGCTTTTGACTCTCCACCGCGAACGAGTCCACGTCGCGTCTGCTGTGGCCGTGCTTGGTCGCGATGAGATCAGCGCTGACGCCCTGCGGAACGAACGACGTGCCCCAAGCGAGCTCCGGATCGGCGGACCAAGCCCCTCCCGACGCCCCCATCGAAATGCGGCTCATGCTTTCGACGCCACCAGCCACGACGAGATCCGCGTCGCCCGCCTTCACCTTCGCAGCGCCGATGTTCACCGCCTCGAGCCCCGAGGAGCAGAAACGATTGAGTTGCAGCCCGGGAACGGCCTCATCGTAGCCCGCGATCAACGCCGCCATCCGCCCGACGTTCGCCCCCTGCTCACCCACGGGCTCGACGCACCCGAAGATGACGTCTTCGATCTCCTTGCTCTCGAAGCGGCCGCGCTCCGGAAGCGCCTCGAGCACCGTCCTCGCCAGGTGGAGCGGCGTTGCGTCGGCGAGCGCGCCGTCTTTCTTTCTTCCTTTTCCGCGCGGCGTGCGCACCGCGTCGTAGATGAAACAGTCGGTCATCGAATGTCCTTTCGGAGGTCCGAGCGCGACGCTTCGGACCCGTCGGCAGGGCCGGAAGGCCAAGACTGAAACGTGTTCTAGTTTGGGGCGACCTCCCGCGCAAACGGGAGCGTGCTCAGCCCTCGAGGGTCCAGTAGAAGTCCGCAGCCCGCTCTTCGGGTGGCCGCTTGAGCTCCGCTTCGAGCTCCGCTTCCGTCACCGGCAGCACCACCGCGTAGGGCCGCGCGCCTCGCTTCGCGGCTCTGTCGGGGATGCCGAGCCCGTACTTCACGTGCACACGGCCCGCAAAGACGATCATCTTTTGCGGCCCGGCAGGCCGCGCCAGCGCCTGTGCCACTCGGGAGCCCATGGTTTCGTCCCAAAGCACCTGGGCCGCGTAGTACTGGTCGATTGCATCTTCTGCCGCGTGATCTCCGATGTCGAACTCCGTGTCGAAGAGCGCACGATGCTGCTCGTCGGCGAGATCCAGCTCCGGCAGCGCGGAGGCTTGCTCCGGGGACAACGAGGACAGGCCGTCCTTGGCGACCGCATAGCTCAGCTCCCGAGGCGCATTGAGCGCGATTACTTCGATACCCCGGCTGCGTGCATACTCGAGAATCGGCCGATACATACCGAAGTCGAAACCCCAGCGTTCGTCGTACTCGGTTTCCCGTCGGAGCACGGTCTCGTCGATGAGGCCGGCGCTCCACTTGGTCAGGGGCTCCTGAAACGGCACCTGGAACATCTCCATGCCAATCGCGAGAGAAGGCTCGTACCGGTGGAGTTGCTTCAGGATCGCATATTGGACACCGTGGTCGAGGGGCTCGTCATGGCGTTCGCCCACGTACACGACCCGCTTGGTCCGAAGCGCTGCGAGAAACGCTTCGGCGTCCATCGACTTCCCGGTCTTGGCGTCGACCAGGGCGAGCGGTGCGGACTGGCTGCGTACGATGGACTCCGCTGTCTGCGCCTCCGGCCTCACCGCTCCGGCGCATCCGACGCAGACCATCAGTGAAAGAACTGCCAGCCTCATGACTCCGTCGGACGGAACAGGGCGCTCCGGTAGTACTTGAGCTCTTCGATGGACTCCATGAGGTCGTCCATCGCGCGGTGGCTGCCTCTCTTGGTCGGCCGGGTCGCGTACTCCTTGGGGTACCAACGAAGCGCAAGCTCTTTGATCGTCGAGACGTCGACGTTGCGATAGTGAAGCCATGCTTCGACCTCCGGCAGGTAACGGGCGAGAAAGCGGCGATCCTGGTGAATGGAGTTTCCTGCCAGCGGAGCCTTTCCCTTCTCGGTGTGCTCGGCCAGAAACCGCAAAATCGCCGCTGAAGCTTGCGCCTCGTCGACGGTCGACTCACGCACCCGTTTGGTCAACCCCGATTCTGCGTGATGGGTCGTGTTCCACTCGTCCATCGCCTCGAGCACTTCCTCGGGTTGATGGACGACCAAGTCGGGGCCCTCGGCAACCACGTTCAGCTCGCCGTCCGTCACTACGACCGCCACCTCCAGGATACGATCGGTCTCGGGAAACAGACCCGACATTTCCATATCCATCCAAACGATAGCGCTCATGCCCGATGCGGTGTCTTAGCATGGGCCCAGCCGAGTGGCCCTCGCGGGGCGCTTCGGCATTGAACTCGCCGTGAAGTGACGTATAGACTGGCCAGTCGACTCGGACTGCCTTAGGAACACGACGGTGAAACCAAGCGAGCGAAAGCTGAGCCAACTCCGCCAGCTCGAGGCGGAAAGCATACACATCATCCGCGAGGCCGCGGCCGAGTTCGACAATCCCGTCATGATGTACTCGGTTGGCAAGGACTCCTCGGTCATGCTTCGCCTGGCCGAGAGAGCCTTCTCGCCGGGCCCCCTCCCCTTTCCGCTCCTTCACGTCGATACGACCTGGAAGTTCCAGGACATGTACCGGTACCGCGACAAGATCGAGGCGAACCTGAAGGGCAAGCTGATCAAGTACACGAACCCCGAAGGCCTCGCCATGGGCGTCAACCCCTTCGACTTCGGCAGCAAAAAGTACACCGACATCATGAAGACCGAGGCGCTGAAACAGGCCCTCACCAAGTACGAGTTCGATTGCGCCTTTGGCGGCGCACGGCGAGACGAGGAAAAGTCCCGCGCCAAAGAACGCATCTTCTCCTTCCGCGACAGCCATCACCAGTGGGATCCCAAGAATCAGCGCCCCGAGCTGTGGAACATCTTCAACGCGCAGATCAAGAAGGGCGAGAACGTCCGGGTCTTCCCATTGAGCAACTGGACCGAGCTCGACGTGTGGCTTTACGTCTGGCTGGAGGACATTCCGGTCGTGCCGCTGTATTTCGCGAAAGAACGGCCGGTCGTCGATCGATCGGGCACGTGGATCCTAGTCGATGATGACCGCATGCGCCTAGAGCCCGGCGAGAAGCCGCAGATGAAGAAGGTCCGCTTTCGCACGCTTGGTTGCTACCCACTGAGTGGAGCGGTCGAGTCCGAAGCCGATACCGTGCCCAAGGTGATCCAGGAGATGCTCCTGAATCGGTTCTCGGAAAGACAGGGGCGGCTCATCGATTTCGACGAGGAAGGCTCGATGGAGGTCAAGAAGCGCGAGGGGTACTTCTAGGCCCGCTGCGGGGTTTCCGAGGGAATGCCATGACGGACGAAGAAGACCTGATTCGCGAAGACATCGAGGCCTATCTCGCGAAATACCAAGAGAAAGAGCTCCTTCGTTTCGTGTCGGTGGGCTCGGTCGACGATGGAAAGTCGACGCTAATTGGCCGCATCCTCTACGACACGGGAATGGTCTTCGAAGACCAGATGGCGGCCGTGCGCGCTGCCTCGCAATCCGACAAGCCGGACCTCGCCCTGCTCACGGACGGTCTCAAGGCCGAGCGCGAGCAGGGCATCACCATCGACGTGGCCTATCGCTATTTCACCACGTCGAAGCGCAAGTTCATCATCGCAGACACCCCCGGTCATATTCAATACACCCGCAACATGGTCACCGGTGCGTCGACCGCCGACGTGGCGCTGATTCTCATCGATGCACGCCACGGCGTTCTGCAGCAATCGAGGCGCCATGCCTACATCGCATCGCTCCTCGGCATCCCGCATCTCGCCGTCTGCGTGAACAAGATGGACCTTCGCGACTACTCGCAGCAGGTCTTCGATGAGATCAGCGCCGATTTCACGGCCTTCGGCAAGACCCTCCGCTTCAAAGACATTCAGTTCTTTCCCGTGAGCGCGCTCGTCGGTGACAACGTCGTGAGCGACAGCGAGAACACGCCTTGGTACGACGGCCCGAACGTGCTCGAGTACCTGGAGACCGTTCCCATCATCGAAGACCGCAATTTCCACGACCTTCGTTACCCCGTGCAGTACGTCATCCGCCCGGACTTGGACTATCGCGGGTTCGCGGCCGAGGTGGCATCCGGCGTCATCGCCAAAGGAGACGAAGTGGTGGCGCTGCCTTCGGGGAGAACGTCGAAGGTCAAGGCGATCGATACGTACGACGGCGAGCTCGACGAGGCGTTTGCGGGCCAATCCGTCACGATCCGGCTCACCGACGAGATCGACATCAGCCGCGGCGACATGATCGTCAAGCCCGACAACTTACCGCGGGTGACTCGTCGCTTCGATGCGCACCTCGTGTGGATGCACGAGAAGCCTCTCGATACCGAGAAGGCCTATCTGATCAAGCACAGCACGCAAACCGTTCGCGCCCAGATCGACAAAATCTACCACGAGATCGACATGGACAGCCTACAGCCGAAGTCGAGCGACGGGCTTCGGCTCAACGACATCGCCAAGGTGAGGCTGAGCTGCCATCGCGCGCTGTACGTGGACGACTATCAGAGGAACCGCGAAACGGGCGCGTTCATCGTCATCGATTCCCTCAGCAACAATACGGTCGCAGCGGGCATGATCGCGCTCGAGTTTGCGGATCAGAATCTTTCCGACGTCATGAAGGAGCTCCACGCGGAGTCCGCCATGGAGCCGAAGACGTTCGTGAGCCCGAGCGAGCGCATGGAACGTTTCGGGCAGCGTGGCGCGACGGTCTGGCTCACCGGCCTTCCCGGCTCCGGTCGTTGGACGCTCGCCTATGCGCTCGAACGCAAGCTCTTCGATCTCGGGCGAACCGCCACGGTGGTGAGCCCAGTTGGCGAGGACCTTCGGTCGATGATCTCTGCGGCCAAAGCGGTGACCGATGCTGGATTGATCAACATCTGCGCCTTCCCAAGCCGCACTCGAAACGATCGCGAGCTCCTCGTCGAGCGCATCGGCAGAGACCGGGTCGTCCAGGTCTACGTAAATACCGATGAGGCTTTGTGCCGCGAACGGCGGCCCGACGCGGACTTCACAGGCTTCGAGCCCCCGGAGAACCCGGACATCACCGTTGCGCTCGACAAGATGCGCATCGACAAGGCGGTCGAAATCATTCTCGAAGCCCTGGAAAAACGGGGACAGTTCGAAGCGCAATAGGGGCCAGGGGCGATCCACGGTGACGCTGTGATTCTCGAGCTGCTGAGCGTCGTGGCGCCGGTGTTCATCGTCGCGCTCATCGGCCTCGTATGGGCTCGCTCCGGCGCTCACTTCGACGAGCTCTCGATCTCGCGCCTGGTCTTGAACGTCGGTGTTCCTTGTCTGCTCTTTCGGAGCCTCACCACCATCGACGTGCCACCAGCGGTCCTGGCAACGATGGCGGGCCTGGCGGCCGCCGCAATGAGCACGTTCGCGATCGCCGGTCTGCTCGTCCTGAAAGCCATGAAGCTGCCCGCACACACGTTCTTGGGACCTCTCGTGTTCACGAACTCTGGCAATCTCGGCTTGCCGGTGTGTCTCTTTGCGTTTGGAGAGCCGGGACTGGCGCTCGGCATGGCCTATTTCGCGGTGTCCTCGACTTGCCACGTCGTGCTTGGCGGCCCGCTTTCCTCCGGCACCTTCTCCGTGCGGCCGCTTTTTCGTTCGCCTCTCACTTGGGCGGTGGTCGTCACCGTGGGAGTCATCGCGCTGCGGCTTCCCGTCCCTCTTTGGATTGCCCGCACTACGACGCTGCTCGGCGACATTGCCATTCCGCTGATGCTTCTGACGCTCGGCGTCTCGCTTTCCAACATGCATCCCGAATCGCTGGGTCGCACCGTCACCCTGTCGTTTCTCCGTTTGGGGATTGGCGTGTCGACCGGATTGGTCCTCACTACGTTGCTCGGGATAGATGGTCTCACGCGCAAGGTTCTCATCCTGCAGGCTTCGATGCCCGTGGGGGTGCTGAACTACTTGTTCGCGCATCGATACGCGAGAACCCCCGAGCAAGTCGCCAGCCTGGTACTGGTGAGCACCGTCCTCTCGGTGTTCTCCATTCCCGTGTTGCTCGCGTGGCTGTGAGCGACGCTGGAAGTCAGAGCTGGTCGAGCGGTAGCTCGCACTCGTTTCGGAGCCGGCAGCTGGCGCACTCCGCGCCTCGCCAGATGCGATCGTACCGCTCTTGCACCAAGTCGATCATCTGGTCGTCCGATGTGATGATCCCCATTTCGAAGTTGCGTCGGCCGTCGCCTTTGGCGCCGAGCCCGGCGCCCGTCCAGTTTGCGCTTCCGAGGTAGAGAAGCCCTGCATCGACCACCACGGCCTTCAAATGCACCCGCGGGCACATGCGCATCTGCACGCCTCCGGCCACGAGATCGGGTTGTTGGTCGAAGCTACGCCGGAAGGCGCGGGAGGGCATCGCAGCGTGCAAGATCCGGAGATCCAATCCTCGTCTGGAGAGCTCCGCGAAGACCTCGAGAACCGACCGGTAGTTGGACCGGCGGCCACGGAGCACCCGCGGGCCCTCGACCATGACGTCCTTGAGGTTGGCCGTGGCGACCCAGACGCTGTGCTTCGCGTCGAGGACCGCTTGCATGACCTCTTCGTAGTGCTCGCGGTCGGTGACGAGCCGGAGTGGAACGGGGCGCATGACCAAGTATCAGACCTCGATACAGCGTCGCACGACCTGCATCAAGGTTTCGGTCCCCCAAGCCAAGCCGTCGACCGGGATTCGCTCGTCATGCCCGTGGAACATGTCGGCAAATCGCAGGCCGGGGGGCAGCCTCACGGGCGCAAAGCCATACCACTTGGCTCCAATCGAGGTGAATGCCTTCGCATCGGTAAACCCTTGCAAGATGAAGGGCACGACCGGCGCGCCGGGCGCGCGCTCCGCCATGACCTCGTGGATCAGCGAGTACAGGAAGGACTCCTTCGGCTCGGTCACGATTGGCGGAAGGGAGTGAATCGTTTCGAGCTCGATGTCGGAGCCGAGGACCTCTCGAAGCTCTCGCAAGAAGTCGTCGCGGGTTTGGCCGGGCAAGATGCGCCCATCGATCTCGGCCTCTGCAAGACCGGGAATCACGTTTGTCTTGTTTCCTGCGCGAAGCACGGTGGGAGAGGCCGTGTTGCCGAGAAGCGCGCGAAACGCCCGCTTGATCGATGGGTCGGGGAGCAGGTTCAACGCGGCCGGACCGAAAGTCGGGCTGCCCAACATCTTGACCACGGGGCGAAGAGGAGCCGGCAGATGAGATGCGAGCGCTCCGATGAAGGTTTGGACGGGCGCCGAGGCATGGCGCGGCAGCCCCTGTGCTCCGAGCCGGGCGATCGCCTCGCTGAGTCGAACCACCGCGGAATCCTCGCGCGGCATGGACCCGTGCCCCGGCTCGCCGATCGCACGGGCTCGAACCCAGCACACACCCTTTTCTGCCACTTGAACGGTGAAAAACGTCCTGCCCGCCACCTGGATGTTGAATCCA
>LJTN01000035.1 GCA_001303415.1 Myxococcales bacterium SG8_38
GGAGGGCTCGGAAAAACGCGACATGAGGTGGAGCGGACGTGCGAAGTGCCAATCGGCAAGACAGCAACCACCTCCGATTGGCACGCCGCCCGAGGGGCGGGTTGCGTGACCCAAGCCCACAAGTGCATCGGGTCACCTTTGCAACCCGCCCCGTTCCGTGGAGTCCCGTGTCGTGTTTTTCCGAGCCCGTGCTTTCTTGGCCGCGTTCTCACCGCTTCGGTGGCTCTCGGTTCAACACCTTGAGCACCTCCTGCAAATCCTCCCACACCGGCTTCTTGAATTGCGGGCTGCGTAGGAGGAACGCCGGGTGGTAGGTCGGCATCACGGGGATGCCTCGCCAGTCGCCCCAAATGCCTCGCCATCTTCCTGCCGGTGGCACGCACTGCAGATTCTCCGCCGCGCACCGGCCGAGCGCGACGATGACTTTGGGTCGAACGAGCTCGAGCTGCGGAACCAAGAAGTGAGCACAGGCGCGCGCCTCGGTGGGCAGCGGTGTGCGGTTGTCCGGCGGACGGCACTTCACTACGTTGCAGATGTAGACGCCGTCGCGATCATAACCCATCGCGGCAATCATCCGATCGAGCAGCTGGCCGGCCTTTCCGACGAAGGGCTCGCCTTGTTGATCTTCGTGATAGCCCGGCCCCTCGCCGACGAATACCAAATCGGTGTCGGGTGCGCCGCGGGCGAAGACGCTATTCGTTCGGCCTCGATGTAGCTCGCAGCGCGTGCACTCGGCCGCCTCGGCTGCAAGCACGTCGAGACGCGCGCGCACGTCTAGATCCGATGCTTCGAAGCCGAGCCCCTCCGCGTATCGCTCGGGCGCCTGGATCGCTCGGGGCTCCGGGAAGCCCGCGCCACCGAGTGCCTCTTCCCACCGCAAGAGCTCCTGTGCGCTGGCCGCGACCGATGCAAGCTCGTTTTCCGGGTCCGCCCCCACGTCGGCGCCAGTATAGGCCGGTTTCGTTGACTTGGCCGCTCCGGGGTCGCTACTCTCGTATTCCGAGGGGGATTTCCAGCGGAATATGTCGCGGGCTCGAGTCTTGGCCATCGGGGATACCCACGTCGGAATGAAGCGTACTCACAATGAGGACAACTTCATGCTGGCCGACGAGGACAACCTCTACGTAGTTGCCGACGGAATGGGGGGACATTCCTCCGGCGAGGTCGCGAGCCGGATGGCGATCGAGACCTTGCGGGAGTTCTTTCGGGCGACCGCTGCGGATCCTGAAGCCACTTGGCCGTACAAGATGGACAAGGCGCGGGGCTACGAAGAGAACCGGCTGATCACGGGCATCAAGCTGGCCAACCTCCGCATCTACGAAGCGGCGCAGAAGAATCCGAACATGCACAGCATGGGTACGACGGTCGTTGGCATCCTGGTCGTCGAGGACGGGGTGTTGATCGGCCACGTCGGCGATAGCCGCGTCTACCGAATCCGCGATGGAAAGATGGAACAGCTCACCGCGGATCATTCCCTGCTCAACGACTACATCAAGATGAAACGCCTCTCCGATGAGGAGATCGAAAACTTCCCGCTCAAGAACGTCATCGTCCGGGCACTCGGAATGAAATCGACGGTCAAGGTCGACACGCTCCTCGACCGGCCGGAGATCGGAGACATCTACGTGCTGTGCAGCGACGGGCTTTGCGGACCGGTTTCAGACGCGGAGATCCAGCGAATCGTCACCTCTCAGCAAGACCTCCAGACCGCTGCCAACAAGCTGATCGACAGCGCCAACGAGGCCGGCGGCCCAGACAACATCACCGTGGTCCTCGCCAAGGTCATGGGTCTGAGCTGATTTCGATTCGGTGAAGCGGGGTGAGGACGGCGTTCGAGGCTGACTGCTCGACTCGGGTCCCGTCCCACACGACGCAGCGATCGAGCTCGACGCCCTTACCGAGCTGCACGCCCTCGCCCACGACGCAATGTCGCAGTTGCTTGGAGGCCTCGATCGACGGCGCCAAGATGGAGCCGGCCTCCGAAACCATGCCCGGCCACGGGAAAGAACCTGAAGCGAGCTCTAGATTCAGACGATGATATTCCGAAATCGTCCCTAAATCCGCCCAAGGCGTGTCGTCCACGATGCCGAGCACCGGCGCGCCGCGATCCACCCATCGGCGGTAGGCCGTCCGAATGACGCATCCGGATTCGGGCAGCGCGTCAAAGGCCTCGGGAGCCAAGATGTGGACCCCGGTGAACATGAGCTCCTCGACGATTGCGCCACGGCGGGGCTCACCGAGAAGCCTACGAACCCAGCCCTTTTCGTCGATGCCGATCGCCCCAAAGCAGGACAGGTCGGGCGCTCGACGAAGTATCATGGTTGCAACAGCGCCGCGATCCAGATGCTCCCGGTAGACGCTCCGAAGATCCGGCGCGAAGAGCGTGTCTCCATTCACGACAATTACGGAAGCTCGTGGGTCATCAAACAACCCATGCGCTCTACGCAGCCCGCCTGCGGTGCCGAGGAGAACCTCCTCGCGGGAGAAACGCAGCGTCACATCTGCGGGGCACGCTGCTTTTAGCGCCGATTCCACCTCCTGAGGGCGGGGATGCGTATTGGCCACGATGGTATGCACCCCTGCACGTGCCAAATGCTCCAGGGCGAAGCCGCCGAGCGGTCTATTGGCGACGGGCACGATCGGCTTCGGGCGGAGATCGGTGAGCGGCCGGAGGCGCGATCCCAGTCCGGCTGCTAAGAGCATGGCCTGCACGCGGGCATCGTAGTCGGCCGAATGCAAACGAACCAGGGAATCTCGCGCGAATAGCGCCTATAATGGCTGAGGCGCGAGGGGGCCATGAAGAAAATCCTGCTGACAGGGGCCGCTGGATTCATTGGAAGCAATACTGCTTCTGCGCTGCTGCGGCGCGGTGACGTGGTGGTTGGGGTCGACAACCTCAACGACTACTACGACCCGGCGCGCAAGCTGACGAACTTGGAGGAAGTCCGGTCCTCCGCCCCCGAGCCCGGCAAGCTCATCTTCCACAAGATGGATATCCGCGACGAGGCAGGCATCGACGCGCTATGTGCCGAGCACCGCTTCGACGTGATCATCCACCTCGCCGCCATGGCCGGCGTTCGCGCCTCGATCGAGGACCCCAAGCTCTATTTCGACGTCAACCTCGGGGGCACGTTGAACCTGCTCCTGAGCGCGCAGCGTCACGGGCAGCCGCTCTTCGTCTTTGCGTCCACTTCGTCGGTGTACGGCGAGACCGATGTCATTCCATTCGTCGAAACCGATCGGGCGGACCGACCGTTGGCTCCGTATCCGGCGAGCAAGCGCGCCGCCGAGCTTCTCGGCTATTCGTACTTCCACTTGTTCGGGCAGAATTTTACGGCCCTCCGCTTCTTCACCGTCTATGGGCCGCGTGGACGTCCGGACATGATGGCCTACAAAGTCTTGGACAACATCTTTCGAGGCATGGAGGTCCCTCTGTACAACGACGGCCGAATGCATCGCGATTGGACATACGTCGACGACATCGTACAGGGGGTGCTCGCCGCTACGAACAAGCCGCTCGGGTACGAGATCGTCAACCTGGGTCGGGGACAGCCCACGCTCTTGGCCGATTTCGTGCGTCTCATCGAACGGCAGGCCGGTCGCCGCGCTCATTTGACCAGCAGCCCCATGCCTGCCGCGGACATCGGATACACCTACGCCAGCATCGACCGAGCGCGCGAGCTTCTGGGCTATTTCCCGACGGTGACGGTCGAGCAGGGCGTGGAGAGATTTTGGCGATGGTACCGGCAAGCAGTACTAAAGGATGGCCCGTCATGAGCCGCTTCAAGAACCGCACTACTCAGTTCTTGATCGACATTGGGGTCCTGATGATCGCCTTCATGCTGGCGATGCTGCTGCGATTCGATTGGGACGTGCCGATGCCGATGTTCCGGCAGTTGATGATCGTCCTTCCCTACGTGGTCTTGCTGCAATACGCGTGCTTGTCGCTGCTCGGGATAACTCGTTTTTCGTGGCGATTCATTAGCCTGCGGGACGCGGTCCGAATCTTCGTGGCGGTCGCGATCTCGACGGGGCTTCTGGTCGGCCTGCGGTTGGTGAGCCCGACGCTGGTCGACCGGGTCGCGCTGGCCCGCTACGCCATGGTGCCCCTCGGTGTGCTGTTGGGTGATTTCGTGCTGGCGTTCTTGGGCCTGGCGGGCGTCCGGGCGATTCGGCGGCTGCTTGGCGAGCAACTGGCATCGAGGAGCCACCGCCGGGCCGAGAAGCCGCGCTCGCCGACGCTCTTGGTGGGCGCGGGGCAAGGAGGCGTCTTGATCGCACAGGAGATCGCGCGCCGCCCCGACCTCGGCATCGTGCCCGTGGGGTTCGTCGATGACGACCCGGTCAAGCAAGGCGCGCTCATTCACGGAATCAAAGTGCTCGGCACGACCAAGGACCTGGCGCATCTCGCGCAGCGCTTTGGTGCCAAGCAGGCGCTGATCACCATCTCGAACGCGCCGGGCACGGCGATTCGGCGCATCACCGAGCGCTGCAACGAGGCCGGGCTCACCGCCAAGATCGTGCCGGGCGCGTATGAGATCGTGCGCGGGCGCGTCAACCTCTCGCGCATTCGGCAGGTGGCCATCGAGGACCTATTGCGCAGGGAACCAGTGAAGCTCGACGCCGAAGCGGTGGCGGACGTCTTTCGGGGGCAGCCCGTGATGGTGACTGGCGCCGGAGGGAGTATCGGGTCGGAGCTTTGCCGGCAGGTGGCTGCCTATCGGCCTTCCTCCCTCGTGTTGGTCGAGCGCTCCGAAAACAGCCTTTTTGAGATCCACTTGGAGCTCGCCAGCCGTTTTCCGGATCTCGACGTCGTGCCCTGCGTTGCAGACATCACCGACGTGGGGCGCATGACGCAGATCTTTCGGGATCACAGGCCGTTGGTCGTCTTTCATGCCGCCGCCCACAAGCACGTTCCCATGATGGAATGGAATCCAATCGAAGCGGTCAAGAACAACATCCTCGGGACGCAGGTGGTCGCCGATCTCGCCGACAGCCTGGCCGTTGAGCGTTTCGTCATGATCTCGACCGACAAGGCCGTGAACCCGACCTCGGTCATGGGGGCGACCAAGCGTGCTGCCGAGCTCTACATCCAAGGCCTCTCCGGGCAGAGCGCCACGCACTTCGCCACGGTGAGGTTCGGCAACGTGCTCGGCTCTGCGGGAAGCGTGATTCCGATCTTTCGCCGACAAATTGAAGAGGGGGGTCCCATCACCGTCACCCATCCGGACATGACCCGCTATTTCATGACCATTCCGGAGGCCGTACAGCTCGTCGTGCAGGCGGCGGCGCTGAGCCGGGGCGGCGAGACGTTCATCTTGGACATGGGTCAGCCCGTTCGCATCCTCGACCTCGCGCACGACTTGATCCGATTGAGCGGGCTCGAGCCCGAAAAGGACATTGAAATCCGGTTCACGGGCGTGCGGCCGGGCGAGAAGCTCTTCGAGGAGCTTTCGACGCTCAGCGAGGGAATCGAGCGAACGGGGCATCCGAAGATATTCAACGGGAGCTACCAGTCGCCGCACTTGCCAGCGCTCCGCGCTCAGTTCGAGACGCTCGCACAGCTTTGCAAGGCCTCGAGCATCGACGCCATCCGCCGGTCGCTCGTGCAGCTCGTGCCCGAGTATGCCGATGGCGCACTCGATAGCGAGCCACCGACGAAGGTCGAGCAGTCGCTGCGCGAGTCGAAGCCTCTGGAGGTGCTGTGAGAGTCCTGATCACGGGAGGAGCCGGCTTCATCGGGAGCCACGTGGCGGAGGCCGCGATCGAAGCGGGCCATCAGGTCCTGGTGGTCGACGACCTGAGCACCGGGCGAGCCGAAAACATCCCCGTGCAGGCCGACTTCCAGGAGCTCGACATCCGCAACCGCGAGGCCCTGCGGGAGTTGGCGATCGGGTTCGCGCCCCACGCAATCAGCCATCATGCCGCGCAAGCAAGCGTCTCGGTGAGCGTGCGCCAACCCGAGCTCGATGCGGAGGTGAACGTGCTGGGCTCGCTCAACATCGCCCAAGCCGCGCTCGCATGCGGCAGTCGGATCGTATTCGCCAGCACCGGCGGCGCGCTCTACGGCGAGGTGCCCGAGGGTAAGACGGCGGGCGAAGACTGGCCCGCCCTCCCGCTCAGTCCGTACGCATGCAGCAAGGCGAGCTTCGAGCTCTATCTCCGCGCCTACGGCTCGACGGCTGGGTTGCGTTACACGATTCTTCGTTACGGTAACGTATATGGCCCTCGTCAGGATCCCCACGGAGAAGCTGGAGTTGTGGCCATATTCCTTCAGCGGCTACTGCGCGGTGAGCCCATTCAGGTAAACGCGCGTAGGCAACCCGGCGATGAGGGTTGCGTCCGCGACTACGTCTACGTGCGAGACTGTGTCCGGGCAAACCTCGCAGCCTTCGACGGGGCGCTCGATGGCCGCACCATCAACATCGCCACGGGAATCGGCACGACGACCAGGACCCTCGCGGAGCGCCTGGTCACGCTGGTCGACAAGCCCGCGATCGTCGGCGATGGCGACCACCGACCGGGCGACCTCGAACGTTCGGTGCTCGATCCATCGGTCATGGTATCCCTCCTCGGAGCGCCGACCCCGATGGACGCCGGCTTGGCGGCTACCACCGAGTGGTTTCGGCAGCGAGCAGCGCGATCATGAGTGAGCGAGTCGGCGTCGTGGGCCTCGGCTACGTAGGTCTGCCCGTTGCACTATCCTTTGCCAAGAAGTTTCAGGGCACGATTGGTTTCGACGTATCGAAGGCGCGCATCGATGCGCTTCGGGCCCACTCCGATTGGACCGCGGAGGTTTCCGAAACCGAGCTTCGACAGAGCAGCTTGCAACTGACCAGCGATCCTTCGGATCTACGAGGTTGCACTTTCTTCGTGGTCGCAGTGCCGACTCCGATCGATACGGACCGCCGTCCCGATCTCGGGCCGCTCTTGTCTGCAACGCGAACCGTGGGGAAGGCGTTGACCCCGGGGGCGGTCGTGGTGTACGAGTCGACTGTCTATCCCGGCGTCACGGAAGAACGGTGCGGCCCGCTTCTCGCCGCAACGTCGGGCTTGGTCCAGTCGCGCGATTTCAAGCTGGGCTACTCGCCCGAACGCATCAACCCGGGTGACAAGCAGCACTCCTTCGAAAAGATCATCAAGGTCGTGTCCGGGGAGGACGCCGAAACGCTCGAGCGGGTGGCTCGCGCATACGAAACGGTCGTCGATGCGGGCGTTCACCGAGCTCCGTCGATCAAGGTCGCCGAAGCGGCCAAGGTCATCGAGAACACGCAGCGCGACGTGAACATCGCGCTGATGAACGAGCTCGCCCTGATTTTCGATCGGATGGGAATTCGAACTCGGGACGTGCTGGAAGCGGCGAGCACCAAGTGGAACTTCCTTCGCTTCACGCCGGGGCTGGTTGGAGGCCATTGTATCGGCGTAGACCCCTACTACCTCACCGCGAAAGCCGAAGCGCTCGGATATCACCCGGAAGTCATCCTCGCGGGGCGCCGCATCAACGACAACATGGGCCGCTACGTGGCCGAAAAAACCGTGAAGCTCCTTCGCAAGCAAGACCATCCGGTCAAGGGCGCGCGCCTCGGTGTTCTCGGTCTGACCTTCAAGGAGAATGTGCCCGATCTGCGAAACAGCCGGGTGCCGGACATCGTGATGGAGCTCCGGGAATACGGCATCGACCCGATCGTTCACGATCCGCTGGCCTCGCACGAAGAGGCCTTGGAGGAATACGGGATCGGCCTTCGTCCCTTGGACGCACTGACGGACCTCGATGGCGTCATCTTGGCGGTGGCCCATCGGCAATATCTCGATCAACCGGAGCGAATCGTCTCGAGCGTGCGTTCGGGCGGGCTGCTGATCGACGTGAAGTCCGTGCTTCGCCCCACGCAGATTCGCAGCGACGTGTGCTATTGGAGCCTCTGAGTGACCGTCTAGAAGAGGCGCTCGGGGACGTAGATGATGTCTCCGGCGGCGACCTCGATGTCTCGAGCCTGCCCCTTGGTGACGCGGGCGACCGGTACGCGGTAGCGCACAGTTTCGTTGCCGACCTTGCGCGTCACGACGGTGCCATCACGGTCCGCAAGCGCCGAAAAACCGCCTGCACGCGTGATGGCCTCGACGACGGTCATCCCCGGCTCGAGAGGAAAGGTCCCGGGATTGGCCACGGCCCCCATCACACTGACGCGTTTCGAAGCGTACTGCTCGACGTACACGGACACGTGAGGATTGCGAAGCAGGTCTCTCTCTTTGAGAAGCGTTTGGATCTCGTGGGCTACTTCGGGCGGCTCGAGCCCGTCGACCTGAACTGCGCCGAGCAGAGGAAAATTGATCGTACCGTCTGGCGCCACCTGGTGACTGCCGCTCATCGCTTCCTCTCCGTAGACGCGCACGGAAAACACGTCTCCCGGTCCGAGCGTCGTGTCGTCCGTGGCGGGTGGCGGCACCTCGGTGGCCTTGACGCCGCGGTTGCTACACCCCCCGCACCCAAACGCAACGGCCGAGACGACCAGGATCAATAGAAGACGCGAAGGCCGACCCATGCTTGAAACTTCTGGTAGCTCGCCGTTGGTTCGACCAGCGGCTCGACTCCGCTGTACTCGAAGTCCGTGAAATCCGCCAAGTATCCGAGCTCGCCGAAAAGCGCGAGCCATGCCTTGAACCTGTACTCGGCGAAAAATGCGGTGAATAGTCGGATGTCCTCGCGATACGGCTGGTTGCTGTCGAGGAGCACGCCGTCAGGCGTGACCGCCAAACCTGATTTATCGAAAGAAACCCAGGCTTTGACTCCGAGCTCGAGCGCGCCCGATACGATGAAGCGAGTCTCGAGGTAGAGCCGATTCATCAGTGTGAAATTGCCGATGAAGGAGGGGACGTAGTCGCGATCGTAGCCTCCGGTCAGCGTGACCGTCGGCCTCGGACGCCACCGCGCCTCCACTCGGGCAGTGACGCCATCGAAATCATCGCCGAGGTCGTAGAAACCCACTGCGTATCCGACGAACGCCGACAGGGAAAACCGTTCGGTGAGCGCGCCGTTGTAGCCGATGGCGCTCGCAATCCGTTCGTTGTCGGAAAGGAGCGTGGGCGATGTGGCGAGCCGGTCCGCATCGAAGCGTTGGGCCGAGAAGCCTAAGTCCCAGACCAATGCAGACGTCGGAAAGAATGACCAGCTGAAAGAGGCTGGAACCCGATGCGTCATCGTGTTTCCGTACTGGTAGATGTCGGCATCGAAGAACGCAAACTGATTGGTGTATCCGACGCGTCCCTCGAGCACTTGGCTCTTGCTTCGGCCCACCAAGTCGAGTGATGCAGTGTTGTTGTTGCTGCCATACCCGATCGTCCGGCCCTCGACGGTGTTCGGATCCGAGAACGGACGTACCGTGCGTCGAAACAGGTTCCGCACCTGCAAAGAGAACACCTGGGATGGATTATAGGAGAAGTCGATGTGGGCATCGGCCGCGGCATTGTCCGCGATGCGATCGATGAAGAAGTGATAGTAAGCTACCCCCAGGCCGCCACGGAATTCGATCTTCTGAGGCGCGGCCCGCTGGGTATCGCCCTCCGCCTGGCGTATGGAGCCCTCGGTGGCCACGTCGAGATAACCGGTCAGGCGGAGCAGGAACGAGTCCTCTGCGTTCTGATCCTGAAGGAAGACGTTGGAATCGTAGCCGCCCTCGAGCGACAAGCCGGGGTGCAGAACGAGACGTCCGGTCTTGAAGCCCGGTCCCTCGGTTCCGGCCCGATCCTCCCGGAAGCCCTGCGCGTGCACGGCAGCCGCAAAAAAGAGCTGCGCGCTCAGGCTGGCCACCAGAGCCAGAGCGAGCTCTAGCTTCCGGCAGTCGCGCATGATCCCGTCTTCCCCCCGCGCATTCCCAGCCCGTGCCTTTCGTCAGTTCACTCCACTGACGGGGGGAGGAATATACGGGATCGGCCAGTCCGAAATGGTGGTGACCACTGCCGGATCTTCATCCGGTGCGAAGAGGTCGACCTCCTCCCTGACCTGTGTGTCCCCCGTGTCGAACAGATCCTGACCCACGCATTGGTTGGCCGCTTGGGCCAACGTGCTGAACTTCTGGGAGAGCACGCCGATGACGGTGAACTCGTGATTGCGACGTCCTGCATCGCCCTCTGCGATCGCTTCGTTCAATGCGTTCTGCCGACGCTTGATGTTCTGCAGACTGGCTTCGCATTGACTGAGCTTGTCTTCCAGACAGGTCGCGCGGATGATGTCCGTTTCGCGCTTGGCGCTCCGAAGCGCCTGCGACTGGGCAGCACAGCTGGCCTCGGCCTTCTCGACGGCTGCCTCCGCTGCCTTGGATTGCGCCGCCGGCGACAAAGGCTCCTCTCCGGGCGACTCGCCCATCGGCTCGACCTGAATGACGTCAACGGTGGTCTCGGAGGCCTCTTGGGCCACCGCATACGTCAGGCCTCCCGCGGCTATCAAGGCCGCCAACAGCGCCCTCCCCACGGTCCCCATCGGTTTAAACATCAACGATCCCTTCTACTTGCAGCGATTATACGCCGCAAGATTCTCGTGTCAATGGATGCAAAATACACATAAGGAAGATCAATGCAGTCCAACAAAAACTAGTTCTGCGGCTGAAAAACAAAGGGATATCGGAACGTCACGCTTCCCCCATCCGGACCCGGGTTGAAACGAAATCGGCCGATGGCGCGGGTCACGCAATCTGCGACTGCGGGACTGCCGGTCGTATTCTCCGTCGCCTTGGCGTCTGTGACGTTGCCCCGTTGCTGGATGGTGAATGTCACGGTCACCTTGCCGGACAAGCTCGGATTCTTGCGGAGCTCCGACTCGTAGCACCGCGTGATCGACTTGAGCCGCAGCTTGATCTGTTGCTGCACGAGGACGGCATCGAACTCGCCGCTCCCACCGATGTCTCCGCCTCCGCGGAGCCCCACGTCGCCGCGCACGACCCGCTCTTCCACGGCCTTCCCTTCGCCGGCCGCTTTCCCTGCCCGCTCGCTCTTTTTGAGCGAGCCGAGCCCAGCTTTCTCGCCGCTCCCGCCTCCTCCGCTACGTGTCCGAAGCGTGCCTGCTTCGCTCTTGTCGGCGACGCCTACCCCGGTGGCCTGGGCGAGCACATCGGCCGCATTCCCGGTGACGGCGCCGCCCGCCAACACATCGCCCAGTGCGCCGTCTTCGCCTCCGAAAGCGCCGAGAAGCATCGCCTCGGCCTGCGCTGCAGCTTCCTGTGCGAGCCTCGCACGGCCTTCGGCAGTCGCCCCGACTGCTTCTCCAGCCGTGGGCTCCCTGCCCTCGGCCTTGGTCGGCTTCTTTTCGGGGGCTTCGCCTTCGGCCTCTTCCTCCGCTTCGCCCTCTCCTTCTTCGATCTCCTCCTCGACGGTGGGTGGCTCCATCGGGGTTTCGAAGATCAGGCGCGCGAGGCTCTCGGGCACTTCTTGGGCCCCTCTTTCGATCTCCCAGTCGGCGTTCTCCATGTAGATGATGAAACCGAAGAACAGCATGTAAGAGAAGATCACCCAGGTGGTGAAGGTCCAATCGATGTTCTTGACGAACCCTCGTTGAACCGCCGCTGGAAGCTGGGGTTTGGGCGTAATCGGCGGCGCCAAGACGAATTCGAAGAAGACGGTGAAGTCGCCCATTCGAATGTTGCCTCGGGACGTGTCGGCGAGCTTGATCTGATAATGCGTCGCTGCGTTTCTGGCAGCGCCCGTTTCGCGAAGGTGTTCGAGCTTCTGGACGCCTCCAGGCAGCGCGACCTTACCGGTCATGTCCTCGGTGAAGTTCAAGATGTAATCGTCACCGACGAGCTGAAAGAGCTCGAATCGCGACTCGAGCTTCGGAGGAAGCGTTCCCGATTTGATGATCAGGTGATTCTTGGCGGACGTGCCCACCGACACGGTCTCGCGACGCCGCACGATTCGCTCCTCCACGATCTTCTTGTCGCGGAAGAGCCCGACGCGCAGAACCTTGGGCCCGGTATACTTGCTCGGCACCGCCTGCATGGCGACCGTCATGGCCCCAGGTCGCGTTCGCTCGCTCGGTGGTTGAGGCTCCGCCATTAGAACGGCTCCTTTTGCACGCTGCGGACGACATCCCGCAAGAAGCTGGTTCGGAGCTCGAGCACCTCGTAGCCCAAGTTGGACCGGTTGAGGATGTAGAACGCATTCGGCTTTTGAACGCGCCCCTCGATCACGATCTCTTCGAGTTGGATGATTCGCGGTTGACGCTTCCTCTGCCCGCCTTGGGCATTCGCTGCCGTCACGGGCGCGGCGACCAAGAGCAAGCCGAGCAACGCGGCGCAAGCCCGTCGTTTCATCAGGTGCCTCCTTCGCGTTCGAGACGTCGCCGGGTGCGTTCGATCAGGCGCTCCAGATCACGCAGATACTCAGCGGACTGGTCGTCCCTCGAGAGCCGAGGGCCCATCTGCGCACGGTATGCTCTGAGCTCGTCGACTGCCTTTTCGTACGCGCTCAGCTCGTCGAGACCGGGAAAATCCCCCGCCGCGGTGAGAAAGAGAAGCCCGAGCCCATAATGGGCTTCGGGAAGCTCGGCTCGCAGCTCGAGGGCTCGCCGATACGCGCGCTGCGCTTCGGTCCATTGTCGCGTCGCTCGGTAAGCATCGCCGAGGTTCACGTGCACCTCGGGAAGAGTCGGCACGAGCCGTTCGGCTGCCTGAAAGTGCGACAGCGCGTCCTCGTAATTGCCCCCGGCGAGCAGCTGAATGCCGAGGGCCATCCGCGCCTCCGCATAGTCGGGACGGAGTTGCACCGCGCGCTGGTATGCGGCCAAAGCATCGCGCAACCCCCCGGGCTCGGCTTTTCGCCTTTCACCTTCGAGATAATGGAGCTCGGCCACTTGGGAATCGACCTGCATGGCCTGCTCCAGAATCGAGTCGGCCAGCTCCTCACGCCCCTGCGCGCGGCTGGCCTTCACCAACGCGATCAGGGCCGGTACAAAGCGCTCATCGCATTTGAGAGCGCGCCTCGCGGCAAGCCAGGCCTCCTCGAGACGCCTCGCCTCCACTAGCAGCTCGGCGTAGAGCGCCTGCAGATCGAGATTCGCCCTGTGAGCGTTCGCAAGGGGCTCGACGACGGCCACGGCCTCCTGCACCTGACCGCGGCGCAACAAGATGGTGGAAATGCCGCGAGCCGCGAGCTCGTAGTCGGGCAGGAGGCCGAGCGCCCGACGGTAGTAGTCGATCGCAACCTTCTCCTTGCCCCGCCGATCCGCCAACACGCCCAGATTGTAGAGCGCCTGATAGGCATCGGGATCCCTCTTGAGCGCTTGCTCAAAGCTCGTTTCCGCCGACGTCGTGTCACCCTGGGCCGCGGCCCGAGCGCCCTCGTCGAGCGGCTTCTTCGCCTTTGCCGAGATGGCGGGCCTCGGCGGGCGGCGGCATTGCTCGGCGCGGGTCGCCCCCCATGGGCTCGAAACATCCTCCGCGGAAGCGACCGCCTCGCTGCCCTCTCCTGCCCGGTCCGGCGCTTCCCCGCCGGCGGTGGGCTCCTGCACGCCGCCCGACTCGGGACCGCCCTTGCAGCCGTAGCTCATGAAAAGCACGGCTCCCATCCACATCGTCGCAGCAATCCCCCAACGCATCACGGGCTCTCCTTGGTGATAGCAGGCGGTGCGACGCCGGGTCGAATCTCGAGCGGCCTGCCCCTCGGTGACCGGGTGAATTCACCGGGCACGTACCCTTCGAAGGTGGCGTCTCGCGCCTGCGCCTCTGCGATGCATTCGGCGATCCGTTCATCGCCGTAAGCCTGGAGACGATCGATGGCGAGACGCGTGTACGGGTCATCGAAGCTCCCGGCCCTTCCAGCCCGCGCGGCGAGCGCGTACCGCGCGACCGCAAAGCACTCGACCGGACGTACCTTTGTGTCGAGCACCTGGCGGATCTTGTCCTCGAAGTCGAGTCGGTACTCCTCGCGCTCGTCTGGACCGGCCTGGCGGAACGCGCGTTGAAGATCGGTGGGCAATACGAACGGTGTATTCAGAATGGCGCGCGCCAGAATCTCGTAGGCCCGTCCCTGGCGCACGTACGCAGCGATCGTCCAGCGGGGTCGCCGATACGGAAAGACCTGCTCGTACCCCTCGGCCACGGATTGCGCTTGCTTCGAGCCGTCGCTGATCTGGCGGGTGATCACATCGATATAGGCCTCGACGCTCTTGGGCTTGCCGGGTCTGATCTGGAACTTCTCGAAACTTTCCAGCCGGTCATCCACGAGCGTGAATCGCGCCTCCGCTGCATAGCCGGCGGCTAGCGATCCCGGTGGCTGGCCGGTCCGCTCGTACGCGTCGAGCACGGCTTGAAGCGCTGTGCGGTAGTCCTGCGTTCGCCCACGAGCTTTCCAGGATTGCGCGATCCGCCAGTGTGCTTGTACGACGAGCTCGCCGGCTGCTCCATCATTTCGGTACCGGTCGATGAACTCGCGCATGCCGCTGATGGCTTGCGGGTAGCGTTGCTGCTTGTAGGCCATCTCCGCGATTCGGTAGAGAGCGTTTCGTTTCGTGGCGGGGTCGTCGACGGTCTCGTAGACGCGCCGGTAGTACCGTGTCGCCTCCGGGTAGCGCTGAAGCTGCTCGAGCAGGACCGCGGTGTTCACCAAGCCATCGGCGCGCTTTGCCTGCACCTCCGGGTCCGCCGACTTCGCGAAGCGTGGAGAATCGGCCAGAACTCGATAGTTCTCGAGCGCACGCTCGAAATCGAAGTTTCGGCTCGCCGTATAGGCGAGCTTGAAATGTGCGTTGGCCAAGATCGCGTCGAGGCTCTTCTGCTCCTCTTCGTCTTCGGGCTCTCGAGGGCCCACCTCGTCGATGATGCGCTGATAGAGCTGGCCGGCCGAATCAAACCGGTTGGTTGCTTCGAGAGCCAACGCTGCGTACTCGAGGGCGAGCGGCGCCTGTCTGTCGCCCGGATTGCTGTTGACCGCGGAGAGCAGCATCGTGGCCGATTGCTCGTAGAGCGCGGTCTGCTCCGCACCGGACGCTTGGCCTGCGCTTCTGTAGACCTCGAGCGCGTCTTGGTAGACCAGTGCATTGAGGTCGGCGCCTGCACGGCAGATGGGCTGGTCACGGTTGGCGGGGTTGCTGCAGTCGATGCGCTCGGCGCGTGCGGAGAAGGTGCAACCACGCTCGCGGATGTCCGTGGCGAGCCGCCGGATCTCGTCGTTGTCCTCGCGCGCCATGGCCATCGCGCGTAGATTCTCCCAGGCGATTTGGCCGGTCGCATCGGCATCGGCCCCCGAGCAGCGCTCCTCGTAGATTCGCGTGAAGCGTGCTTCGGCCTGCGGCCAGTAGCCGTACCAATAGAGTAGCAACGCGTTGTTGTAGTCATACGCAGCGCGAACACCCTCGGTGTCGCGTCGGGGGCTCACGCGGGAGAGGTAGATCTCCCTGGCACGGGCGAGACGTTGCACGGTCTCGGGCATCGCGACGGGTTCTACCGTTGGCGGCTCGCCTATTGGCGGCGGAGCGGCATCGCGAATGACGAGCCGCCCTTCCTCGACGTCCCTGTCGGCGATCCGTTTCAACGACTCGACCACCCGCCTCGCGGACTCCGCCAGATAGGTGTCGTCGACGTTCGAGTCACGGACCTCGGCGTACTCCGTTGCGGCCTGCTCGTAGCTCTTGGACCAATAAAGCGCGTCTGCGAGATTGTAGTGAAGCTCGTAGCCCTGCGGATTGTTCGGATACCGCTCGAGGTAGCCGCGGTAGGCGTCCGCCGCGAGCCTGTATTCGCTTTGCGCGTCACGGCAAAGCCGCACGTTGCGCTCCTCCACGCATCGCTGGCGCAGCCCTTGCGCGCGCTGGTGATGATGAATCGCAGTGACGATGAGCGCGTTTTCGGCGAGCTGCTCGGCGTTGCGTTGCTCCGCCGGCCGGTCCATGTTCGCATTCCACCACGTGCTTCCCTGTACGTATTGCGTGAGCTCGGAGCGCGCGGCGATGGCCTGGTCGAACTCGTTGTGCATCTGGTGGGCGACTGCGATGTCGTTGAGTATCTCGGGCGTGCGATGATGATTGGGCCACTTGTCGATGGCCAGTCGCCAGGCCGCGATGGCCTGCGGGTACTTGGCCTCGTCGAAGTAGACCTGCCCAAGCTGGAAGTAGACTTCGGGCGTCCAGGCCCTTCCTTGCGGAAGCAAAGAGGGATCTTGAATTCTCTCGATGCCCGTCGGCCGGCCTTCCGCTGGATCGGGAATTTGATTCTCGTTCCAGTCGTCGTAGGCGAACGCGATTCCGAGGTACTCGATGGCTTCGGGTCGAAGCTCCGAACCGGCTCTGCCGGTCTCGCGCTGCATGTCGTCGGACCACTGGACGAGCTCGCCGAAATGCCGAATCGCCTCTGGGTAGCGGCTCGCCCGGTAGTACGCCCAGGCCACTTTGTAGAGAGCCAGATTGTAGTTCCGGTCGCTCGGATCCTCGAGGATGCGACGGTACGCGGCGATCGAGAGATCGAGCGCGTTCTGCCCGCCGAAATCATCGAAGTGGTACTCACCGATGCGGAACCATGTCTCGCTCACGAAACGGGCTTGCGGGGAGATCGGCCGGCAGCCCGCGTAGGGGTCGACGAACGTTCCGCGCACCGAAGCACCTAGCGGCCTTCCGTCCAACGTCAGCGCTGGATACTTCGCCCGAGCGCTGAGGGATGCATCCGGCGGCGGCCTCCAATTGGCGTCGTATTCGTACTTGTTCGCGCAAACCAAAGCGAGCCAGGCAGCCAATGCTTCCTCCGGGCGTCCCATCTCGTTGAGCGTGTAGCCGACCAAGTAGTAGACACCGTCCGAGCGCTCGTAGTCGGGAAAGCGCTGCGCAAGACTGCGGTAGAGCGTGATCGTCGGCGTGAAGTCGGGAGATGTCGGCAAGCCGTCTTCGGCATTCAGGTCTCCGCTGTCGCGTGCGGCCTGCGCTTGATCGTAGAGCTTCTGGAATGCGATGGAGCTTCGCTCGAAGTAGAGCTCGCCCAGACGGAACATCGCGTCGGGGGTGTAGGTCGGGTGGTCTGGATATCGTTCGATGAATTCCTCGAACGCTCGAATCGAGGTCTCACGTGCTTCGTTGAGCGCACGCTCTTCTGCTTCGAGGCGCGTACCGTAGTAGCGGTCCCGCTCCCGTCGCCGCTGCAGGTACTCACGGCGCACCAAGGAGCTCACCGTGGATTCGAACGTCTCACCACTTTGCAGGTAGCGATCGACCTCGTGTTCGAGCTGCCGCAGGGCATCGAGCTGCGGATCGGTGGGCCGAGGCCGTTCTTCGACGACCGGTTTTCCGGTGTCTTGCAAGAACGGCGGCAAGGTGACGTCCGTCGCACCCTGCCAGGGAACCGGCTCCGGGGTCGATTCGCCCTGTGCCTCCTCGGCTTGCTGGGCGAACGCTGGCACCGGCAGCGAAGCTGCCACCCAGGCGATTCCCAATGCCGTCTGCAGACACCACCTCATGGCTCGGCCCCAGGGCCCCGGCCCTCATCCATCACGTCGCGAAACTCGTCGTCGAGGGCTTGTAGCTCCCGCGCCCGCTCACGGGTGAGCGTGTCGACGCGCAGACGGCGCTCTTCGCGTCTGGCCCAAGCCAGGTCGACCTTTCCGAGATCTGCTCGAAGAACGAGCTCATAGAACCGATCGTGGATGCGGTTGAAGTTGAGATAGGCAATCGCGCCGACCACGTCGACGGTCTCACCTTCCAGCGCTTCGAGCGCCTTGCGGTATCGCGCCAGATTGGCGGTCTCCTCGTTTACGACCGCCAACATCCCGGCCGCGCGTTTTTGAACCACCGCCTCGATCTCGGCGTCGCGCTGATCGAGCTGGCGCTCCACCGCGGAGATCCGCCGGTGCGCCCCGTCGTACGCCGGACCTGCTGAGCCGGCCAATTGCCTCTCTCGCTCGATCAAGCCGATGAGCTGCGATCGCTCTTGATCGTCCCTTTGGTAGCGCTTGTCGCCCACGCCGACGTGGAGCCGGCCGACTTCGAGGCGCCTACGGATCGCGAGGAGGCGCTCTTCGTACTCCTGGGCTTCCTTTTCGTGAGCTGCCAATCGGCGTTGGAGCGCTTCCCGGTCCACCTTTGACGGGTCGACGGCCAGCAGGCCGCTGCGCGATGCGACGATGCGTGCTTCGAGGCCGAGGATCTCCACGCGTAGCGCTTGCAGATCACGTTCTGCAGCCCGGTATTGCTCGAGCCTCTCGAGGTCGCGATCGATGAAGTCCTCCGTCTCGACCGGCATGCCGGCAATCGTGGCTTGCAGCGCCCGCCTCCTTCCGCGCACCAGGCCGGCCTCTCCTTGCGGCTCTCCCAGCGCGCGCGCCTCGCTCTCGATCAGTGTGCCCCTTAGCTGGGCAGCGCGGTTTCTGAGACTCGTGGTCCGCTCACGCTGCCTGCGCAGATCGGAAAACACGCTCACGCGGTTCGGGGCGCGGAGCACGGCGGTGATCCGCTCGGCGAGGTCCTCTGTCTCGCGGACGAGCTGCTTGGACTCGCTCAAATCCGAGAGGACGTCGAGGGCCCGCTGGTGGTCCCCTTCGAGCTCGATCCAGCGGCGCGCCGATTCGGGGAGAAAGTCATCGATGTCGAAGTCATCCAGATTGTCCCGCACGACCTTTCGAAAATACGCGTGAAGATCCGGATGCTCTTCCCGGGTCCGAACCAGGTCGTTCCGGATCGGTAGAAACGTGTCTTGCACCTCGTCGAAGACGACCTCTGCCTCGTCATAGCGGCCGGCCCGGGCGAGCAACTCTCCCCGAAGGACCTTGCCGTCGGCATTGAGCGCACTGTCCGGCGCGGCGACCGACAGCACCTCCAGCGCTCGCTCGGCCTGAACGGCATCACCCATTCTGATGTAGGTCCAAGCCAGCTCGTACAGCGCACGGTCGAAGTGGGGAGAGGTGTTTCCTATGGCCCGGTACGCCTCGACTGCCTGTGGGAGTTGCTCGGTCTCGTAGTACAGGCGACCGAGAGCGAGGTACGTCAGATCGAGGACTCGCTTTTCCTCGTCGTTGTCGGGCTCTTGTCCGATGATTCCTCGAAAGGCCGCGATGGCATCGAGGTACTCCTGCCGAAGCGTATGAATCGTGCCGACGAAGTACTTGGCCCGCAGCGAGAACTCGGTGCCGCTCGGAATGGCGAGGAAGCCTTTGCGCGCCTGCTCCAGGCGAGCCTGGTCGATCCCGCGCAGGGCTTGGTCGGGCGGCGCGTTCAGCACGTCGTTGACGGGGACGGCGCGGTTGTACAAGTACTTCGCACGAAAGTACGCAGTGCCGATCGCAAGCGTCGAGGAGGGCAGCGCCTCGAGCTTGACGAAGTACTCGTCGATGTCACGAAAATCCCGCGTGTGGATGGCGATTTCGATCAGTCGCCTGAGGGAGGTCTCCAGGTATTCGGAGAACGCGGGCTCGCTGCCTCGCTCAATGACCTCCGCGTACCGCTTTCGGGCGCCCAAGTAGTCGCCCGAGAAAAAGAGCGCCTCTCCGAGGAGAAACAGGGCTTCCGGATAAGCGCGGTGCGTTTGATGGTGCTCGACGATGTCCGTGAACAGGATGGCGGCTCGGATGTAGTCGCCTAGTCGTAGGTAGAGCTCGCCGTCGGTGAGCCGCTCTTCGACGAACGTGTCGCTCCTCAGGTCATGCGGCGGTACCGGGGTAGCCATCAGACGCTGCGCGTCCGACTCCAGATCCGAGAGCTCCCGGTTGGCGTCTTGGTCGAGTCCTTGGGCCATGACGGGCCGGGTCACCAAACCGACGAGGACGCACGCCGAGAGTAAACCCGCCAAGATCCCGCGCGCTCGCCCCATGCCAAGTGTCGGTGTGGGCGGCGACGCTGTCGCCCCACGAGGTTGCATTATCGATCGCCCTCACCGCTTGCTTCGGGCCGCGCCTGCCTCTCCACCCGTTCGATGTATCGGACTGCCGGGCGCTCCTCGAGCGGCGTCGCTGGACCCCCCTTTTCGTAACCGACCACGTGCACCGTGGAGACCCGGCCCTCCGGGACCGCGAAGGTGTACATCGAACGCACCTTGAATCGATAACCCTTCAGATACGCGAACACGCCGTAGCCATGACCTCGGTATTCCAGGTTGACCGTCAGCGTGTGCTCGCCAGGGACGATGCTTCCGTTGTAGACCTCGAATTCCTTCTGCTCGTCGAGGCTTCCCTCCTCGTCTGCCTTCGTGAAGATGGGCGCTCCGTCGAGGGCATAGACGATACGCACCAGCTTGTACGAGTCCGACATCCGGTTTTCGTGGACGATGACGGCCTGGCCTCCACCCACCACGCCTTCCAGCACCGTTTCGGCGAGCAACGACAACCTGGCCTTCGAGCGGAAGATCTGCTCTTTCAGCTCGTTGATCCGTTGCTCGAGGTCCCGGAGACGCACCGCATAGGTCCCGGCGTCGATGGTCGCAGCGGGCGCGGGTCGCGCGGCTCCGCTCGGCGCGTCGGGTTTCTGGGCCTCCGGTTGGGTTGCGGTCGCGTCTTCGGCTTGAGCCATGGCGACGACTGCACCGCAGCCGACGCATGCGGCCACGACAAGGAGCGCAACTGTCCCGCGCATCGTGATTCCCCTCTAAGTGACCACCATCTGAAGCGAAATTGCCCCCCGGTGGTTTTCGCGCTTATACCGCAGCGGCGGCGGGTGGGTCAATTGACCCCGCCCGGTCGCCGGGGAGTCCGGACGACGGAGAAGCCTTGGATTGTCCTTCACTTGCGACGGGTCGATCGAGTAGATCGTCTCCGAGTCTCAGACGTCGATCGATGTGTGGTCATCTGGCCGATTGCAGTTGCTTGGAAGTTGGGAGCTCGCGTTGAGCCAACCCTCCGACGAGGCCCTGCTTGCCGCGTACCGCAGTGGCGACTCGAGCGCCTTCGAGACGCTGCTGAGGCGCTACCGCCACCCGGTCTTCAATTTCGTCCTGCGATTCGTGCGGGAACGTGGGCCGGCCGAAGAGCTCTACCAAGATACCTGGCTGAAAGTGATCGAACGCTGCGACGATTTCCGTGGAGACGCCAAGTTCTCGACCTGGCTGTATACGATCGCCCGGAATCTGTGCGTGGACCACCAGCGCAAGATGCGTTTTCGAGCGCACGCATCACTGGACGCGGCCAATCCGGGGTCCTCCCCGAGCGCGGGCGAACGCGCCGCCAACCCTGGTCCATCCACCGAGCAGCTCGCTGCGGCCCGTCGGACCGGGGATCGCATCGCGCGGGCCGTTCAGGCCCTTCCCGACGAGCAGCGGGAGGTCTTCCTGCTACGCCAGCTTCAGGCGTTGGCGTTCCACGAGATCGCCGAGATCGTCGGCGTTCCCACCAACACCGTCAAGAGTCGCATGCGCTATGCATTGGAGCGTCTGCGGCAGGACTTGGACGACCTGCGAGACCATGAGCTGTAACGATTGCCAAGATCAGATCTTCGAGCTCATCGAACGCGAAGCGATCGATCCGGACGGCGTACGCGCGATTCTAGAAAAGTGCCCGGAATGCCAAGAGCTATTCGACGAAATGAAGGCCGCGTTGAAGTTAACCGCGAGCCTGCCCGGAGAAGAGCCGCCTGCCGCGATCGATGCATCGATTGTCCGGGCCGCGGCCGCCCGCAAGCCGCGACAGGGCGCGACCGACAGGCGTTGGTTGCAGGCTCCGCCCTGGGCGATGGCCGCCGTTGCGCTCCTGGTCGTCGGCGTCGGAGTCTGGGTCGTGCCTCGTACCGAAGAGGCCGAGCCCGCCGAGCCGCCGCCGGCCGAGCTCGTGCAGGCGGAGCTCAGACCAGCCTCCGTCGAGGAAGATACCGGCGCGGGGGCGTCCCTCCGCGCCTCGGGCCCAGCATCCGGTACGGTCGCCCTTGCCGAGGCGGAGGTCCCTCCGGTCGACCGAGCGAAAGTCGAGCGTCGCGCGCCGACGGCACGGGCAAAGCGGCAAGCGAAGGCATCTGCGGAGCAGGCATCCCACGACCGGGCATCTGGTGAGCAGGCATTTGGGGAGCAGCCATCCACGGATCGGGCAGCTGCGGATGAGGCGTCGGGATTGGTGGCCGCGGAAGCACCGGCAGCGCCGCTGCGACGCCTGTCCGCCGAGTGCGCGGCGCGTATCGCTCGCATCGAGCAGCGCGGCCTCGACAACGCGGACGCAGAGGTCGAGCCGGAGGAGGCCCTTGCCATTGGGCGATGCTATCAGGCCGCTGGCGACGAGCGCGCGGCCCGGAAATGGCTACGACGCGCAGCCGCTCACCCCGAGACCGAGTCGCGCGCGCGCCGTGCGCTGCGCAAGCTCGCCGACCGATGAGACAGGCGCAGCGCGCTCAGGTGCGCAATCGCCGCAAGAGCATTTTCCAGAAGGACGGCTTCTTCTGCCGCATCGCCAGTCGTTTACGCGATCGGAGATCGGCGAGCGTCTCGGCGATCCTCGGAACGACGTGCAAGCCCTCGAGCTCGATGTGCGCTTTCGCTGCGGCCGCCTGCCAGCGTGCATCGAGACCGGTGAAGAAGCACACGCCGCCGAGCATGTGCGCCACCTCATCTGCTGCAAGCAAGGCGGCGGCCCTCTCTGCGGTGGGCTCGTCGAGCTGCGTGAAATCCACGATCGCGGTTTGTGCCCCGGCATCGAGCATGGCGCGTCCGAGCGCATCGACGCATTCGCTCAGGACTTGCGGATCGTGCACACCCGACACAAAGAGGGCGAATACGTCTTCGTCGATTGGCAGCGGTTTGAGGGGACGGGCCGCGCGTTCCTCGGCCGCTTGCGCAACTCGCTCTTCGCGTCCCATCACGAAACCCTCGACGGCTGCAGCGACGGCACGTCGGGCAAAGGTTTCATCCCAACGCGCATCGGAGCCGCTGGTGGCGCGGAGCGCGAGCTCCACCACCTGCAGCGCCGAGGTAGGGGTGAGGTCGAGCAGCGCCAGGCGTCTGCCGACCAACGTCAAGACCGTGAAGCACTCCCGAAACGCGAACGAGCCCAAGTCCCACCGCGCCGGCTCCGCTTCGGGTAGCTCCTCGAGCAGAGGCAAGACGGGGGCGGTCTCCACGGCGACCTCCTGCAGCGTGACACGGCCGACCGCAGGTCGGGTCTCTTCGAGAAGGCTAACGAAACGCTCGATGGCAGCAGCTCGCTCGGTCACGATCGACGGACTCTATCACTCTTTCCGGTCCGCCGAATCGATCGTGATATAAGCCGGTTTGATGGTTGCCACGGTCCTCGTCGTCGATGACGAAAAAAACATCCGCCGGACGTTGCGGATGGTCCTCGAGGGGTCGGGCTTCAACACCCTGGAGGCGTCTTCGGCGGAGCAGTGCCTGGAGATGCTGCGGCAGAGCGAGGTCGACCTCATCATCTTGGACATTCGTCTTCCCAAGATGAGCGGCATCGAGGCGCTCCAGAAGATTCGAAGCGAGCCGGACACGCGCAAGCTGCCGGTCCTGATGGTATCCGGTCATGCCTCCGTCGCGGAGGCCGTCCAAGCAGTGCAGCTCGGCGCGACGGACTTCTTCGAGAAGCCGCTCGACCGCGATCGAGTGCTGGTCACCGTGCGCAACGCGCTCAAGACCTGGCAGCTCCAGCGCGAGGTGGAGCAGCTTCGCGCCGACGTCGAGCAGCGCTACGAGATGATCGGGGAAAGCCCCGTGATGCGCGAGCTCTTTGCGCAGCTCGAGAAAGTCGCGCCGACGAGCGGCCGAGTTCTCATCTCTGGCGAGAGCGGAACGGGTAAGGAGCTCATCGCTCGCGCCATCCATCGCCTGAGCCCACGCGCCGGCAAGCCCTTCGTCAAGGTCAACTGCGCGGCGATCCCTGCAGAGCTCATCGAGAGCGAGCTCTTCGGCTACGAGCGGGGCGCATTCACGGGAGCACAGGGCCGGAAGAAAGGCATGTTCGAGCTGGCGAACGGAGGCACGCTGTTCCTCGACGAGATCGGTGACATGAGCGCGAGCGCCCAAGCCAAGGTCCTGCGCGCGCTCCAAAGTGGCGAGATCTCGCGTGTCGGCAGCGAGAGGGCGATCGCAGTCGATGTGCGTGTGCTCGCCGCGACCAACAAGGATCTGGAGCTCGAGGTCAAAGAGGGGCGGTTCCGCGAAGATCTCTATTTCCGTCTCAACGTCGTTCCCATCGTCAGCCCGCCCTTGCGCGATCGGAGCGAAGACATTCCGCTGCTTGCCAAGGGCTTTCTCCGAGAATTCTGCGAGGCCAACGGGCTTCGCGAAAAGCCCATCGACGACGAGGTCCTCGAGGCGCTGGTGGAACGACCCTGGCCGGGCAACGTCCGAGAGCTCCGCAACGTCGTCGAGCGTATGGCGATCTTGAGCGGCGATCGGATCACCCTGGACGATCTGCCCGAGGAAGGGGTCTTGAGCGAGGGCCGCCGCGAGTCCGCCCCGCCCTCCACGGTGCCCCGGGGGCTCGGGAAGACCGGGGAGCGCCCGACTTTGCGGGAGTATCGAAGCCGCGCTGAAAAGGAATACATCCTTCAGACACTCGACGAGGTCGGCTGGAACATCTCACGGGCGGCCAACATTCTCGGGGTCGAGCGCACCAACTTGCACAAGAAAATGCGCAGCTATGGTATTCGTCGGGAGGAGACATGATCCGTCGATCGATCAGGCTGGTGTGGATGGGCGCTGTCTTGGCGTTTCTGGCCTACGTGCTGTTCTTGGTCCCTTTGGGTGAGCGATCCGCGTTTGAGCACCTGATGCGCGTCATCAACACCGAAGAGGCCCAGGAGCTCGGCCGCGGGGTGAGCGCGGCGACCGAGCGAATCACAAGGCAAATCGGTGAGCAGGTCCACGATGCGACCAAGCGCGTGGAAGTGGATGCTGGCGCGTCGCAGGTGCCGGAGGTGGTGGCCGATCAGCTCCAAGGCATCGTGGGTCATTCCTACGAGCGGGAGCGGCGCATCGAGGGTGCGAGACAGCGCGAGTCTGAATGAGCCGGCTACGGCCACTCCAGCTGTAGGCGCTTCATCTTCCGCCACAACGTGGTGGGGCTCAGCCCGAGCAGCTCGGCAGCCCGCTCCTTGTTGCCGTCCACCTGTCGCAGAGCACGGATGATGGCGTTGCGCTCGACCTCCCGCACGACGTCGGCCAGGGACTGACTCTCCAGACGCGGACCCCCGTTGCCGTTCGAGTTGGGCATGATGTCCGAGAGATGGATTTGACCGTCTTGTGCCAGTGCGACGCCCTGCTCGATTAGATTCTCGAGCTCCCGGATGTTGCCGGGGAAATCATACGCCATGAGATGCTCCATCACGCCCGGACCGAGCTTGGCCTTTCTGGCCATCTTGCGGCCGTACTTCTCGAGAAAGCTGTCGACGATGGGCGGAATGTCTGCTTTACGCTCTCGGAGCGGCGGCAGCTCGAAGCGAGCCACGTTGAGGCGGTAGTAGAGGTCTTCCCGGAATCGCTTCTCCTCGATGAGGCGGCGCAAATTCTGATTGGTCGCAGCGATGATCCGTGCATCCACGTTGATCGGCTTGTTGTCGCCGAGCCTGCGAATCTCTCCTTCTTGAATGGCCCGAAGGAGCTTTGCTTGGAGCGAAGGGGGCGTTTCGGCGATTTCATCGAAGAAAAACGTGCCGCCATTGGCCTCTTCGAAAAGGCCCTTGCGGGTTTGCACCGCGCCCGTGAAGGCGCCGCGCACGTGGCCGAACAGCTCGCTTTCGAGCAGCGTCTCGGTGAGCGCTGCGCAATTGATGGAAACGAATGGGCGTTCGGCGCGCAAGGAGTTTGCATGAATCGCGCGGGCCACGAGCTCCTTGCCGGTTCCGCTCTCACCAGTGATCAAGACGGTCGCGTCCGTCGGCGCGATGCGCACGATACGTCCGAGGATGTCACGGATCTCGGGGGATTGTCCGATGATGTTCCCGAAGTTGTATTTTTCGCGGAAGTCGCTCGCGATCGCGTGCGGCCCACCGTCGTGCGACGGTCTGCGCGAGGCGCGAGCCACTTTGACGAGAAGCTCCTCTTCCACGAAGGGCTTCTGCACGAAGTCGTGCGCGCCGAATCGCATGGCTTCGACCGCGTCTTCGATCGTTCCGAAGGCGGTCATGACGATGACCTCGGTCTGGGGCGACGTGTCTCTCGTGTGCCGCAGAACCTCGAGACCTCCGATGTCACCCATGCGTAGGTCGGTGATCACCAGGTCGTAACCATCGTCTGCGACCATGGTGCACGCCTTCTCGCCGTTCGAGGCTTGGTCGACCTCGTATCCCTCGGCGCGCAGCATCTCACACAGCAGGCTGCGCGCACTGTCGTGGTCGTCGACGATGAGAATCCTGGCCATCCCCCAACGGCTCCGTCAGGCGAAGACCTTACCGCAATTCGCCCGAAGAAGCTCACCTGCCTCAGCCGAGAATGCGATGCATGGCCGCGAGCACTTCTTGTCGAAATTCGGCCGGGAAGATCAGGCGCGGGCGCTCGATGCGCTTGTTTCGCAACTCTCCAAGCAAGAATGAAGCGTCGCCGAGGGGCTGCAGCGGCTGATGGCGGAGCACCACCCACAGCCCGTTTGCGCTGCCGTCCACCGGTTCGGCGTACGGGACGTCGTCTGCGACATCGAGCCAGACCGTGAGATCGGTTCGGACCCCACGCTCGGAGACGATGTCCTGGGTGCGGGCCAGGGCCTCGTTCCAGAGCTCGGGACGATGATCGGGCAGCGGAATGGTCTTCGGAAGGGCCCGGCACCGCAGTCGCTTGCTGAGCTCGGCGAGCGTCGGGTCGCGACCATGCTCCCATGCGCTCAGGCAGGTGAGCAGCTCTGCATCGTCCATGCGCAGGTATTCCCCGAGGGAAAGCGATTCACCCAGCGCCGCCGCGCGAAACGCAGGCAGCAGCGGCTCGGGGGGCGTGCCGTCGAAGATCAGCTCGCTGACGCGCATGAAGATCGCCCGGACCAGTGCTTCAGCCGCGCGTGTGGCTTTGTGGTGGTACACCTGCTCGTACATGAAGTGCCGTCCGAGGAAGAAGCTCTCGGCCGGAGGCAATCCCTTGCGTCCCTGTATGGCGAGAACCCAGCGGTCATTCACCGACGCAAAGGTGAGCGCGCGCAGCAACCAGTCGAGATCGTAGAGACCGTACCGGACGCCCGTCATGTGGCTGTCGCGCAGCAGATAGTCGGCGCGGTCCACGTCCAGCGTCCCACTGACGCTTTGGCTCAGATAGCCGAGCCGATAGCTTCCGTCGAGCAAGCTCGCGACCCGGTCCGACATCCCTGCGGAAATCTCTTCCATGGTGCGGTGAACCTCGGTGGACGGGTCGAGAAGGATTTCTTGGGTCCACTGCTCGTGGTGCTTCGCATGGGGCAGCACCTCCTCGAAGAGGTGCGAAAACGGGCCGTGACCCAGGTCGTGGAGCAGCGCTGCAGCAAGACCGTCGGCTCTGGCTTCCTCGTCGAGGCGCTGATCGGGAGGCAGCTCGTGCGCGCATGCGTCGATGCGATCCTGGAGCGCCTGCATGACGTAGGCCGTGCCGATCGCGTGCGAGAACCGCGTATGCTCCGCGCCCGGGAAGACGAGCGATGCGAGCCCGAGCTGGCGGACGCGCCGCAAGCGCTGAACCTCCCGGGTGTCCAGCAACGATCGTACGACCCGTTCCGCCGTGCCTTCGAACGCGATCAAACCGTGGACCGGGTCCCTGAGGATCACCCCCTACGCTACCACCAAGGGTTCAGAACGCCAGCGTCCCGAAGCGTCCGTCTCTCGGCACTGCCACGTCGTAGCCGCGGCGCAGCACGGCAACCGTATCGGGCTGCCAGAGCGGGAGCACCGGCAGATCTCGCGCGAGGACCTCTTGGACGCGCTGATACGCGGCCCGCCTCTCATCGGTCTCGATTTGGGTTCGTCCGCGCTCGAAGAGCGCATCGAGCTCCTCGTTCTGATATCTCCACCGGTTGGCTCCTTCCTGTTGCGGTCCGGGAACCCGCGAAGAGTCGAAGAACCAACTGAGCACGTGCGGCTCGATCACCTCTGGCACTTGGAGGAGCGTGATCTCGAATCGTCCCTGGTTGAGATCGGCGATCAGCGTGGCCGCTTCGGAGGGTCGCACGTCGACGTCGATCCCCACGTCTGCGAGCATTGCGGCAATCGCCCGCGCCACCGATTGGCGGAAACGATCCGACGTAGTGCGCAACACGAGGCTCATGCGAGGCTCGGGCCCGGGCGGATCGACGAATCCCGCTGCGTCCAATAGGGCGCGCGCTCGGCTCGGGTCGAAAGCAAGCGAAGCGCCGACGTCGGCGTACGCCCAGTGACCGTGCGGAATCCAGCTGTTCGCGACGTGCGCCAAGCCGTCGTACTTCGCCTGGACGAGGAGCTGGCGATCGATCGCGTGTCCGATGGCGCGCCGAGCGCGCACGTCGCGGAGCTTGGGGGACCTCGTTTGGAAGCCGAGATACACGGTCGAGATCCCCGCTGCACGGCGCAGCTCGAACCGCGGATCATCGCGAAACATCGGCAACAACAGAGGCGGGATGGACGCAATGGCCAGATCGCCCTGCCCGGCCAGCATGCGCAGGGCGCGCGTGTTGTCGTCCCGGATGACGACCAATCGAAGGCGGGGATACTTGGGAGCCCCACGGTGCCAATGGGGGTTGGCGCGCAGCTCGAGGATTCCTTGATCACGCTTCACGAGGCGGTATGGGCCGGCGCCAACGGGAAACGGGTCCTCGGGGGTGGCGATACGCCGATGCGCATCCTCGCTTCGGACGATCGGCAGCTCCAGGTCGGTGAGAAAGGTGGCGTGGGGCTCATGCAGCACGAAGCGGATCGTGCGGGCGCCGGTGACTCGCATCTCAGCAATGCGCCGATAGTTGCGCGCGTATCGGCTTCCCAGGTTTGGATCGACGATTCCTTCGAAGGTGGCAACCACGTCTTCGGTATCCAATGGGCTGCCGTCGCTGAAGCGCAGCCCCTCCCGCAGCTTCACCTCAATCTCGGTCGCGCTCAGCGCGGTGACCGATTCGGCTAGGTCGGGGATCAGCTCGAGCGTGATGGGGTCGATCGTGACGAGCGAGGCGAAGATGAGACGCGACACTCGAAGGCCGTAGGGATCCCCCACGAACCTGGGATCGAGCTGCTCGGCATCCCGAGGAAGCATTACGACCAAGGCGTCTGGATCGGTCTGTGGCGACCGGCTGCACGCGATGCCGATCACTAGGAGCAGGCCGAGCACGCTGCTACGCTGCGCGCGATGGCGCACCGAGCGCTTCTCAGCCTGCTGATCGCCGCCCTCGTGGTGGCCGCCCCTCGCGTGCTCGCCAAGGGGCCGGAGCCGGTTGCCCACACGATCGCGACCCTGGTGCGCCAGGCCGGCCTCGGCGATGGGATCGGGATTCACGTCGTTCGACTGCACGATGGCGAGGAACTCTACCGCATGCGGCCCGACCGTCCTCGGAATCCTGCATCCAACCAGAAACTGCTGACTTCGGCGGCGGCTCTTCGACGTCTGGGCCCCTCCTTTTCGGCATCGACACGGGTCGAGGGATCCATCGAGGATGGACGTGTCGCGAAGATGGTGATCCGCGCGTCCGGCGACCCGAGCTTGGGATATGCCGGACTCGCAGCCTTGGCGGAGAACGTACGGCTCCGTGGCGTCGATCGCGTCGACAAAGTGGTGATCGACGACACGTACTTCGACGACCAGATCCTGCCGCCCGCTTTCGAGCAGCAACCAGGGGAGGCGGCCGCCTTCCGCGCAGCGATTTCCGCTTTCGCGGTGAACCGCAACAGCTACGTGGTGCACCTGGGGCCGGGTCCGCAGATCGACGGGCCCGCACGGGTGCGCGTGTTGTCCGACGACTACGTGCAGGTCGACAACCGCACGGTGACCAAAGCATCCGGACCACCCACTCCGAAGATCGACGACAAGATAAACCCCGAAGGCCGCCTGGCGGTCCGGGTGGAGGGCGCCATCCCGAAGCAGGTGAGCACCCTATACTATCGCCGCCGCGTGCCCGACCCGAAGGCGTATGCGGCCAGCTTGCTGGTGCAGTCGCTCAGAAGAGCTGGCATTCGTGGTGCGTTGAGCGTGGAATACGGAGAAGTCCTAGAGGCCCTGCCGCTCATCGGACAGATGCCATCGGCGCCATTGAGCACCTTGCTTTATGACCTCGGCAAATGGAGTGACAATTTCACCGCCGAAATGCTCCTCAAGATCATGGGCGCACAAGCGGAGCGGCCTGGTACTTCCGCGCGTGGAGTCACCGTGGTGCTCGCCGAGCTCGAGGAAATGGGCGTGGACACCGAAGGCTTGGTGATGATCAACGGCTCGGGCCTTTTCGACGGAAACCGGGTCACGCCGCGCCAGATCACCCAGACACTGGTGGCCGTGTATCGGGATCCGTCCATTTCGGCCGAGTACCTGGCGCACCTCGCCGTCGCGGGCTCTGATGGCACCCTACAATCTCGCCTCGAAGACCTTCCGCGGCGGCGCATGGTGCGGGCCAAGACCGGCACGCTCCGCGACGTGATCGCGCTATCGGGCTACGTGCTCGGCGAACCGGACCGCTCGATTGCATTCAGCTTTCTCGCGAACGGGATCGCGGGCAAGCAGCAGGCGGCAAGAGAGCTAGCAGACGACATCGTAAGGGCGCTCGCAACATACGCAGTCGAACCGCGCGTCAACAAAAATTAATGCAAGCACGGGCTCGGAAAAACGCGACACGAGGTTCCACGGAACGGGGCGGGTTGCAAAGGTGGCCGGAAGGGCTGGAAGCCTGAGGCCACGCAACTCGCCCCTCGGGCGGCGTGCCAATCGGAGGTAGGCGTTCGCGTGGGGGCGGCGGGGTGGGGATGATGGGTCCGTGTTCCGACGTTGCTGCTGCGCTTCAGTCGCATATCCACAGACCGTCAACGCACGAGAGGTAATCGCGAAGCGCGAACCCGCAATCCCCACCCCGCCGCCCCCACGCTAGC
>LJTN01000036.1 GCA_001303415.1 Myxococcales bacterium SG8_38
GCATCTCGCGATGATCGTCGGCGAGGTCGAAGGCGCAGAGGATTTGCTCGTTCGTGTGCACAGTGAGTGTCTGACCGGGGAGGGATTCCACTCACTTCGATGCGACTGCCGCGACCAGCTCGATCTGGCCCTCGCACGGATTCAAGACGCGGGAGCCGGCGTTCTGCTGTACCTCCGGCAAGAAGGCCGTGGCATCGGTCTCGGAAACAAGATTCGGGCGTATGCCAAGCAGGATGAGGGCCTCGATACGGTGGACGCGAATCTCGCGCTCGGTTTCGAAGACGATCTACGCGGCTACCAAGTCGCTGCGGACATGCTGAGGGACCTCGGTGTCCGCTCGGTGGTCTTGATGACGAACAATCCGCGGAAGGTCGAGGGTCTGAAACAAGACGGCATCGTCGTCACTCGCCGCGAGCCCCACGAGGTCGAAGCCCACGAACACAACCGCGAGTATCTGAAAACCAAACAAGACCGCCTCGGTCACCTGGGAAACAACGGCAACGAAGAGTGACGAGGCCGCTCGCTCGCTCCCCGGAGGACGGGTCGCGACGGGCGTAAGGACCGGGCTCGGAAAAACGCGACACGAGGTTCCACGGAACGGGGCGGCTTGCATAGGTGCCCCGATGCACTTGTGGGCTTGGGGCACGCAAGCCGCCCCTCGGGCGGCGTGCCAATCGGAGGTGGTTGCTGTCTTGCCGATTGGCACTTCGCACGTCCGTTCCACCTCATGTCGCGTTTTTCCGAGCCCTCCATACGTCGACGTGTACGGAGGAGGACGGGTCGGGATGGGCAGCACAGCGAGGGGGCGGGAGCCTAGTCGTTTGATGACTTGGGGAGTCGGGCGAGCGGGTCCCGCTCGCGAGCACGGCCGTCGCGACCCGTCCTCCGGGGATCTGGTCGTGAAACGCGGGCGCTGCGGATGCTGAGGCTTGGTCAGTCTGCTGTGCGGAAGGCGTTGATGGTTTCGCGCTCGTCGTAGTCGTGCCTGTACCCCGTCGCGCGGCGAAACGCGTCGCTGTCTACCACGATCGGATAACGCAGGTGGTCGAGGGCGCCTGCCGGAAGGTTTGGAAGGCCGAGACGTCCGAGGCCGGCCTTGAACAACACCGCCGGAATGGGAAGCGGTCGTCTTCCCGCGGCTCGAACGATCGTCGAAAGAGGCACCGGCGTCGGGCCGGATACGTTGAAGATTCCATGAAGCTTGTGGGTGAGTGCCGTGACGATCGCTTTGGCAGCGTCTTGCTCGTGCATGAAATGAAAAAGCGGGTCGAAGCCCATGATCAGAGGGACCGTCGGCCCCTCGAGGAAGGCGGCCAGGGTTCCGTGCTTGCTCGGCCCCAGGGTGTAGACCATGCGCAGCACACAGGTCGCGATCTCGGGGTAGCGCCACAACGCCGACGCCGCGTACAAGTCAGCAGCGACCAAATCCGCGAGCTCGGGGAACGTGTGCGCCGACATCGGAGGCTCGTCCTCGGTGTGATAGAGCGGGGAGTCTGCTGCGGCCCCATAGTACGTATGCCGCCCCACGAAGATCGCCTGCTTCACCCCGTAGTTGTGGCAGTGATGAATGAACGCCCGGGTTCCGTACAAGTTGACGCGCATGCGGTCTGGGCTGCGGTGCACCAGGTGTGTCACCGTGGCCATGTGGATCGCGGCGTCGGGCCGGTGGGTGCGAAAGACGTCCTCCGCAGGTCTCTTTCGGATGTCGACCTGATACAGCTCGAGGCCTTCGGGCGAGTCGGGCCACGCCCTTCGGTCGATGCCGATCACCTGATGGCCCGCATCGATGAGCTTCCGCGCCGTGAGGCGCCCGAGCTTCCCCGCAATTCCTGTAACCAAGACTTTCATCACAGCACGAGGTCTTCCTCGGAAATGGTCCCCTCTCGAAGCGCCCGACCTTGGCCTACCAGATTGCGTATCCGCTCTTTCACTTGATCGACCATGGCGTGGACCACCTCGTCTGGCTCGTGGCCGCTGCCCTCGAATCGCATCGGTCTTCCGTAAAGAAGCTGAAACCGGGTGGGCTTCGGTATGAGGAAAATCCACTTCGTGATGGGCACGTACGGGACGCCCAGCAACCGCCCGAGCCGTTTGAGGTTCGCAATGGTAGGAAGAGCCTCGCCTCCGCCCACGAACCCGAATGGCACGATCGGGCTATCGGTCTCGAGCGCCAGGCGCATGAAGCCGGTACCGAACTCCACCAGCGAATCGGAGTCTTTTGCGAGCTTGGCGGTGCCCCTCGCACCCTCGGGAAAGGCGAGTATCAAGCGTCCGGCCTCGAGCAGGCGCTTCGCTTGGTCTGGATTTCCCGTGAACTGGCCGGTACGGCTCATGAACTGAGACGCGCCGGGGAAGTGGTGGATGAACTTGTCGAGCATGGCGTGTGGCAGCCGTGGCGGCTCGGCATCGAGCAGCATCGAGCCCATGACCATGGCACCGTCGATCGCCACTCCGCCCGAGTGGTTGCCGACCAGAACGGCCCGGCCCCTCGACGGCACGTTGTCGAGCCCGTACACATCCACCTTGAAGTAGTAGCGGTACAACAACGCAAAGGCAGAGACGAAACGCGCCAGGTCATGCTTGTCGATTCCGTACGGATCGACGCCGAACTTGTTGAACTCGAGGTCCAAAGCCTCGATGCGCGCAGCGATTTCGGGATCGACGGGAAGCAGATTGTCCAGCAATGGAACCTCGGGGGGCTTGCCGATCTCTATGTCGCGTTGGCGAGAAACGCAATCTCAGTCAAAGTCGCTCAGTCGGAGCCATCCTTGCGGATACCGAGGGCGCGCATCTTCTTGTAGAGATGGCTTCGTTCGAGGCCGAGATCGGCTGCGGTTTTCGTCACGTGTCCACCGCGGTGCGCGAGCGCTCGCTCGATCAGCTCCCGCTCGACCTCTTCGAGCATCTCCCGCAGCGGTGTTTCGGGTCTGAAATGGGACCCCCGAGACCCGCTCGCTTCCCCTGGAAGCAGGGCCCGGGCCTCCGCTTCGGTGATGGTGACGCCCGGAGTCAGAATCACCAGGCGCTCGACCAGGTTTCGAAGCTCTCGGACGTTGCCCGGATACGGATACGACTCGAGGAGCCGCATGGCTCCAGCCGAAATCTTCTTGCGAGGCCGGCCGTGCACCTCGCAAGCGAGTGCGAGGAAGTGATTGGCCAACAGCGGAATATCCTCGCGTCGTTCGCGAAGCGCCGGGACCTTGAGCGGAACGACATTGAGACGATCGAACAGATCCGCGCGAAAACGGCCGGCCTCGATCTCTTGCTGGAGCGACTTGTTCGTCGCCGCGACGACCCGCACGTCGACTTTGCCGCTCGGCCCTCCGCCGACGCGCTCGACCTCGCCGTCCTGAAGGACACGCAGGAGCTTCGCCTGCATCTGGGGGGGCATGTCGCCGACCTCGTCGAGGAAGAGCGAGCCTCCGTCCGCCCGCTCGAACTTCCCATGGCGCCGTCTGGTAGCCCCGGTGAAAGCGCCCGCCTCGTGTCCGAAGAGCTCGCTTTCGATGAGCCCCTCCGGCACCGCGGCACAGTTGAGCTTTTCGAACGGCCCCCTTGCTCGGGCCGAACCGGCATGAATCGCAGCCGCTACCAGCTCCTTGCCGGTACCCCGTTCCCCGAGGACGAGGACGGCCGCGTTCGAACGGGCCGCGAGCGCGATCTGCTCCCTGAGCCTCTGGATCGGCCCGCTTTGACCGAGCAGCAATTCGCCGGCTCCGAACCTGCGTCGCAGCTCGCGATTCTCGTCCTGGAGCTCGCGGACTTCGAGGCTGCGCCGGAGCGACAAGACGAGCCGATCGCTGCCGATCGGCTTCTCGATGAAATCGTCCGCGCCGCGGCGAGTGGCTTCCACCGCCACCTCGATCGTCGCGTGGCCGCTCATCATGATGACCGGCGTCGAAATCTCGCGCTTGCGCAGCTCGTGCAGCATCTCGAGCCCGTCCGTTCCGGGGAGCTGCACATCGAGCAGAATTGCATCGAATGACTGCTTTTCGAGCTTCTCGAGCGCAATCTCGGCCGAGCCGGCGATTTCCACGTCGTACCCCTCGAGAGCAAGCGCGCGCGAAATCGACGTCAGAATGTTTTGTTCGTCATCGACGACGAGCACCGTCGCGACCGCCATACGCCCACGCTAGCACAACGAGCCAACCCTTCAGGCGCCGGTCTCGCCTGCCTTGGGGACGGGAATCGAGCGAACGTAGGTTTCCGAGATGCGTTGATTTGCCGCAAGCCACGGTGTGAGCTGCTCTGGAGCCTCGGGGCGGGCATAGAGATATCCCTGGGCGATGTCGCAGCCCTGGTTCCGCAGATACTCGAGCTGCATTTCGGTTTCCACCCCTTCGGCGATGATATCGAGGCCGAGATTCTTCCCGAGGCCGATGATCATGTTTGCAATCGGTGCGCCCCGATCGTTCGACTCCATGCTCTGCACGAAGCGTTTGTCGATCTTCAAGGCGTTCAGCGGAAAATCGTGCAGGTACGTCAGCGACGAGTAGCCCGTGCCGAAATCGTCGATGGCGATGCGCACCCCCACCTTGCGGATCTCGCGAAGCAGGGCACCGGCTTCGGCCGGATCGGACATGAGGGAGCTCTCGGTGAGCTCGAGCTCCAGGAACTCGGGAGGCAGCTTGGTGTCGTTCAGGGCGCTCCTGATCTTGTCGATGAACATGGGATCTTCCAGCTGTTGCGCCGAGACGTTGACGCCGATGCGCATGGGCTCGAAGTCCATCCCATGCCACCGCCGCACCTGCTCGCACGCCGTCCGCAATACCCACTCGCCCACCTCGTGGATCAATCCGAACTCCTCGAGACCCGCGATGAAGCAGTGCGGGGTCAAGAGCCCGCGGGCGGGGCTGCTCCACCGAAGCAGCGCTTCGACACCGATGACCGTCCCCGTCCGCAAGCAGAGCTGGGGCTGATAGACCAGCCGGAACTCGCTCTTTTCTACGGCGCGGAGCAATGACCACTCGAGAGCGTGCCTCGACTGGGCTTCCTCTTGCATCGCATCGGCGAAGAACTGATACCGGCCACGGCCCAACGACTTGGCCTGATACATCGCGAGGTCAGCCGCCCGGAGCAGCTCCGACAAATCGCTCCCGTTTTCCGGATACATCGCGATTCCGATGCTGATCGAGCTCTTGATCTCGTGACCGTCGATGCTGGTCACGTCGCTCAGGCCGCACGTGATCCGCTCGATTACGGCCAACACCTCTTTGGCCTCGCTCACGCCTTCGAGGATGACCGCGAACTCGTCTCCACCGAGTCGTGCGACGGTATCCTGATCGCGGACGCTCGCCCGGATGCGCCGTCCCGCCTCGATCAACAGCTTGTCGCCCACCTCGTGCCCGAGCATGTCGTTGATTTCCTTGAAGCGGTCCATGTCGAGGACGAGCGTTGCCATTCCCGTGCCGGAGCGCGTGGCACGCGCCAGGGCGTGGCCGACCCGCTCGCGAAGGAGCGTGCGGTTCGGGAGCGAGGTGAGCTGATCGTAGTGGGCCAGCCGAACCAGCTCGAGCTCCGTGCGTTTTCGCTCGACCGCGTAGCGAATCACTCGGTGCAGGTTGGCAGCGTCGATGTGGCCCTTGACCAGATAGTCCTGCGCCCCGGCCTTGACCGACCGAAGCGAAATCGCTTCATCCTCCCACGAGCTCACGATGACGAGCGGGATGTCGGGATACGAAGTCTGGAGGCTCGTGACGGTTTGTGTTCCCCTCGAATCGGGCAGGTTCAGATCGGCCAAGATCACGTCCGGCGTCAGCTCTTCGGCCGACAAGACGGCGTCGTTCAAGGTTCGTACGTGCGTGATCCGGTAGTAGGCACCGGTCACACGCCGTAGAAGCCGGCGCATGAGCTGGGCGTCGATGAGGTTGTCCTCGACGAGAAGGACTTCCCGAATCTCATGCTCCTCCCCCTCGCGCCTATCCAGCATCCCCCACCATCTTGCCCGCAAAAATACCGTTCACAGCGCCTTATTACAGTGCTATGGTTTTAGAGGGGCGTCAAGGCTGATCCGCCCCGGGGGTTAAGCATGTTGCTCGACAAGGCGCAGATATCCGCGGTTTCGGCGCCCCGACGCGTTCGGGTTCTGATCGTCTCCGGAAACCCCGAGCGCATCATGCTGGTCCGCGAGAGCTTGCATGCATGGCCCGAGGTCGTCGTTTGCCGCGTGGCCGTCCACCGCGAGGATGCCGCCCACCACTTCGAAAGTCACGCTCCGCACATCGTCTGCTGGGACACGGCGCTCGGTGCCGAGCTGCCGTTGATGGGGGTTGGCGTCTGCACCCTGCTCCTCGGTGAGGATTCCTGCACGCTGCCCGACGAGAAACCCTGGGCGATGTCCTTGCCCGATGAGTACGTCGCGGGCCTGCAGCAGTCGATCAACCGGGAGTACGAGCTGCGCCGGCTTCTGGTACAGCTCCGCGATGCGCACGGCACGGAGACCCAAAGCCGGCTGCTTTTGAACCGGGCGACCGACGGTATCGTCGTGGTCGACGCCGTCGCTCGTGTGTCCTACGCAAATCCGGCGGCTTGCGCCATGCTCGGAGTCGAGTGTGAGCAGATGCTGGGCGAGCCGTTCGGGCACGCCGTTCCCGAGGAAGGCCGCCCGGAAGGCTACGCCGTGGCGCGACCAGACGGCTCCACGATTCAGCTCACGGCGACCGCGATGCTCTCGATCTGGGAGGGCCAAGAGGCGACCATCATTCAACTGCAACCCGCCGTCCGCCCCAGCATGCCGCCCAGCGCTCCGCCCAGCAGCTTGCCGGTCGCGTCCGGACCGCGGGTTTCCGAGGACCGCCTTCGCACGGTGGGCCGCCTCGCCGCCGGCCTCGCCCACGAGGTGAACAATCCGCTCACGTTCGTGCTCGCCAACCTGGAAAGCCTACGCGAGTCTCATCAGTCGTTTCGTCGATTCATTCGCAAGCTGCGCGTCGAGCTCGCCACCCAAGAGGCCGTCACACCCCAATCCTTCGAGCAGATCGCGGCCGAATCGAATCTGCAGGAGCTGATCGACGACGTCGCCGACATGCTCACCGATTGCTACAAGGGCATGCATCGAATTCAGGACATCGCGCGCAGCTTGGGCACCTTCTCGCGGGCCGATGATGATCGGGCCGAGATGGTCGATATCAGCCGGATCGTCGACGATGCCTGCGCGATGGTCTTCAACCAGATTCGGTACCGCGCGCGGTTGGTCAAGCGATTCGATCCGATTCCGCTCATTGCCGCGTTTCCGGGGCGCATCGCGCAGGCGCTGGTCAATCTGCTCACCAATGCGGCCGAAGCCATCGAAGGAGGAGCCTACGACCGGCATCGCATCGTCGTTTCAACCCGCGTGGAAGAGGGGTGGCTGCGCATCGGTGTGAGTGACACCGGCGCCGGGATCGGAAAGCTGGATCGCGATCGGATCTTCACGGCTGGCTTCACCACGAAGGCGCATCAGGGTGGCCTCGGCCTCGGTCTCACCGTCTCGAAGCGCGTCGCCGAGGAGCATGGCGGGCGGCTTGAGGTCACCGATCTCCCGGATCGGGGCACGCGCTTCGAGCTCGTCCTCCCCATCGACACGGGACTGACCGTGGTGGAAAACCCCAGAGACAGTCGGCCGGTTTCGGAGAATCCTCTCAGGCGGTTGCGGCTCCTGATCATCGACGACGACGCCATGGTGCTGTCCGCCCTGCGAAGGCGCCTTCGTCGCCGATACGACACGGTCACGGTGCTGGGGGGCGCAGAGGCTCTCGCCAGAATCGAAGAGGATCCAGACTTCGATTCGATCATCTGCGACCTGATGATGCCGGAGGTCGACGGGAAGTCCTTCTACGATCAGATCCAGCGAGATCAGCCTCAACTGGCCGATCGGATCATATTCATGAGTGGTGGCGCATTCACACCACGGCTCCGAAAGTTCGCAGCCGCCATTTCCAACCCGGTGCTGCAAAAGCCGGTGACCCGTGAGGATCTCGAAGCCGCGCTCGTTGCGCATCTCCAAGACGGCGGTGAATGACGTCATTCGCTGCGGAGGCCGAGCTCCTTCATCTTGTTCTGTAGGCTCTTCCGAGAGATCTTGAGCAGCCGCGCCGTGTGGGTGACGTTACCCCCGGTTTGTTCGAGCGCACGACCGATGAAGGCTCGCTCCAGCTTGAGTGTCGCCTCGCGGATCGCCTCCTTCAGCCCCGTCCGACCAGGCGTGGCATCGATGCCCTCGATGATGCTCGCACCGACATCGCCGTCCGACTCGCGGATCTCGGCTGGAAGATGCTGCGCGCCGATCTTACCGTCCTCCGCGAAGATCATGCACCGTTCCACGACGTTTTCGAGCTCTCGAATGTTTCCGGGCCAGCCGTATCGAAGCAGCTGGCTCATCGCCGGATCCTCGAATCCCGTCACGGCCCGGTTCAGCTTTGCGTTGAACTTTCGGACGAAATGATCGACCAGCAAAGGAATGTCGCTCGGACGGTCGCGCAGCGGTGGAAGATGGACGTGAACCACGTTCAGCCGGTAGTAGAGGTCTTCGCGAAAACCGCCATCGGCGATCCGTGCCTTCAGATCACGATTGGTGGCGGTGACGAGCCGAATGTCGACCGTGATAGTTTTGATGCCGCCCACCCGCTCGAACTGCTGCTCTTGTAGGGCACGGAGCAGCTTGACTTGCATGCTGACCGGGATCTCCGCGATCTCGTCCAGAAACAACGTACCGCCGTCCGCGAGCTCGAAACGTCCCGGCTTGCTGGTCACTGCACCGGTGAACGCGCCTTTCTCATAGCCGAAGAGCTCGCTCTCGAGGAGGTCCGGTGGAATTGCGGCACAGTTCACGCTGACGAAGGGCTTGTTCGCGCGGCTGCTGTTCTGATGAAGGGCGCGCGCGATGAGCTCCTTGCCCGTGCCGCTCTCTCCGGTGATGAGCACCGTGCTGGGCGTATCGGCGACCTTTTCGATCACATCATAGACGGCGCGCATCGGTGGTGACTGGCCGATGATGCGGTATCGGCCTCGCTCGTTCGGATCGCCACTGACGTGCTTTTTCGATAGCTCGCTCGTGCGGGCTGCTTTGCTCACCACGGCCCTGAGCTCGGTGCGGTCGAAGGGTTTGGTGACGTAGTCGAACGCGCCCAGCTTGAGTGCCTCGACCGCGGTGTCGACGGTTCCGTGGGCGGTGATCATGATCACGGGCACGTCGGGGTGCCGCTCGCTCACTGCTTTGAGGACCTGCATGCCGTCGAGCTTGGGCATCCGCAGATCCGTGATCAGGACGTCGATGTGGTGCTCGGACATCGCCTCGAGCACGGCCTCGCCGTCGCCCACGCAGTGGACCTCGTACCCGTCGTGCTGCAGTTGCGCCTTTAGGACGCGACGCAGATTGCCCTCGTCATCGGCGACGAGCACCTGTTTCGTTTCACCCACCAGGCGAGTGTAGTCCAGCCGGTCCGGCTGTACACATGGTGGGGTACCGGCTCAGCTCGCCGCAGCCAAACGCTGCTCGGCCGCGCGGATCACGGTCGCCCGCTTCTTGCGCGCCCGTTCGTAATCGAGAACCGCCGCGACCTGTGGAGCGGGCAGCTTGCCGACTCGGGTCGCCAAGTCCTTGGCGGTCAGCTGGTCATAGTCCCGAAGTGGGGCTTCGGCCTTCTTTGGTTTCGAGGCCTTCGCCTTGGTGGCTGTCTTCCGGGACTTCGCGGGCCGCGCCGGCTTTGCCGGTTTCGTCGTCTGTTCGAGGCGCTCGTCCACCTTCTGGTGGGCCCGCTCGAGCAGGCCCCGTGCCGACTCGAGAACGGTGGTCTCGACGGCGTCGGGCTTGAGGGCTTCCCGGGTGCTCGAAGCCTGCTGCTCGAGCCGTCCGAGCTGGGCCTTCCAGGCGGCCACGTACGCCTCTCGCGTCTTCACCGCCAGCGCGCGCCAATCGTGCGCCTCCTTGTGAACGGCCTTTTGCAGTCCCTGGGTCGCCTCCCAGAGCGTGTTGACGAGCTTGTTGCCGGCCGCGCCGAAATCATGCGCAAAGGTCAGGCTCGCATCCCATGACTCCTCCACGAACGTCTCACCAGCTTGCCAGCTCTGATCGAGCCAAAGGGCGCCCTGCTTCTGAAGGCGGGTTCCGCTACGCCGAAGTTGATTCCTACCAGTCATTTCCAGATCCCCTCTTTCGGGATGACGCGTCGCGTTACCCCCTGGGAACATAGCCAGCCCAGCCCCAAGGTCAAGACGAGTCGAAACCATGAACGTTTCCGCCAATTGGATTAGACTTTCGGGCTAGTGACGGGTGTGGGCTTGCGAACGCTGGTCGTCGACGACTCGAGCTCGATGCGAGGGCTACTGCGGGAGCTGTTGCGTGAGCGCAATTACCAAGTGACCGTGGCGGGGTCTGCCGAAGAGGCCCTCGACGCGCACCACAAGCAGCCCTTCGAGCTGATGCTCGTCGACTGGACGCTGCCCGGTCTCTCCGGACTCGACTTGTGTCGCGAGGTGCGCGCTGCCCCTGGCGGCGCAGATGTGTTCATCCTCATGATCACCGGTCGCGATCGTACCGGCGACCTCGCCGAGGTCATCGACGCGGGCGCCTCGGACTATCTGCCGAAGCCAATCGACCCGCAGGTTCTGAGCACCCGGCTTCGGATCGCCGAGCGCGAAATAGCGGAAAGGGCAAGGCAGCGGGTACAGCGAAAGGAAATGCAGTCGCGGCTCGCCTTTGCAGATCGCATGGCCTCGGTGGGCACGCTCGCGGCAGGGGTCGCGCACGAGCTCAACAACCCGCTGCTCTACGTGTTGTCCAATCTTCGGCTCACCCGCGAAGAGCTCGAGGCTGCCGACCCGGCCGAGTGGACCCAACGCGCAATACAGCAGCTCGACGAGGCAATCCAGGGCGCCGTCCGCATGCAGAACATCGTACGCGATCTGAAGACCTTTTCGCGACCCGACGACGAGCAGTCGAATGACGCGGACCTTCGAGAGGTTCTCGAGTCTGCGATCAACATGTGCTCGAACGAGGTGCGCCACCGGGCGAGCCTCGAGCGCGACTTCGGCGAGACGCCCCCCGTGGCCGCAGCCGAATCGAGGTTGGTTCAGGTCTTCGTGAATCTCCTCATCAACGCCGCGCAAGCCATGCCCGACCGTCCGGAGCAAGCGAATCGCATCGTCGTCCGAACCCGCACGGACGAGGAAGGCTTCGCGATCGTGGAAGTCATCGATAACGGGATCGGCATCGACCCGGATCGATTGAGCCGCGTTTTCGATCCCTTCTTCACGACGAAGGGGATGTCGGAGGGAACCGGCCTCGGTCTCTCGATCTGCCGAAACATCGTCGAGGACGTCGGCGGAACGATCGAGGCGCAAAGCGAGGCCGGCAACGGCACCACGTTCATCGTTCGACTGCCCGCGTCCGATCGTCCGAGGCGCGCAAAGCCGAGCACGGGCGTCCGGCGAGCCCCGTTGGTCGGCGCCCGGGCGCGCGTGGTGGTCGTCGACGACGAGCCGCTCGTGGGCCGCTCGATTCGGCGTGCGCTTCGCGGTCACGAGGTCCAAGTGTTTTCGAACGGACAAGAAGCGATAGAGCGTTTGTGCTCCGGCGAGCCTTTCGATTTGGTGTTGTGCGACCTCATGATGCCGGAGGTGAGCGGCATGGAGGTCTTTGGAAAGGTCTCCGCCCACTGCCCCGACCTCGCGTCGCGTTTCGTGTTCATGACGGGCGGTGCGTTCACGGAGCGTGCTCGAGAGTTCCTCAAGGAGACCTCGGTGACTTGTCTGGAGAAGCCCTTCGAGCTCAATCAGATACGCGAGCTGGTCAGGGAACGCGCGGAGCCCCTCGGCTGAACGGCCTCGACGACGCAGTTTCGGCCCGCGTCCTTGGCCTCGTAGAGGGCCGTATCGGCGCGCGACATCAGATCCGTGCCGGTCTCTCCTGCACGAAGCGACGCGACCCCGACGCTGATCGTCAGCCGTCCCCCCGGTTGCCCTTCACCACCTGGAAACTCCGTCTGCTCTACCATCGACCGCAGCTTGTTCGCGACCTGGACGGCTTCTTCGAGGGTCGTCCTCGGAAGGAGCACGACGAACTCCTCGCCGCCGATCCGGGCGATGGTGTCGATTCGGCGCAGGTTTCGGGTCATCAGACCGGCGAGCTTGCGAAGCGAGGCATCGCCGGTGGGGTGTCCGTGCCGATCGTTGAGCGCCTTGAAATGGTCGATGTCGATGGCCAGAAGGCTGACGGTCTGTCCAAATCGTGCGGCGCGGTGAAGCTCGTCTTCCAGACGCAGCCGGAGGAGGCGGCGGTTGCCAAGCCCCGTGAGATCGTCGTGCTGCGATCCGCGCCTGAGCTCGTCGAAGAGCTGCGTGTGCCGGATCGCCAGCCCGAGTTGGTCGGCGATCGCTTCGAGCAGACCCATTTCGACCTCGGAAAAGCCGCTCGTCTGCCCGCGGGTCGCAGCCATCACGCCCGTGATGCGGCCGTGATGTGAGATGGGCAGCACGGCGATGGAGCCGCGTTGCGGGATGGGGCCCCACAGAGGCTCGGCATTGGGCGTGCCCAAATCATCGATGACCATCGGCTCCCTGGTCCGTGCCACGCGCCCGAGGACGCCCTCATCGAACAAGACGATGCGCTCGAGGACCTCCCCGGGCCGTTCGAACCCGTACGCGGCCCGCAGCGTGAGGCGGTGGGTCTCGGCATCCACCAGGAACAGCAGGCACTCGCGCAGCTCGAGCGCCCTACCCAAGCGCGTCGCAATGTCATGCAGGACGGTGTCCAGATCGCGCTCCGATGCGCTGGCACGCAAGATGTCGAAGAGCAGCGCGCGCTCTCGGAGACGTTGCTCGAGCTCGGCCGACTTGAGGCTGAGCGCCTTCTTCAAGATCAGCTCCTCACGGGTATGGCGGAGCTCCTGGCCCTGCTCGATCATCCGAGCCTCGAGCGAGGTGAGATGGGCGAGCAGGTCGTTGACCGCGTGGGCGATTTCTCCGATCTCGTCGTAGCCGAGCTCGGGAAGCCGTTGCAGCCTGCCATGCTCGGTATGTGCGCGCAGGACGCGAGCGACGCTGCTGACGCGCCGGCCGATCGCACGCTCGACGCACAGCGCCGTGAGCAGCCCGACGAGCCCCACCGTAACGGCGGTTGCCGAGGCCAAGACCAGCGGCTCGACCGCGATCTCCAGTCGTCGCAAACCAAGCCATCCCGCTCCCGAGAGGGCTAGAGACAACGCAGCGGCCTGAAACCCAGCTTGCCGGGCGAGCCGCCCGACGACGACGGGCATTCCTTCACGCTACAGAGCACACGCGTTCAGTCAAGTGAGACACATCGCGTTTGTCGGTGAATGCCGCTGTCCTGAGGCAGTACAGCAACCCATGTGCCCGGGTTGCACCCGTTGGACCTGGTGGCGATGGGTGGATTCGAACCACCGACCTAGCGCGTATGAAACGCCCGCTCTAACCACCTGAGCTACATCGCCAGAGGGCCGCGAGTATAGGCGCGGCCGACTCGCGTGCAATGTGGACCCATGGGGCCGGAAGGCTGCTTGGCACGGCCGCGACTTTGGTTTATGGCCGGGCTCGTGCCCAGCGCAAGACGTCTCATGTTGCTCCTCGTCGTCGCGTGGATCAGCTCGTCCTCCTCCGCGGCGTTCGCCCAGTCCGGTTGGAGCGAGCCCATCGCCCCACCCGCCGAGCCCGAGCCCCCGCCCGCGGGCCCCAATCCGGACTGGGAGGAGCCACCGCCCGTCCGCTCCGAGGACAGCGCCCCGCGGAATCCCGATTGGGTCGAGGAGGACGAGCCACCTCCAATGCGCAAAGTGAAGCGCAGCGCCTCGGAGCTCTACGGGCTTCGTTACGCGACCCGGAGCCTCACCATGCCGCGCGGCATGATGCGCGGAACGTTCGATACAGTGGTGGGCCGCGATACCGTGGCCGGTAGCAGCTCGGCAGAGACGGTTTCCACGATGAGCTTTGGGGCCGCGATCACACTAGCCGACGATTTCGAGATCGGCTTTTCCCGGTACCGGATGGCGTCCTTTCCGAGCATCTCGCTCTTTCCGACCTTCGGCTTCGGGGGCGAGGGGCTGATTGCCTTCAGCATGTCGCCCGAGGCGCAGTTCGGAGACATCCCGTTTTATGGGCGTTTCGAAGCGCTCGATCGAGAGGTGGTCAAGCTAGCGCTGGATGCGGTCTTCCGAATTCCCACGCAGACGAATTTCGGCTTTCTAGGCGGGGCGACGCTTCGCTTCGTCATTCAGGATCGATTCGCAATCGACACGGGCCTGGACTTCACCGTCGACCACAACTCGCAGGGGCCCGAGCTTTGGAGCCTCGACTTGCCCTTGAAGCTCGTCGCCAATGCGACCGATCGGTTGTTTATCGAAGTCAGAAGCGGCATGACGATCTACGACTTGAGCCAGACGATTCGAACGGTCACCTCCGGGCTTCTGCAAGGACCTTTCTATTTCATTCCACTCGGCTTGCGTGCCGGTTACACGGTCGAGCCGCGCGCCACGATGCTGGACATCTTTGCAAGCTTTGGTTTCCCGACCCTGTACGGATTCACGACCCGCGACTCTTCGCTGACGCCCGAAACGTGGCAGGTGACCATCGGGCTCAACATCTACTCACCGGCTTTGTTCAAGGGGAGCGCGCTCTGATGATCTACGAGCTCGGCGATCGACGCGTGGAGATCGAAGGTGAGGTCTTCGTCGCAAGCTCAGCTGACGTGATCGGATCGGTCGTGCTGAAGAATCAAGCGAGCGTTTGGTTCAATGCGGTGATTCGCGGCGACTCCGATCAGATCATCGTCGGCGAAGAAACCAACATCCAGGATGGCGCCGTGCTCCATACCGATCCCGGAATCCCACTCGTCCTCGGCCGGGGCGTCACGGTCGGGCATCACGCAATCGTTCACGGTTGTGAGATCGGCGACTACAGCTTGATCGGGATCAACGCGGTGGTGCTCAACCGCGCTCGAATCGGGCGATTCTGCACGATTGGAGCCAATGCGCTAATCGCGGAGGGCAAGGAAATTCCGGACTATTCGGTCGTCCTCGGCTCTCCCGGTAAGATCGTACGCCAGATCGATCCGAGCGATACCGATGGCCTCGAGCGAAGCGCGGCGGGCTACGTCACGCGCGCCCGCCGGTATCTCACCGCGCTCAAGGCCGACAGCCGGTTCGGTCTAGTCTCAAATCCGATCGAGTAGCGCGCGCTCTCCAATTTCTCGGCATAGCGCCTCGAGGGCAGGGCGATCGGGTCCCCTCCAGCGCAGGTCTTCGAGCGTTTCCCCGATGGGCCCATCGACCCGCAAGGTCGCCAGCCTTCTGTACAACAAGGCATCGGCTCGCCGTTCGCGAAGCTGCTGCGCCAGCGCGGCCGCGCCGCGCACTCGGATGCCCCACTGTTCGGGGTCGTCGGGAATGTCCTCCAGGTGACCGAACTTCGCGAGCACGAGCGCAGCGCTCTTCGCTCCCCACCTCGGGATGCCGGGGATGCCATCCGCGGCGTCGCCAACCAGCGCCAGGTAGTCGGGGATTGACTCCGGTGAGACGCCGAACTTCTGCCGCACGCCGTCTTCGTCGAGGACGATGTCCCGCCTCCGGTCCCATGTGACCACTTCGTGGCCTCGCACGCACTGGCACAAGTCCTTGTCGGGCGAGCAGATGATCACCTGATCCGCCGCTCCCTCCGCGTGGAGCTTCGCCGCCGCGGTCGCGAGCGCGTCATCGGCCTCGAGCTCCGTCATGGGCCACGTCACCAGGCCGAGTGCGCGACTCGCACGCTCCGCCAACGGGAACTGATCGAGGAGCGCAGGCTCGAGCCCCTCACCGGTCTTGTAGCCGTCGAAGAGCGTGTTGCGGAACGACTCCACCGTATGGTCAAAAGCGCAACCGACATGCGTGACCCCCTCGTCCCGCAACAAGGCGGCCAGCGAGCGGAGCAATCCCCGAGTCGCACCAACCTCCCGCCCATCCGGCGAGGTCGCTTCCGGCGCGCCGAACCACGCTCGAAAGAGCTCGTAGGTTCCGTCGATCAGGTGCACCTTCACGGCCGGGTCCTACCGAATCGCCCCAGACGGGATCGTGTCGCTCTTAGAACGGCTCGCATTACGGGAACTTGTAGCGCGATCTTGAGAGGACCACAGCGGCCTTCGAAAGACACCCCGTGTGACCAGGGCCCGGCCGACTGTCGGGCACATGCCTACACGGAAACCCAAAATGTTGCGCCTTTCTTGAGTCGGCCCCCCAATATCTTGTATGATGGGAAAATGACCATACATAACATGTCATCTAATGCAGAGTGACGGAACCGACCTCGTCACGCAGTGCGAAATGGCTGAAAACCGGACGGCTGGGCCTCCTTCAAGCCGTGGAATTGGCTTGTTAAATGAGGAAAGCACAAGACGCCGATCATTTGTGCTTGACGGCGGCCGGCTCGCAGCGCTACTTGGCAAGCTCGCCCCAAGCAGTTGTGGTGGCAAGGAGGCTGCCAGCGCAATCTGTTGTGGGATGTTTGTGGATTACGGGGGTTCCGCCTGGGGATAGGCAGTGGAATTCGCTCGGGTGGTCGGCTGTGTCTGGATGGAGGTATGCTGTGGCGCTAGAAACTAGGGGAATGACGAGCAATTTGGAGATCGAAGGAACCCGCAGAGCCGAGGTCTCACAGCAGGCAGGCGGTCTAGCCATGGAGCGGCGTTTGACGAAGCCCGCCGAGGAACCGCTCGAGACGGTCGACTACGTGCTTCGGGACAGTCAGATCACCAACTCCGACGGCTCGATCGTGTTCGAGCTCAAAGGGGCGCAGGTCCCCGAGGGGTGGAGCCAGCTGGCCACCGACATCGCGGTTTCGAAGTACTTCCGCAAAGCGGGGATCGAGGGCGAGAAGAACAAGGGCGAGCGCAGTGTTCGTCAGCTCGTCTATCGAATCGCCCACTCCATTCGTGAAGCGGGGGAGAAGTTCGGAGGATACTTCGCCGACGAAGCAACGGCCGACACCTTCGAGGCCGAGCTTTCCCACTTGCTGGTCTACCAGAAGGCAGCGTTCAACTCTCCCGTTTGGTTCAACTGCGGCCTGTATCAGCGGTACGGCATCGAGGGGTCGGGCGGCAACTACGCCTGGGATCCCGAGCAGGACGTCATCTTCAAAACCGACAACGCGTACGAGCATCCCCAGTGCTCCGCGTGCTTCATCCAGGCGGTCAATGACGATCTCATGGCCATCTACGACTTGGTCAAGAACGAAGCACGGCTCTTCAAATACGGCTCGGGCACCGGCACCAACTTCTCGAAGATTCGCGGCAAGCAGGAAAAGCTTTCGGGCGGCGGGACCTCCAGCGGTCTCATGAGCTTCCTCGAGGTGCTCGATCGGGCGGCGGGCGCCACCAAGTCCGGCGGCACCACGCGGCGTGCAGCCAAGATGGTCTGTCTCGATCTCGATCACCCTGAAATCGTCGATTTCGTCGAATGGAAGGAGCGCGAGGAAAAGAAGGCGCGCGCCCTCATCGAGGCCGGTTACGAGTCCGACTTCAACGGCGAGGCCTACCATACCGTCTCCGGCCAGAACTCGAACAACTCCGTCCGTGTTACCGAAGATTTCATGAAGGCCGTGGAAGCGGACGGCGAGTGGAGGACCACGTTTAGGACCACTGGCGAGGTTTGCGACACCTACCGTGCGCGGGACCTCTGGCGAAAGATCGCGGAGTCTGCATGGAGCTGCGCCGATCCGGGCGTGCAGTACGACACCACGATCAACGATTGGCACACCTGCCCCAACACCGATCGCATCAACGCGTCGAATCCTTGCTCCGAGTACATGTTCCTCGACGATTCGGCGTGCAATCTCGCTTCGATCAATCTCTCGAAGTTCCTCGACGAGGACGGCCGCTTCGACATCGAGGGGTACCGCCAGGCCATTCGGGTTCTGATCATCGCGATGGACATCATCGTCGACTACGCGAGCTATCCGACCCGATCGATCGCGAAGAACAGCCACAATTACCGGCCGCTCGGCCTCGGGTACGCGAACCTCGGCACGCTGTTGATGCAGCTCGGCATCCCATACGACAGCGACGAAGGCCGGACGATCTGCGCCGCGTTGACCGCGATACTATGCGGCCACGCCTATGCGACCTCCTCGGAGATCGCAGCTAGCAAGGGCCCCTTCGCAGGCTTTCAGCGCAATCGCCAACCGATGCTTCGAGTCATGGGTAAGCACCGCGAGGCGGCGTATCGCATCAACGAGCCAGACGGCCCAGGCATGACCGAGGACCGGCCCACCGCCTGCCCCGCCGAGCTCATTCAAGCCGCACAGGAAGATTGGGACCTGGCCTGCAAGCTCGGGGAGATGTACGGCTACCGCAACGCGCAGGCCACGGTGCTGGCGCCCACCGGCACGATTGGGCTTTTGATGGACTGCGACACGACGGGTATCGAGCCGGATTTCGCCTTGGTGAAGTTCAAGAAGCTCGCCGGCGGCGGCTACTTCAAGATCGTCAATCAAAGCGTGCCCAAAGCCCTTCAGAGGCTCGGCTATACCGAGGCGCAGATCGCCGACATCGTCTCGTATGTCACCGGCACCAACACCTTCACGGGAGCACCGCATTGTGGGCGCAAGGCGTTGCTCGAGCATGGCCTCACCGAGCGCGAGATCGAAAAGGCCGAGGCAGCGCTTCGCGGTGTGTTCGACGTCGGATTCGCCTTGGCCCCTTGGGTCATCGGAACCGAAGCGTACGAGCGGCTCGGAATCAAGCCCGAGGTCTATAACAAGCCAGGCTTCCACCTGCTTCGTTTCTGGGGTCATAGCGATGCCGAGATCGGCGAGATCAACGACGTGGTGATTGGCCGCATGACCGTCGAAGGAGCGCCGCATCTACGGGCCGAGCACCTGCCGGTGTTCGATTGCGCCAATCGCTGCGGCAAGATCGGCAAACGGTTCCTCAAGCCGATGTCGCACATTCACATGATGGCTGCGGCCCAGCCCTTTTTGTCCGGCGCGATCTCGAAGACGGTGAACCTCCCGAAGGATTCGACCGTCGAGGATGTCGAGGAGATCTACAAAGAAGGTTGGAGGCTCGGGCTCAAGGCCATCGCGCTCTATCGCGATGGCTCGAAGTCGTCGCAGCCCTTGAGCACGAAGGACGACTCCAAGAGCGAGGAAAAGGAAGAAACGCGTGCGCGAGCCAAGACCGAGCCCAAGGCTCCGGTTAAAGAGGCGCTGGTCAAGGAGGGGCTCACACCACCGACGACGCGACGACACCGGCTTCCGAAGAAGCGCAAAGGCTTCACCCAGGAGGCGCGCATCGGTGGCCATAAGGTCTTCCTGCGCACCGGTGAATACGAGGACGGCTCCCTCGGCGAGATCTTCGTCGACATGCACAAGGAGGGTGCGGCGTTCCGCTCGCTCATGAACTGCTTTGCGATCAGCGTGTCGATGGGGCTCCAGCACGGCGTGCCCCTCGACGCGTACGTGCGGCAGTTCACGTTCACCAGGTTCGAGCCGCAAGGCATCGTCGAGGGCCACCCGAACATCAAGTTCGCCACGTCGATCATCGACTACGTGTTCCGCGTGCTCGGGGTGGAGTACCTGAAGCAATACGACTTCGCGCAGGTGCCGCCCAAGGAGGAGCAAGAAGAGCTCCAAAATCCAACCGACGTCGCGGCCGCTCACCGGCTGGAGGCGGCGCCGCCAACCGACGCGGCCCCTGCCATCGAGCCGGCCGAGCAGGTCACCTTCGGCTTCGACGAAGGCGCCCAGCATCCGAGCGCGCTCGACCAGCAGCTCGGCGAGATGATGGGTGACGCCCCGATGTGCGACAAATGCGGTCACATCACGGTGCGCAACGGCGCTTGCTACAAGTGCCTGAACTGCGGCAACTCGATGGGTTGCTCCTAGGCGCTCGCGTGGGGGCGGCGGGGTGGGGATGATGGGCCCACAACGCAGCGTCCACATTTCGCCAACGGTTCGGCAAAGCGCCAACGTGTCGTCGACCAAGTCCCCGGAGGACGGGTCGCGACGGGCGTAAGGACCGGGCTCCGAAAAACGCGACACGAGGTTCCACGGAACGCGGCGGCTTGCATAGGTGTCCGTATGCACTTGTGAGCTTGGTCCGCTCCACCTCATGTCGCGTTTTTCCGAGCCCTCCATACGTCGACTTGTACGAAGGAGGACGGGTCGGGATGGGCAGCACAGCGAACGGGCCGTCGCCTAGTTGTAGGTGGACTTGAGGGGGCGGGGGCGACGGGGCGCCCGAGCGCGAGCACGCCCGTCGCGACCCGTCCTCCGGGGATCGAGGTGCGCGGATCGGGGGTTCGGGGATCGCCCGTCTGCAGGCGCTGCGTTGCTGTTTCGTGCGTTGCGCCTTAGAACTGTCGCGCCGTGCTTCTTCCCTTCTACAAGTACGAGGGTCTAGGGAACGACTTCCTGCTCATCGAGACGGACGCGCTCGGTGGCTTACAGCTCAGCACCGATCAAGCCATTACGCTCTGTGACCGGCACCGCGGCGTGGGTGGCGACGGGGTGCTCCTGCTCGAGGTCGCTGTGCCTTCGATGGGCGTCATCAACTCGGATGGCTCGGTGCCGGAGATGTGCGGCAACGGGATTCGATGTGCGGCTCTGCATCTGGCGAGGCGCGCCGGTGAGTCGGCGCTGGAGGTGACCATCGATACCGTGGCCGGCCCTCACTCCTGCCTGGTCGTGAATCGGCCTGGTGCGGAGTCGGTGGCGGTGCACATGGCGCCCCCCTCACTCGTGCCCTCCGATCTTCCATTGCATGCCGACGCGCCGTGGCTCGACCATCCCCTCGCAGTGAACGACCGCACGGTTCATCTGACCGGAGTGTCTTTTGGCAATCCTCACGCGGTTACGTTCGACCCCGTCGGCGACCAACGGTTCCAGATCGGCCCGGCCATCCAAAGTGACCCCCACTTCCCCGAAGGCGTCAACGTAGGCTTCGTCTCGGAGCATGACGGATCCAGCATGCGACTCGACGTGCTCGAGCGCGGCGCGGGATGGACGCTGGCGTGCGGGACCGGGGCTTGCGCCGCCGCCGTGGCAGCCGTGGAGACCGGACGGGCCAAGCGCGAGCAACAACTCAGCATTCGGCTTCCCGGCGGCACGCTGATGGTGACCGTCGGCGCGCCCGGCGACACCGTCCTCATGCAGGGTCCCGCGCGTTTCGTTTTTCGCGGCGAGGTCGAGCTCTAACTCGTTGCAAAATCGGGCGCTTCCGTTACGGTTCCCGGATGCTTCGTAGCCCGATCGCGGTGCTCACCGCATTTCTGATCGCTGCTCTTTCGGGATGCGGCAGCGACGATTCGGCATTCACGGATGAGCTCGGACGCTGCGCCGAGTTCGACAAGCAACGCCAGGTGTACTGGGGCGACACGCACGTCCATACCGAGCTGTCGTTCGACGCCAACCTCCAAGGCACGCGAACCACCCAAGAAGATGCCTACGACTTTGCCAGGGGCGTGACCATTGACCTTCAGCCCTACGACGAGGACGGCGTAGCCACTCGCACCGCTACGATCGATCGTCCCCTCCACTTCGTCATGGTGAGCGACCACGCGGAGTTCCTCAGCACGATCGCGCTTTGCAACGATTCGAGCTCCCCTGCCTACGGCGCGGACCAATGCGTCGACTACCGGGCAGCAAAGGAAGCCACCACTCCAGAAGGAGTGTTCTCGACGTTCGCGTTGATCAATGCGCTGACAGCGGTTCAGCAGGAGAATGTTCGGTACCCTGCGCTCTGCGGGCCGGGTGACGAGGATTGCCTGCAATCCGGCATGGACGTGTGGAGCCAGATCGTCGAGAGCGCCGAAGCCGCATACGACCGAAGCGATAGCTGCCAGCTCACCACGTTTCCCGGCTACGAATGGAGCGGCGGGCCAGAAACGAAGAACCTCCATCGCAACGTCATGTTCAAGGACGGCAACGTGACCGCGCTTCCCTACAGCTACTTCGACGAGCCGTATCCCGAGGGGCTGTGGGCGCGCCTCAAAGAGGAGTGCCTCGACGCGGACAACGGCTGCGACGTCCTGGCGATTCCGCACAATAGCAACCTTTCGGACGGCATTTTCTTCGAAAACAAGATGGCCAACGGGCAGCCCTTCACGACGGAGTATGCCCAAACGAGCCATGCCATCGAGCCGGTCATCGAGATCTACCAGCACAAGGGCGCGTCCGAATGCTTGCCGGGCGGGACGGCTCCCGACGAGCTCTGCGGTTTCGAGGTGCTGCCATTCCCGGACCTCGCGGCCACCAACCTCGAGAACGTTGGCGAGCCGGATCCCAAGGGCTTTTTGCGATTCGCGTATGGCGAGGGGATGAAGCTCGAAGACAGCCTGGGGGTCAATCCGTTTCAGTACGGGATCACCGCCGCCACCGATACCCACATCTCCGCATCTGGCTTCGTCGCGGAAAACGACTTCAAAGGTCATGGAGGCGCGGGTCAGCCCAATCGCTTTCTTCCGGCTCCCGAGGGCTTTCCCGACATCGAGTACCTCAGCCCGGGCGGCCTGACCGCCGTGTGGGCCGAGGAAAACGCGCGAGAGGCGATCTTCTCGGCGTTTCGCCGCAAAGAGACCTTCGGGACGAGCGGTCCTCGCATCAAGGTCCGGATGTTCGGCGGCTGGGATTACCCGAGCGATCTTTGCAATGCTGCGGAGCTGGAGCGGGCCGCGCAGGGCTATGCAGGCGGGGTTCCCATGGGCGGAACGCTCCCGCCTCGGTCCGGCTCCGCTGCGCCGAAGCTCGTCGTGCACGCCATGCAGGACAGCATGGGTGCGCCGCTTCAGCGGATCCAGATCGTCAAGGGCTGGCTCGAAGGGCAGGAGCACCGGGTCGAGGTGTACGATGTTGCCGGCAATCCCGATAACGGTGCCAGCGTCGACATGAGAACCTGTGAGAGGCGGGGAGAGGGCTTCGGCGACCTCTGTACCGTTTGGGAAGACCCTGCTTTCGACCCGAGCCAGCGAGCGTATTACTACGCGCGCGTCATCGAAGTCCCCACTTGTCGTTGGACCACGTGGCAGTGCGTGCGGGCCGTTTACGACTGCAACGATCCCGTACGGCAGATCGACCTCGACTGCTGCGACCCCGTCGCCGGCCTCAACGTCGATTGGTGCGAAAGCGTCGACTGCAGGGATCCGGAAAGCCTTCCCCCTGCCGATGCACGGTGCTGCGACCCACGACTCGAGCCCACGATTCAAGAGCGGGCCTGGACCTCGCCAATCTGGTACCAACCCGCTCCTTGATGCTGCGCACGCTCCTGCACTTTTTCCTGATCGGCGGCGTGCTTTTCAGCGCGAAAACCGCTTTTCAGAGAGGCGAGCAGGCAGGACCCGAGATCACGGTCCGCGTTCGGTCGGATGCCACCCCGGGCGAGATCGAAAAGGAGATCCGCGAGGCGATCCTACTCAACGAGGTGCGGCGCTACGGATGGGACCGCACCGATCCCATCGTGTTCGATCATCTCGTACGCAACATGCGTTTCATCGAGCCCGAGTCGACCGACGACGATCTCCGGCTCTACCTGAGAGCCCTCCAGATGGGCATGCACGAGCACGACCCGATCGTGAGAGCGCGCCTTCTCTATCGCGCTCGCCAGGCGCTCGAATCGATTCCCGAGGACCGTATGCCGAGCCGGGCGGATCTACAGTCCCATCTCGAGTCACATCCCGACCGTTTCGAACGGGAGGGCCGCGTTCGCATGCAACATGTCTTTTTGAGCCGCTCCAAGCGCGGCGCGGCGCTCGCTACCGATGCGCGCGAAATGCGAGAGAAGCTCTCCGGGCTCGGTGAGCGACCGCCCACCGGGCTCGGGGACCCGTTGCCGGGCTTGCGCGCGGAGCAGCTCGTCACGGCTTCCGAGATTCAAAATGACTACGGGGCAGAGCCCGGCCGAGTCGTCGAGGAGGGAATCATAGGTCCATGGCGCGGCCCGGTGTCGTCGGTATACGGCCTTCATTTCGTTCGAATTCTCTCGAAGGAGCCGGCCTACGTTCCGTCGCTCGACGTCATCGGCGCCGAGGTGCGGGCCGACCGGTTGCGTGAGATTCGGAAAGAGCTTCGCGAGCAACGCATGGCGGCGCTTCGAGACGCCTACACCGTTCGCGTGGTGAGGGCTCCATGATCCGCATCGCCATTGCCTTATGCCTGCTCGCTACGGGTTGGTCATTCCCACACGGGGCCTCGGCGCATCCGCTCGCCCCCTCGGTGCTCTCGTTCGAGCCAGGCGGCGATGGCACCGTGACCATGACCTGGAGAGCGCCGGCAACGCGCGCCACCGGACAGTCGCTCCGGCCTCGAGTTCCCGAATCATGCGAAGCGCTAGGCCCGGCCGAGCAGAGCCGGACCGAGGACGGGCTGGCCGTCATCGAGACCGTGAAGCTCCGCTGCGCGCGGGAGGACATGCTCGGAGCCGTCATCGGTGTCCATGGTTTCGAGGACTCGACGATGAACGTGGTGGTTCGGATCGTTCGGCCCGACGGCGGCGTTCATCACGTGATCCTCGATGCAGGAACGCCAGAGCTCGTGGTGACGGCACCCGAGCAACGGTCGCATTCCTTCTTCGAGTATCTGACGCTCGGGGTCGAGCATTTGCTGACGGGATGGGATCATCTGACGTTCGTCATCGGCTTGCTCGTCCTCTTCGGATGGAGACGGCGCCTCGTGGCAGCCGTCACGGCGTTCACGATCGGCCACAGCCTCACCTTGGCTCTTTCGGTCATGGGCATCGTCGAGGTGCCGCAAATGGCGGTGGAGGCGCTGATTGCCATGACCATCGTGGTTCTCGCGCTCGAGATGCGATCCGGCGCGCATGGTCCGGTCTGGAAGCACCCATGGAGCCTCCCGGGGGCGCTCGGTTTGCTGCACGGTCTCGGCTTTGCATCGGTCTTGTTCGACGCGGGCCTTCCGGCCGAGGAGATCCCGCTTGCCTTGCTCGGTTTCAATTTGGGGCTCGAGCTCGGACAGTTGATGGTCATCGTCATGGGTTGGGCCAGCTACACCGCCCTTCGCTCGGCGATTCCGTCCAGTTGGCGATCTCGACCCACCATTCCGGCCTATGCGATCGGTTCGCTCGCCGCGTTCTGGGTGATCGAACGCACCCTCGCCGCGTTCGGAATCCTCGTCTAGCCGGTTTGCGTGCGTGCCGGATCGAGGAGGCCAAAGGCGGCCGCCGCGGCTCGTTCGCTTGCTTGCCGATGCCTGGCCGCAGCGAGATAGTCCCTCAGACCGGCCGCAGCCGCGTGTTTGTCGAACGGCGCGAGCCGGGACCGGGGCATCCGTTCGAGCGACGCGTCGAGGTGCTCGGCGAACGATTCGCACTCCCGAATCGCATCACCCAGGGTTTCCGTGTTGATCGTTTCGCGCTTGCTCAGCGCGCTCACCGTTCGAATCAACGCATCGCGCTCCGCATAGTCGGTGGCGCGACTCAACCGCGGGCCGAATACACGAAAGTGACGAACGAACTCCCGCACGAACTCGAGGTTCTCGGCATCGTTCCAGTCGTCGGCGGCCGCTGCCGCGACCGAGGCCTTGTCGATGAACGCCCTCAAGATGAACCGAAATCCCCAGATGTCCGAATAGACGCTCTTCGGTACCTGCTCGCTCACTCGCTTCGTCCGCTCCATCGGGGAGGGGTTTCCGAGGCGGTGGAGCTGTTTGGCCGCGTCTCTGAGCGCGGCGCGAACCTCACGGATCCCGTTTCGCATGCGTTCGGCGGGAAGCGCGAGGCTCTGCACCGGCTCGAGCCCAGGAACCGGAGGATCCAGCCCGGCGCAGGCCTTGCCATGGATCCCCGTGGCCAACGCCTCGACCGCTTCGCGAAGACGTTGGAGCTCTTGGGACGATCTGCCGATCTCCGCCCGTGATTCGTGGATGTGGCCAGCGTCGACGGACAGCAGTCTTGCCTCCAGCTCGTCGGCAAACGTTTCGACGCCCTGCACCAGCACGAAGCGCGTCCAGGTCTCGAGCTCCTTTCGCACGGCTGCAATCACGACGTGCGCTCGGCAGAGATCTTCGCCAAGCAGGATCTGACGGTCGGCGATTCCCAAAAGCCGGTGCGCGCGAAGCAGGGTGAGAAACGAGATCAATACGGTGGTTTTGGCCGAGGCGCTCTTCCAGGACGCGAGCTCGGGCGCGACGCTGTCCGCCGAGACGAGGTCGGATACGTTCGAAAACTCGAGGGGCTCGGGGGGGCAGAAGTACGGATTGCGCCCGAGGTCGCGCAGGAAGAGGTCCGCGCTCGCCTGAAAGGAGCCCGCGTCGACGATGGGCAGCTTCAAGAGCCGTTCGCTCACCCGAAGCGCGTCGGTGAGGGAGCGTTCGAGCGAGCGAAGCGACAATTCGGGCGGGCCCAGCCCGTCGCGCCGTGGGTGTGCGCCGCGATCGGAAGGTCCCGTGCCTCGAAGATGCGCCACGAGCTCGAGCGCCCACTCGTAGGCGATGCCGAGTGCGCGCAAGTGGGGTCGAAAATCCGTCCCCGGTGCATCGTCCGCCCGGCCCTCGCGTCCCCGAAACGCGACCAAGCCGGTGAGGACCGCTTGCAGCGGGAGCACATCGGCCCGTTGCTCCACCGTCAGTGAGCTCCGCCATCGATCCCAGAGCTCGGCCTCTGCCGGGGTCCACCGTTCCACCTGACGAAGCAGGTCCTCCTCGATGGTATGGGAGTCGGAAATCATGGGGAAATGGGACTCTAGCAGGGCCCTCTTTCGGAAGGCAGCCTCCAAGGAAGCGACTCAGAACAGACCGGTCTGTGTCCCAGCTGGTTGTTCCTTGCCGAGGTGCTCGAAGGCGTGACGGGTGGCCACACGTCCCCTCGCCGTGCGTGCCAAAAAACCCCTCTGAAGCAGATAGGGCTCGTACACGTCTTCGAGCGTATCGCGCGGCTCGCTCAGCGCAGCCGCCAAAGTCTCGATTCCCACCGGGCCGCCATCGTAGTGATCGATGATGACGGTGAGGTAACGGCGATCCATCTGGTCGAGGCCCGCACTGTCGACTTCGAGCCGTTCGAGCGCCTCGCGTGCGGTCTTCGCGTCGAGCTTTCCGTTCGACAACACTTGCGCGAAGTCACGCGATCTTCGCAGCAAACGATTGGCGATGCGCGGCGTGCCACGGGATCGGCGTGCCAGCTCGTGCGCTGCCTCTTTTGTGATGGTGAGATCCAGAAGTCGAGCGCTGCGCTCGATGATCGATCGCAAGGCGTCGTCAGGGTAGTAGTCGAGACGCGCCACGTAGCCGAAACGGGAGCGCATCGGGTTGGTCAAGAGACCGGTTCGTGTGGTGGCACCGATCAGCGTGAAAGGCCTCAACGGCAGCTGAAGCGTCTGCGCGTATGGGCCGTCTCCATTGACGATGTCGATCCGAAAGTCTTCGACCGCCGTGTAGAGATTCTCCTCCACGATGGCATTGAGCCTATGGATCTCGTCGATGAAGAGCACGTCGTTGGGTTCGAGCTTGGTGAGGAGCGCAGCGAGCTGCCCCTTGTGCTCGATGGCCGGCCCGGACGCCGAGTGGAGCGTGACACCCCGCTCCGACGCCAGGATCAGCGCCAGGGTGGTCTTCCCGAGCCCGGGCGGCCCGCAAAAAAGCGTGTGATCCACCGGATCACCGCGCCGCCGGGCCGCCTCCACGAAGACACGCAGGTTGTCCTTGATCCGGTCCTGGCCGACGAAGTCATCGAACCGCGTCGGACGAAGGCTTCGATCGAAGATGCGGTCTTCCGACTGCTCGGCGACGCTGAGATTGTCGTTTGCTCTGGCTTCCATTTCGGTCATGACAACGCGGACAGGGCGGCACGCAACAGCCCCTCGAGGTCATCCTCCGAGGCACCCACCGCGTTGCCGACTGCAGCCTCCGCTTCGCTGCGTTTGTATCCCATTTGCACGAGCGCACCAACGACCGTGTCGCTCGCCGACGTCGAAGGGCTCGGAACCGCCCGCAGGCGAACGCCCGTCTTGCCCGTTGCAGCAAAGTCGAGCTTGTCTCGCAGCTCGACGAGGATGCGCTCGACCGTCTTCTTCCCGACGCCTGAGATGCCCCTGAAGGCGGTCTTGTCCTGCCTTGCGATCGCATCCTGCAGCTCGCCCGCGCTCAATGCCCCGAGGATGGCAAGCGCAAGCTTCGGACCGATGCTGCTCACCTTCAGCAGCGCGCGAAACGCCGCCCGGTCCTCGGCCGAGGCGAAGCCAAAGAGCGTGAACACGTCCTCTCGCACGTGGGTGTGGATGAACAGGCACACCGGCTGCCCTGGCTCGGAGCTCACGCGGCCCATGGCTCCCGGAGGAAGAAAAACCTCGTACCCGACGCCGTTCACGTCGACGATGACGGAGCCGTCCGCCTCCCAATGTGCGATGGCCCCTGTCAGCCTCCCAATCACCGGGTGGAGGGTAGCAGGTTACTGAACAGATGTATGCAATTCGGGCAGCGGAGCCCCGCCCCGAATGGGTTAGCGGCCCCCGGAGCGGGCGGCCTGGATGTGGGTAATCGCTACGGCCAGCGCGTCGGCCGCATCCTCCCCGGGAGGGGTGTGGAGGCCCAGGAGCGCCATGACGAGACGCCCCACCTGAGCCTTGTCGGCGGCGCCTCGCCCCACGATGGTGCGCTTCACGATCGCCGGCGGATACTCGTGCACTCCGATCTCGGACTCGGCTGCCACCAGCAGGGCCACGCCCCGTGCATGCCCGAGCTTCAAGGCGGCGTTCGCATACTTGGCGAAGAAGATTTCCTCGACGGCCATTGCATCGGGCCGATGCAGGGCGATGATCCCGGCAAGCTCCTCGTGGATCAGTCGAAGACGCATCGGGAGCGGGACCTTGTCCGACACCAGGATGGTGCCGGCCCCGAGGTGGCGCAGACGCGTCCCTTCGAGCTGCACGACCCCCCACCCGGTACGCCGGCTGCCGGGGTCGATGCCGAGCACACGCATTGCCCGCTCAGGCCATCTCGGCGAGCGCTTGCTCGCTCAGCTCGAAGTCGGAGAAAACGGCCTGGATGTCGTCGTGGTCCTCGAGGGCCTCGTAGAGCTGGATCAGCTGCGCCGCCTCTGGTCCTTCGACGATCTTTGGATTGTTGGGGATGTACTCGAGGCGAGCCTCGTCGACCTCGATGCCAGCCCTGGCGATGGCGTCGCGCACGGCGTCGAGATCGTTTCGTGCGGTCGTGACCACCCATTGGTCGCCGATCAGCTCGAGGTTCTCAGCGCCCGCCCCGACCGCGACCTCGAAAAGCTGCTCTTCACTGGCCGCCTGCTTTCCCATTCGCACGACGCCCTTCTGCTCGAATGCCCACATGGCCGAGCCGCTGCCGCCGATCTGCCCTTGGTTCTTGTCGAAGATCTTCCGAACTTCCGCGATGGTGCGATTTCGGTTGTCCGTCACGACCTCACACACGAATAGGACACCATCCGGTCCGATTCCTTCGTAGACCAGCTCGTCGTATTGCACGCCCTCGAGCTCGCCGGTGCCCTTTTTGATCGCACGGGTCACGTTGTCGGCCGGCATGTTCACGCTTCGCGCCAGATCGACCGCCCGCCGCAACCGGGGGTTTCCATCGGGATCGCCGCCGCCGGTGCGCGCCGCGATCGTGATCTCCTTGATCACTTTCGTGAACAATTTCCCACGCTTGGCGTCCTGCGCGCCTTTTCGCCGTTTGATCGTCGACCATTTGCTGTGGCCACTCATACGCGCTCTGTTATTCAACGGAATTCTTCGGTTTTCAAGGGCGGGTCGTCGATGAATATGCGGTTGCCGCGCGCGTCGAACCGCTCATGAGACGCTTCGGGATTCTGTTCATCGCGCTATTCGGGGTCGCCGGCTGCAACGACGATGCCCGCTACGTCTGCATCACGGAAGGGCCTCTCGACGAGCGGGGTTGCTTCCTTTGCCAGGGGAACGAGTGCGATCCCCAGCCTGCGCCCGACCGGACCACGTGTCTCGTGGAAACAGACTGCGCGCTAGGCGAGGTCTGCACGACCATCGGCTGCGTAGCCGAATGTCAGGGTCCCCACGAGTGCCCCATTGGGACCACCTGCGCGGACAATGGCTTGTGTCTCAACCCGCTCGAAGAAGAGCCGGAAGAAACAGAAGAACCGGAGCCTCCTCCGTTCCGATGTCAGTTCAACTTCGAGTGTGGCGACTCGAGAATATGCATCGACGGGGACTGCCTTTCGACGTGCCTCGACGCCCCTTGCCCGGACAATCAACAGTGCATCGATGGAGCATGCCGGCCCTGTACGGATCAGAGCTGCCTCACCAGCTGCGCCGAAGACGCCGATTGCGCCGAGCACGAGTACTGCAGCTCCTTCCAGTGCATCCTCGATACCCGGCCCGAGCAGTTCTGCCCCGAAAACGAGTGCCAGCCAGGCCGCATCTGCCTTCGCGGTCAGTGCCGGACGCCCTGCGAAAGCGACGACCAGTGTGCCCGGATCGATGCCACCATCCGCTTCTGTGCACCCGTGGAGGGACAAAACCTCTGCGTGCGAAGCAGTGAGGTGCTGGCGGAGTGTCAGCTCAACATCGATTGCGGACTCGGCGAGGAGTGCGTCGATGGCGCTTGCTCCCCGAGCTCGGCGACGCTTTGACGAGGCCCTAGGCGCAGACCTTCGTAGAGGCTCGTCGCCCCCACGTAGAGGAAGCCGGCTGAAAACAAGAGCACGAATGGGATGCTCGCCCAGCTCTGCGTCGTGATCGCGGTCAGCAAGGTGAGCACGCAGTAGAGCGCGAAGGCGAGCTCGATCGTGTTGTGCCAGGACCACCGACCCCGGTAGCGAGCGATCGACGCCGCTCCATCTTCATGGGCATCTCCGCGCTTTGGCGTCCGGACGAACTCCACGTCGCCTCCGAAGAGACCGGCAAGCACGGCCCGTCCGTTGTTGACGGCGAGGCCGATGCCGAGCGCCATCATGACTGGAAGCCACTTGATCGCCCCCGTCCACCCGCCGCGAAGATCCCGATGCGCGACGAGGTAGAAAGCCGCGACCGACCCGCAAGTCGCGAGGAACAGTGGCACATCGAGCAGAAGAAGCGCGGGGTGCGCCATCTGACGCCGAATCAGCATGTTGGGAAGCTGGAGCATCGCCAGCACCAACAAGAATACGTATGCGACGTTGTTGGTGAGGTGAAAGCATGCTTCGCTCTTCACCTCGAAGGGCACCGGTGCGCGCATGATGCGACCCAAGAGCTTTCGCGCGGTCTGTGCGGATCCTTTTGCCCAACGGTTTTGCTGGCTCTTGAAGCTGCTCATGTCGGAGGGCAGCTCTGCCGGGACGCTGATCTCCGGCGCGTAGACGAACTTCCACCCCGCTAGCTGAGCACGGTAGCTGAGATCCATGTCTTCGGTGATCGTGTCGTGCTGCCATCCGCCCGCCCCCATGATGGCGGCCTTGCGCCACATGCCGGCCGTGCCGTTGAAGTTGAAGAACCGGCCTGACCGGTAGCGCGCTCCGTGCTCGATCGCGAAATGCCCGTCGAGAAGCATCGCTTGGCATCGGGTGAGCAGAGACTGATCCGGATTCAAGTGTTCCCAGCGCGCCTGAACCATGCCCACGCCTGGATCGGTGAAGAAATGCGCCAACTCCCGGACGATCTCCGGCCCCGGCACGAAGTCGGCGTCGAAGATGACGACCAGCTCTCCGGTGGCGTGCTTCAAGCCCGCCCCGAGCGCGCCGGCCTTGTAGCCCGTGCGGTCCTGTCGATGAAAATACGAGATGGCGACGCCCTGGTTGCGTAGGGCTTCGCATCGATTGCGCGCGATGTGCGCCGTAGCGTCGGTCGAGTCGTCGAGAACCTGAATCTCGAGCTTGTCCCGGGGGTAGTCGATTCGCGCCGCAGCGTCGATCAATCGCCGCGCGACGCACATCTCGTTGAACATCGGCAATTGCACCGTGACCCGTGGCAGCTCGGCCTCGGAATATCGCGACCTGGGGCTGGTTCGCTCGTTCCGGTGCCGTAGGTAAAGGAAGAGAAGCGCGGTTCGGTGGGCGCCGAAAACCGCAAGCACCCCCAGTGTCAGCAAGTACGCGACGATGACGAAGGTCTGAACGATCGGTTCCATTACTCGAACGACGCGGCGAAGCTACGCTGTCGTCTGCTCCGGATATGCTGCGAGCCGAGCACCGGCTCGCAATCGCTGGACGGTCTTTTCCTTGCCGAGCACTTCCATCACCTCGAAAAGGCCCGGGCTCTGTGTGCGTCCCGTCATCGCGACACGCGCCGGCTGCGCCACGCTCTTCATGGCCAGATCGTTGTCTTCGAGCCAAGACTTCACCCGCTCTTCGAGCAGCTTCTTGTCGAATGGCTCGATCTTCTCGATCAGGTCTGCGAGGCGAACGAGGTTATCGGCATTGCCGGGGACGAGGAACTTGCGCCGGGCTTTCTCCTCCGGCTCGACGTCTCTGAAGAAGTAGTCGACCGCTTCGGCAACGTCGACGAGGGTGGCTGCCCTCGGTTTGACGTAGGGGATCGCCTTTAGCAAAACGGGATCTTCCGCACGGACGTCGATCCCGCGTTTGGCGAGAAAGGGAACCGTGCGTCCCGCAACATCGGCATCGGACAACATGCGAAGATGCTCCGCCTGCACGTGTAGGAACTTCTTGGCGTCGTAGCGTCCCGCTGTCGATCCTACGCGATCCCAGCTGAACTTCTCGATGAGCTCCTGCCGCGTGAAGATCTCCTGATCGCCATGCGACCATCCGAGCCGCGCCAAGTAGTTCAAGACCGCATCGGGAAGGTAGCCCATGTCTCTGTACTCGAGGACTCCAACGGCCGCGTGACGCTTCGAGAGCTTCTCTCCGTTCGGCGCGAGAACCATCGGCATGTGCGCGAACGTCGGCACCGGCGCGTCGAGCGCTCGGTAGAGGAGAATCTGGGGCGCCGTGTTGATCATGTGGTCATCGCCGCGCGCCACGAGCGTCACCTGCATCGTGAGGTCGTCGATGACGCAACCGAAATTGTAGAGCGGCATGCCATCGGGACGCAGAAGGATGAAATCTTGCAGCGTCGAGTTCAGGATGTCGATCCTTCCCTTGACCTCGTCGTTCCAGCTCGTGGTTCCTTCTTGCGGCGCGCGGAAGCGAATGACGTACGGGGTAGCGGCATCTGCGGGCGGCTCGGTACGATCGCGCCACGGGCTCTGAAAACGAAAGCCCTCCTTCGTGCCGGTGCGTTGGTGCGCTTCGCGTGCCTCTGCGATTTCCTCCTTGGTGGCATAGCAACGATAGGCGTGACCCAATTGGATCAGCTTCTCCGCATAGGCAGCATAGATGTCGAGCCGTTCGCTCTGCACGTAGGGGCCGTGATCGCCCCCCACCTCGGGGCCTTCGTCCCAATCGAGGCCGAGCCATCGCATCGACTCGAGCACTATCTGGATGCTTTCGGCGGTGCTCCGCTCGCGATCCGTGTCCTCGATGCGAAGGATGAACGTGCCCTCATGCTGGCGCGCCCACAGCCAACTGTAGAGCGCGGTTCGCACGCCGCCGATGTGCAAGTATCCCGTGGGCGACGGCGCGAAACGAACCCGAACTTCCGGCATGGCGGAAGGGCTACCCGCCCCCCGTTCCGCGGTCAAGCAAAGGCCAGGCCCGCATCGGCTTGACCCTCAAGGCCAGGATGCGCAAGGTCGGGCCTTCATGGCGGCGCCTGATGTCTTGGTCGAGCGGCTCAACCGCGGCGTTCGAAAGCGCAACGCGCGGTGGACATTCGTCAGCGAGCAAGCATTCGGAGAAGCCCTCGAGCTGAGGCGTTTTCGATTGGGCAATGGGCTGGCCGTGCTGACGCTCGTCGATCGGGCAGCGCCGACCATCAGCTACCACACCTGGTTTCGCGTCGGCTCCCGAGACGAGCGACCCGGAAAGACGGGGCTCGCACACTTGTTCGAGCACCTGATGTTCAACGAAACGCGGAGTCATGCTCTCGGCGAATTCGATCGATTGATGGAGCGTGCCGGAGCCGAAGCGAATGCGGCGACCTGGACTGATTGGACGTTCTTTTACGAGAACGCGCCGCGCGGCGCCTTGCCGCTTCTCATCGAGCTGGAAGCGGACCGGATGTCGAATCTCGTGCTTCGCGTCCCGCAGGTCACTTCGGAAAAGGAGGTCGTCGCAAACGAGCGAAAGCTACGCGTGGAGGATGACGTCGAGGGCAAAGCACTCGAGCTCCTCTACGCCAACGCTTTTCGCCGGCATCCTTACCGTTGGCCGACCATCGGTTGGATGGAAGACATTCGTGGGTTCACCGTGCGCGACTGCCGCGATTTCTATCGAGCTCATTACGCGCCGAACAACGCTACCGTCGTCATCGCGGGCGACTTCGATGAGAAAAAGGCCCTCGCCTCGATGCAAGAGCACTACGGGGGTCTCTCCGGAACCCGCTTGCGGCCGAAAAAGCGAGTGAAAGAGCCGTCTCAACGCGCGGAGCGCGTCGTGCATTTCCCCGCACCGACACCCACGCCGAAGCTGCTCGTCGGCTACCCCGCACCTGCTTTTTCCCACCCGGACACGGCTGCCTTGGTCGTCGCAAACGAGCTCTTGTTCGGCGGACGAAGCTCTCGATTGCACCGGCTGCTGTGCGTCGACCGAGAGGTGGCGCTGTCGGTGCGAGGCTCCATCTCGCCGTTCGTCGACCCAGGCCTGTACGAGATGTGGTTTGCGATTCGTGAAGGAACCAAGATTCAACGCGTGATCGCGTTGCTCGACAAGGAGCTTCGCAGGCTCGAATCGCGCGGCCCCGCCGCGACCGAGCTGGAGAAGGCCATCAACCAGCTCGAGCTTTCATTCCTTCACACCATGGAGACGGCCGGGGGCAAGGCGGAGCAGGTTGGGTTTCACGAGACGGTCGTGCACGACGGAGCTGCCGTGTTCAAGCGACTGGCTTCCTATCGGCAAGTCACTGCGGAGGATGTTCGGCGCGCGGTCGTGAAATATCTTCGTCCCTTTCGTCGAACGCGTGTCGAGATCACGCCAAAGACGCCATGAAGGTTTTCGTGGAATCGAGCGACGTATTGCCCCTCGTCGACGTCGAGATCGCGCTGCCTGTGGGTAGCCTGAGAGATCCGGCCGGTCGCGAGGGGCTCGCGCAGCTCACCGGTCAATTGATGAGATTCGGGCCGCGCGGTCTTTCTCGGGAGCGTTTCGAAGAGCGGCTGGCGCACCTCGGCGCTCGGTTGTCGGTCGAGGTCTCCATGCGCACGACCCGCATCCGCGCCACCGTGCTGCGCCGGAACCTCGAGCCGTTGCTCGCGCTGTTGGCTCGCATGGTTTGGGAGCCCGCGCTTCGTGGAAGGGACTTCGCCAAGCTCAAGCGCCAAGCACAGGCATCGCTCGTCGCCCGCTTGGACGACGACCAGACCTTGGGTGCCATTTGTTTCCGCGAAGCACTCTTCGGCACTCATCCGTACAGCCGCCCCTTGAGCGGTCACCCGGAAAGCATCGCCCGCATCGGCGTCGATCAGGTCGAAGACTTCTATTCGCGCCACGTGGGCCATGGGGCATTTTTCGTTGGGATTGCGGGAGACGTGATCGATGCCGAGGCGCGAGCGATGATCGCCTCGGTTTTCCCGGCGGCCGGACACAGGACCAGCCGAAGCGCGGAGGTTCCACCGACTCGAGCGAGGCCTGGCCGCCACGTGGTCATCGTGGACAAGCCGGAACGGGCGCAGACGCAGCTCTTCATCGGGACGCTCGGAGCACGGACGCGCGATCGAGACCTGTTTCCACTCATTGTCTCGAACACTGCGTTTGGAGGCACCTTCAGCAGCCCTCTCATGCAACAAGTGCGCGCGGTGCGTGGTTGGAGCTACGGTGCCTATAGTAGGCTCCTCCACTCGACGCAGAGGGACGCTTGGTACATGTGGAGCGCGCCCGCAGCGGAGTACTCGGCCGAGTGCGCGGCGCTGCAGCTCGAGCTGCTCGAGCGCTGGGTCGAACGTGGCATCACGCGCGCCGAGCTCGGCTTCGCGCAACGCTATCTGATCAACAGTCACTGCTTCGATCGCGATACACCCGCCAAGCGCCTCGAGGCCAAGCTCGACATCGAGCTTTTGGGCATACCCAGAAGCTACATCGAAAAACACGATGAGCTGGTCGCGGGAGTCGACCGGCAACGCGCGAATGATTCGACCCGGGCGCGCATCTCAACGCGTGATCTCATCATCGTCGTGGTGGCGACCGCGAACGACGTGGTTGCTTCCTTCGAGGCGCTCCCAGGCGTGCAGTCGGTCGAGATCTTGCCCTTCGACGAAGTCTAGTGGTTCAGCGCGCGCCGCAGCTCGGCGCGGCTCCAGATGCGGGGGACCCGGACATGCGGAAGCCTGGCTAGGCGTTCGGCTCGCTCGCAGAGGGCCCCATTGGGATCGGGTAGGATGATGGTCGGGAGGTCCTCGGACCGCGTGAAAAACTCGATGACCTCCATGGCACGGGGGTCGTGCGTGACCGAGTGAATCACCAGCCCTGCGTATTCGGTCTCCTCGTCCTCGAGCTCTCGCACGGCATCCGCGAGGCAATCGACGCCGATCGCGGGGATGCCGAAGCTGCGAATCTCGGACTCGATCTCTTCGCGGACTCGCCGACGGGGCTCGAAGACCAAGAGCGGTCGACGCTGCGAACGCGTATCGCGGCGCAAGAGCGCGCGCAGCACGGCGTCTTGAATCGCATCCTCTTGGTCCGCGGACAACGACGGAAATGCAATTGCAATGCCGAGGGCGCCGTTGCCGTCCCGCACGCGACGAACCGCCCCGGTGAGGCTCATGGTTTGTTCGCCCGCTGCAAGGTCAATCAACACGTGCACCAGGTGACCCGGCCGCAAGTCGCCTTCGCCCGACACCATCACGCCTCCTGCGGACAAATTCTCGACCGCGTATTGACCGATCGGATCGCCACGCTGAAACAGGAGCGCACGGCCGTCGAGATCCACCCTGTGGTGATCACGTCGATCGCGCTGTGTCCTGACGTGTCCCATTGCGTCTTCAGCTTGCCCAGACACGATGCCGAAAGCTAGTCCACAGGGGGGGATACCCAATGGATTGCATGTGATTTCGAAAGGACGTTCTTTGGGCTTCTCAAATCATTGGATGATTGTATAATCGGCCAGAGGCGCGCGTCGGGCCCATGATCAACAAACGAATACGAGACATATTGCGCAGCAAAGGCGACGAGGTGTTTGCCGTCGGCCCCCTTGCAACGGTGATCGACGCTGTCAACCTCATGAATGATCGCCACGTCGGCGCAGTGCTGGTGGTCGAAGGAGGGGATCCAGTTGGAATTTTCTCGGAGCGGGACGTTCTAGTCCGCGTGGTCGCCGCGCACCGAGACCCCCGCCAGACGTTGGTGCGTGACGTGATGACCACCAGGCTCCACACCGCGTCGCCAGACGACTCGCTCCTCGATGTCATGCAGTTGATGACGGACCGACGATGCCGGCACGTTCCCGTCCTGGAAGGGGATGACCTGGTTGGTTTGGTTTCGATCGGTGACCTCACCAAAGCGATTCAGCACAATCTCCGGCAGGAAGTGCGCGAGCTGTCGAGCTACATCGGCGGACCCTTCCTCGGCTGAGTCGAGATCCCGCGTTCCGGTGACACCTCGACCGGCAGTCTGTTAGAGTTTCCCACCGATGCCCAGCCTCAAGTGGATGGTGCCTCAAGGACCGCCGCGGGTCTTTGGGATCTACAAGCGCGTGACCTCGATCGGGCGCGCCGGGGCCAACGACGTCTCCATCGATTCAGAATCGTTGGAAGCGCATCATGCACAGATCGTGTTCGACGGACGCGATTTCAGCGTCGCCGCGGTCGATCCGGACGCCGTCGTGCAGGTCAATGGGAAGAAGAAGAAGAAGTCGAAGGTCTTTCACCAGGACAAGCTGACGCTCGGCGACGTCGAGCTGGTGTTTTCGCTCTACGACGAGAGCGCCTCACGAGACGCCGCCGTTCGTGCCGAGCCCTCGGATGGCGCCGAGATCCAAGGCATGATGAAGCTCAGTGATTTCAATCGACGGCTGCTCGAGATCCGGTCGATTCCCGACCAGATCGAGGCCCTGCTCGACGCGGTGATCGAGGTAGTTCATGCGAACAAGGGGTTCGTGATCCTTCTCCGCGACGGCGAGCCCGAGGTTGCGGCGGCCCGCAATGTCGATCGACAGACGATTCCCGATGCGGTTACCCAGCTTTCGGACAGCATTCTGCGCCGCTGCATCGATACCCGTCAGCCGCTGATCGTCAGCGACGCGGTCAACGACACCATGTTCAACTCGAGCGAGAGCGTGCTCAACCTGCAGTTGAGCTCCGTGATGGTCGCGCCGCTGATCGCGCAGGGTCAGCTGCTCGGTTTGATCTACGTGGGCAACGACAACGTGGTGAATCTCTTCGAGCAATCCAGCCTGCAGATTCTGACCGTATTCGCCGGCCAGGCTTCGCTCATCCTGCAAAATGCAATTCTGCTGAATCAGCTCACGACCGACAGGGACCGGATGGCCGGGCAGCTCGAGGCGCAGCGGTTTGGCGACATCATTGGAAGCTGCCCGAGCCTGCAACAGGTTTTTCGGCGTGTAGAAAAGGTGGCGGCCGCAGACGTGAACGTGCTCATCACCGGCGAAACCGGCACCGGAAAGGAGCTCTTCGCCCGCGAGCTCCACCGCCGCTCCAACCGGGCCGAGGGTCCGTTCATCGTCGTCAATTGCGGGGCGATCCCCGAGAACCTGATGGAGTCGGAGCTTTTCGGTCACATTCGGGGGGCGTTCACCGGAGCGGTCTCCACGCGACAGGGCAGCTTTCAAGCCGCCGATGGTGGAACGCTCTTCCTGGATGAGATAGGCGAGATGCCGCTCGCCCTACAGGTGAAGCTCTTGCGCGCCTTGCAGGAGCGCGTGGTCGTCAAGGTCGGCGATACCAAGCCTGAGGCGGTGGATATCCGAGTGCTTGCTGCGACCAACCGTGATCTCGAGGTCGCGATCAAGGAAGGGAGCTTTCGTGAGGATCTGTACTATCGGCTTAATGTCGTGAATCTTCACTTGCCTCCGCTCAGGGAGCGTGGTGACGACATCGTCATCCTCGGCAAGTTTCTGCTCCACAAGTACGCGGCCGAGTTCAAGTCCCCGGTCAAGGGGTTCACTCCCAAGGCAATCGAAGCGATGCGGAGCTACGAGTGGCCGGGCAACGTGCGTCAGCTGGAGAACCGAATCAAGAAAGCCATCGTGCTCGCCGACAAGACCCTGATCGGAGCCGAAGACCTCGACCTCGGCGACGACCCGCAGCGCGCCGTGGCTCCGCTGTCCCAAGCCCGTGAAGACTTCACGCGCCGTTACATCTTGGAGGTCCTCGAACGCAACGGCGGGAATCGGACACGCACCGCGCGCGACCTCGGCGTCGACCCGCGTACGATCTTCCGATACCTCGAGCGCGAGCCCGAGGCGCCCGAGCCCGGCGGGGTGACCGAGGGCTGACATTCCTGTCATAGCCATGCCCCTGTTTTCGTGGAACACTGAGGAAAACCACAGTGTTTTCGGGCCTAGCGCAGCGGCATGAGCTTTGCTTTCCCCCTTTTGAGGATGCTTTTCTTCGCTTCAGGTGCGGCGTTGTCAGCTTGCGCCCTCTTGGGCGGATGCATTGCTACGGACACGATCGAGTTCGAGCCCGACGAAAATTTCCCTCCATCGATCGTGAGTCAGCCCAATGCTGACTTTCCCCTCAACGCGATCGGGCAGATCAACAAGGACGACCCCGCAGACCGTGTGGAGATGCCGCTCCAGGTGATCGTGCGCGACCCCAACTTCGATCAGACCTTGGAGTATCGAATCTTCCTCGACTCCCCCCCGCCGCCTGCGTCGGAGTTCCCCATCCTCTCCGGAGACATCGATTCGAGCGGCTCGCTCGAGCGCGACTCCGAGTTTGCAATTCCCTATGAGCTTTTGGCTCCCGGCATTTGTCACAAGATCGAGCTCGTGGTGGTTGGACAGTTCTTGAACTTCGTCGAGCCGAGGCGCCCGGTCGAGCCGGGAGACGTGGATGAAGTAACCTGGTGGGTCGAAGTCGTCGACGACGACAATCCGGTGATCGTGCAGGAGTGCCGATGACCAGGCCGTGGACTCTCCTGCTCGTCGGCATTGCCGGCTGCAGCTTCAGCTCCTCCGAGATGGCGATGGTCATCGACAACTCGTGCGTCGACGACACCGGCTGCCAGCAGGGCGTCTGCAGCGATCGCATCTGCATCGACGACTCGGGCGCCTCCGTAGAGGTTGCGATCGAGGTCTTGCGGAGCTCGTCGGACGTCTGGGGCCTGACCCCGGCGAGCTGGGCGTTCGGAGCGGAGCAGGCGTCGAGCCCCACGACTCGCGATCTCCAGTTGCCGGCGACCCGGCAAGTTCGAGGCACGGTTCGTTGGAACGATTTGCGCATTCCCGCCACGCTGCGGTTCGTCCGTCGCATGGCCGACTCCGTGCAGTCGCTCACGCCCGTGGCCGTCGAAGCGCAAACGTTGCGGGAGGAAGCGGGCGCAGACGAACTGACCCGCTTCGACTTCAGCGCCATCCTGGTCGCTCAGGAGACGTACGACGTCGTCGTGCTGCCGAGCACCGACATGGTGATGGCGGCCACGGGGGAAGCGTCCGCCCCGGCGCTTCGAAGCCTACCCCCGCTCTATCTCGAGCTCGTGATCGACGATGGAGATCCCGGGGAGCCGTTCCGCTTCGACATCGAGTTTCCGAGCGATCTCGCCAGCCCATGCACGACGAGCGAGGATACCGGGTGCACGCTCGAAGCGGAGGTGCTCAGCGTAGACGGCCTGACGGAGCTACCCGAAGCGGGGCTTCAGGTTCGCGCAATCGAGATGGAGACGGGACGGATCGTCTCGTCCATCGGGGAAACCGACGAAACCGGCCGTGTATCGATTCGCATCAGCGACACTGCGGCCGACTACTGGATTCGCATCACCTCCAGCGTCGGCCGTGCGCCCTTTCCCGCCGTATCGGTCGATCCCGACGTGGTATTCGACAGCCAGTCCGAGACGAGGTTCATCTACATTCCTCGCCTCCCTCCGGTGCGCTACACCGGCACCGTGCGCGATGCGAACGATGCTGCAGTGCCCGGTGCGACCCTGCGATTCTTGTCGACCGGGATCTTCGGTGGCAGCCAACTCGGGCTCGAGGGATCCTTCAGCGGATCCGCAACCACCAACGAGGACGGCACCTTCAGCGTCGAGCTCTTGCCGGGTTACTACTCGATTAGCGTGACTCCGCCGGCCGACGTCGAGAACAACTGGGGAGTCTTGACCACGGAGGCACTCTTGGTCGGAGAGCAGCTTACCGCAGCCGAAGCCTTCATCGTGCCGCCGCAAATCGGGCTCCAAGGTTTGGTGACTACGTTTCGGGACGAAGCCGCGTCCGGTGTGACCATCGTCGCCCGTGCCCGGTCGCACGCCGACTCGATTGCAATGCACCGATCTCAGGAGGTGGTGTCCAATTCGATCGGCGCTTTCGCCATGACTGTCGACGAAGGAATCTACGATCTGCAAGTCAGGGTGCCTTCCGAAACCGGTTTCGCCTGGTTGATCGAGCCGAATCTCGCCATGAGCGGTGACCGCGGCGATCTGTCGCGCTCGTATCGGCTCGTACCGCCCATTCCAGTGCGGGGATTCCTTCGGGCCAGCGACGGCAGCCCCGCGGCGGGCGCGCTGATCCGCGGTTACCTGTCGATCGACGACGGAGGCGGGTCGCGCCGCATTCAGATTGCAGAGACCACGTCCCGCGAAGACGGGAGCTATGAGTTGCTCATCGCTCCCGGACTCGGCGAGTGACGACCATCAGGGCGATCATCAACAGGCTGAGCCAGCCGGGCCAATCTCCGAGCATCGTGTAGACGGTGTCCTCGTCGAGCATGTGCACCTCGTAGCGGAGGTTCTCGCGTGTGAGCAGGCCGGTCCGAGCGACCACGCGCCCCACCGGGTCGACCACGGCGCTGATCCCGCTGTTGGTCGATCGCACCAGATACCGGCGATGCTCGACAGCGCGATACTTGGCCAGAACCAAGTGAATCCAGGGCTCTTGCGTGTCGCCGAACCAAGCGTCGTTGGTCATGTTGATCAGCACGTGCGGCTTGGCCTCGCGCACCATCTTTCGTGTGAAGCGAGCGAGGACATCCTCGTAGCAAACCGGGGTCGAGATGCGCCACGGTCCGAGGGTCAACGGCCGCACGTGGCTTCCCGCCGTGAACCGACTGCTGTTGGGCGAGAGCTCGTAGAGCATGGGCAAGAGATCGCCGAAAGGAAGGTACTCGCCGAACATCAGCAAGTAGGTCTTGTCGTAGCTCGACCGCACGACCCCCTCTTCGGTGACGAGAAACACGGTGTTGTAGACCCTCCGTCTTCCATCGACCATCTCGGCGGATATTCCGCCAAACAAGAGTGGCGTTTGCAGCTCTTGCCGCACGCGTCCTGCATACCAGGGAAGTTGGCGCGGCAGGACGTCTACGTAGGCCGACTCCGGCCACACGATAAGATCGAGCTCGCCGCCTTCTTCGAGCTCGCGGCTTTGCTCCAGGTGCCGCCGGTGGCCCTCGATCGCCTCGGCACGCTTTTCGAAGATGCCCATGTTGACCTGCACGATGCCGATTCGGAGTACGGGTGCCTCGTCCATCTTGGCTACGAGCTGGTGAATGCGTACGGCGCCGTAGACCGCAGCCAGGGCGACCAGAGCCGCGCTGATGCCCACGAGACGCACCGGTGCGCCGCGCTGTCGGCGCCACCAACGCCAGCCCTCGAATACCGAGAGATTGACGAGCGCGACAAGGAGCGTGACCAGCAAGACCCCGCCGAGGTCGGCGACCTGGACGAGGGTCGTGCACATGTGAAGGCTGTTGCCGAGGTAGGTGGGAAATAGGGCGGGATAGAGCCACTCGATGAGCAGCAAGGGTGGAATGGCGGCGGCGACCGAAGGCCATCCGCGCCGGCGGAGCGCCCAGTACATCCCGCCGTAGAGCGCATAGTTGAACCCGAGATAGACGGCGAAGAGAAACCAAAACAAGATGCACGCCGCCAAGCCGTAACCGGAGAACACCTTCAGGAACTCGATCAGCCAGTGGTATCCGCCCGCGTAGGCGACCGTTCCGTACAGCCAGCCGAGGGCGAGACTGTGCCACCACTTACGCTCCAGGCTCAGCTCAAGGGCGCCCCAAAGCGGAACCAGGCAAAGCAGCGCCAGCGGCCAAATCCCAAACCCCGCCCAGCCGAGAAAGTAGAAGACCCCCCCGAGGATCGCGAGACCGTACGCTTCGTTGCGCGGAGGTCGGTTGGCGGAGCTCGGACTGCTTTCGGAGTGGCTCGGGCTGGTCACGGGGTGGTTCGTAGCACGCGCTCGGTGGATTCACGCACGATCTCGAGCAGCCGTCCGAGGTCGGCATCCTCGATGTTGAGCGGAGGCACCAGGTAGACGGTGTTCCCGAGCGGGCGCAGATGCGCCCCCAGGTCGAGCGCCACGTCGGAAATTCTCCAGCCGAGCGAGCCCATGTAGCCCGGCGCGCCGACGTCGAAGGCCGCACACATGCCGAGCGCGCGCGGCGCGGTGACGCCGGCCACCTCCGTCATTGCCGCGATCGCGGTCGCCAGCTTTCGGGCCTTTTCCTTTGCCGCCTCGAGCACCTGGTCGTCTCGGTAAATGGCCAGAACCTCGCGCGCGACCGCGGCGCCCAAGGGATTCGCGAAGAAGGTGTGCCCATGCATCAGCGCCCGGCGCTTGTCGCCGCGAAATCCATCGTAGATGCGATCGGTGGCGAGCGTCGCCGCAAACGGAAGCATGCCGCCGGACAACCCCTTCGCGGTACAGAGGAGGTCGGGTGCAATTCTCGCATGCTCGCTTGCCCACATGGGCCCCGTCCTCCCGAAGCCCGTGAACACCTCGTCGGCGATCAAGAACGTATCGACCCGCTTCGTCTCCTCACGCACCCGGGCCAAGAGCTCCGGAGGGTACATCCGCATTCCGGCGGCCCCCTGAACCACGGGCTCGACGATGACGCCGGCCAGCTCGTTTGCGCTTTTTCGAATCATCTCCAGCAGACGCTCGAACACCGGCTCCCAGCGGTTCTCGATCGGGTCCGGAGGGCGCTCGACCTCGAACAGGAGGGGGCGGAACACGCGATTGAACTCGTCGACCTGACCGACGCTCATCGCGCCCAAGGTGTCGCCGTGATAGGCGCCTGGCAGCGACAGGAAGCGCTTGCGGCGCGGTCGTCCGTTTTGCTGCCAGTACTGAAAGGCGATCTTCAGCGCGACCTCGACGGAGGTCGAGCCGTTGTCGCTGAAGAAGACGCGGCGAAGACCGTCCGGCGCGACGTCGACGAGCTCCGCTGCCAAACGGCAGGCCGGCTCATGAGTGGCTGCCGCGAACGTGCAATGCATGAGGTGCTCGGCTTGACGTGCGATGGCCTCGCGCAGCCGGGGATGACCGTGGCCGAGGTTGTTGCACCACCACGACCCGCTAGCATCGAGCACCCGGCGCCCTTCGGGCGTGATCAGCCACGGTCCGTGCGCGCGTTCGACCACGAGCAAGCGGCGGTTTTCATGGTCTTCGCTCGACGTGTAGGGACGCCAAACGTGTGCGCGATCCAGCGCGATCAGCTCGTCTTCGGCCGTCACCATCGAACTGTGCTGCACCCGCGCCTCGCTCGCAAAACGCGCACGATCGCCGGTTGCATCGGCTCCACCGGGCGCGAAGCGGCGCTTTTTCTACATCGGGCCGACCAAGACCTCGCGCCGGCCGCCGGCTTTCGAGCTCGGCGGTCCCACCACGCCTTCTTGCTCCATGCGCTCGACGAGCTTGGCAGCCTTGTTGTAGCCGACGCTGAGCTGACGTTGGACATGACTGATCGAGCAGTAGCCGGCGTTTGCCACCACGGCCACCGCCTGGTCGTAGAGCGGGTCGTCGCTTTCGGCGCCCATGGCGTCGTCATCACGCGGCTTGAGAATCTCCTCGCGGTATTCGGGGTCGCCCTGCTCGCGCAGGTAGTCGCAGACCGCTCTCACTTCGTCCTCGCTCACGAAAGCCGCGTGCACGCGTTGCAGATCGCTCGAGCCTGGCGGGATCATCAGCATGTCTCCCATGCCGAGGAGGTGCTCGGCGCCCGAGCGTCCGAGAATCGTCATGGAGTCCTGCCGCTGCGATACCTTGAACGCGACCCGCGCGGGGAAGTTCGCTTTGATCATCCCCGTGATCACGTCGACGCTCGGCCGCTGCGTCGCCAAAATCACGTGAATGCCCGCGGCGCGCGCTTTTTGGGCCAACCGGGCGATGCACGCCTCGACGTCTTTGGCGGCGACCATCATCAGGTCCGCGAACTCGTCGACGACGACCACCACGTAGGGAAGCTTCTCCGGCGTGAAGCTTTCCGCGTCGGCTGTCTCACCGTCGACCGGATCGAGCAGGATCTCCTGGCCGTTCTCGTCCTGCGCGCTGACCTTGCCCTTTCGCTTGGGCATGAACTTGTCGAGCGACATGTCGCCCCGAAGCACCCGATCCACGCGCCGGTTGTAGGTATCGATGTTGCGCGTGCCGGCGTCCGCAAAAAGCTGGTAGCGGCGCTCCATTTCATCGACCGCCCAACGGAGGGCGAGCGCGGCCTTCTTCATGTCGGTGACCACCGGGAGGAGCATGTGTGGGATTCCGTCGAATACCTGGAGCTCGACCACTTTTGGGTCGATCATGAGCATTCGGACCTCTTCCGGGGTCTTCTTGGCGAGAATCGAGGTGAGCATCACGTTGAGCGCGACGCTCTTGCCGGAGCCGGTTGCGCCCGCGACGAGCAGATGAGGCATCCGCGCGAGGTCAGCGTAGACAGGTTGGCCCGCGATGTCCTTGCCGAGCGCAATGGGCAGCGCGCCCGCATGCTTCTCCCATCGCCGATCTTCGAGGATCTCGCGCAGGTGAACCGTCTGGCGAGTGTCGTTGGGCAGCTCGAACCCGACGCGTGCCTTACCGGCAATCGGTGCGACGATGCGAACCTTTTGTGCGGCCAATGCCATGGCGAGGTCATCGGCCAGCCCTGCGATTTTCGACACTTTGGTGCCGCTTTGGGGCTCGAACTCGTACATCGTGACCACGGGCCCCGGATGGATCTCGTCTACCCGGCCGCGAACGCCATACGCCGCGAGCTTTTCGGTCAGCAGCTCGGCATTCTCCCGCAGCGCGTCCGCATCGACGTGGATGACCGATGCATCCGGCTCTTCCAATAGATCCGTGGACGGCAGATGAAAGTCTCGGTGGCCGCGCTTGAGGCGCGTCGAGATGTCGAGGGGCTTCTGCTTCGTCTCCTTCGGCGCAACGATGGTGGGGCCCTGCTGAGCAGAAGGCGCTTTGGTCTTTCGCGAGGCTAGAGACCCGAAGGCGCGTGCGATTGCGTTCGGTTCCTCTTCTTCATCGAGGTCGTCCCAGTCTTCGTCCTCTCCTTCATCCTCGTCGTCGAGGCTCACTCCCATGATGCGAGGCTGACTCGCGCGGATCTCCTCCCGATGGATCTCCCGCGCTTCGGCCCACGCCTCGCGAAGCGCCGCCACCAGGCCACGCCCCTTCGCCCACACGGCATGCGCCAGGCACGTGAAGGCCTGCACCACCTCCTCGAGCGTCCAGGGCGTGCGCAAGATCACCGCGGTCCCCACGATCGCGAATCCGATGATCACCGTTCCATAGAAGCCCAGCAGGGAGCGAAGGACCTCGCCGAGCAGCTCCCCGACCGCACCCCCGGGAGAGGCTCCCCAAGCGGCCTGGGGCTCGAGCAACAAGTGGGCAAGCGCCGCGCCGATGACGACGAGCACCAGCGTCGAAGCAATGGTCGCCAAGCCGAGCAGCGCGGAGCGGCGCCGAAAGAGCCGGAAGGTCAGCAGCGCCCCCTCGAGCGGCACGAACCACGCGACCCACCCAAAAGCCTTCATCACCGCCTTGGCCAGGCGATGGCCGACCGGTCCCACCAAATTGGCGCCGCCATTGCGGGCGTCGTATGAGACGAGGGCAAGGGTCAGCAGCACGGTCGCGGTCAGGGTCAGGATCGCAAGCACGTCCTGCCGCCGACCCTCCGGCGCCGCCAGGTCGCCCGAAGAGGTGGTTTCATGTGCGCCCAAGTAAGCGGCCTCCTACACAGCGGAGGCTATGCGGCGAGCGCGCCGTTGGTCAAGAAACCACGGCTTTGGGGCGTTCTTGATCGAGCCGCGGAATCCTCTATTATCTTGGCGGGTTGCAGACCCAAGGGGGATGGCTCGGCGAGTCGGATGGGTTGGACGACGAAGATCATGGTCCTTTGCTCGGCCGTCGTGATGTGGACGGCCGCGTGCAAGGTCGACAGCGACGACGTCCAGGAGTGGAAGGGGACCGTCAAGGGACCCGCCCGGCTCACCGCCGTCATCCGCAGCGATCGCTATAGCCCCGAGCTGCGAACCGAAGCCGCCATGGCGATGGTCGAGATGGATCGCAGCGACGTCGACGGCGTGACCCTTCTCAGAAAGTCGCTCGACGATTTGCAGACCGAGGATCCGCGAGCTGGTCAAGCGATCGTGACCGGAATGATTCCGCGTCTGAAGGCATTGCTCGCGACGGAGCCGGAGCCCGAGAGCGGCGGCCTGGACCCGGTGCAGGTGCGCGCGAAGGATGCCGCGTACATGGTGATTCCGTATGCCCGCACGGAGGACAGAGATCCTTTGGTGCGTTCGGTCGTCGGTTGGTACTCGGTCGACTTCGAAGGTCGGAGCCTCGCCGGCGACTACAGCGCCGAGCAGGTGACTCGTGCTTTGGGCGCCGAGGCGGCGGAGATGCTGGTCGACACGCTCGACGAGAAAATGACGCCGCAGGCGATGATCAAGATCGCCGAGATCATCGCAGAGGACGGCAACGAGGCCACCAAGAAAAGAGCTGCCGATCGTCTGATCGAGATCGAGAGACGGATGGAGAAACCGGCGTTCGTCTCCTGGCTCGGCGAGCAGATTCGTGCCTCGGTGAAGGCATCGGGCGAGGAGCTCGACCCGCAGCGGATCGACGCCCTCGCGCTCTACAATCGGGAGAACTACGTGAACCAGGGGGCGCTCGCGGCGATGCACCATCTCGGCGGCCAGGAAGCCGTCGCAACGCGCTTGCTGCGCATTGCGGACACCAAGCCCGGGCCGAACGATCCAGAGGCGTGGGTCGAACGGCTGAGCACGCGGCGGGCCACGGCGCTCAAGGCGCTCGAAGGGCACGTGGGCCGCGTGCATCTAAATCGTCTCTTGGCAATCGCCCTCGATCCGAGCAACCCGATCGAAGTGCGAGACTATGCATTCGACCGCGTGGGCGACATCCAGAGCGCCGATGCAATCCCCCGGCTCTGGCCGCTTGTGGAGCGCGTGGGCTGTGGCGGCGGCACGTGCGCAGCTGCGCAAAAGCTCGACAAGCGTCTTCGCTGGCGTGCGGGAGAGCTGGTGCTCTCCTTGAGCGGCCCTTCCATGATCAGCCCATTTTCACAACGATTACCAGCGGTTCCGGGAATCGAGTACGAGCCCGAGGAGCTCGAGGGATACGCCACGCGGATGAGCCAGATGACGCCTCCTCCCACATCGGCGGTGCTCGGTCTGCTCGATTCGCAACAGTGGTGGAATCGTGTGGTCGCATTGCGCTATCTTGAGCGCAGGGGTGGGGAGGCCGATATCCCCGCGATGAAGCGACTCGTGTCGGATGAGACCCAGGTATCAGGGCAGGGATGGTCGGAGCTGAACCCACCAGTAAAGACGGTGGGCCAAGTCGCACAAGCCGCGATCGAGGCGCTTCGGACGCGGGAGCAGAGTGAACAGAGAGGTGAGTAGTCGACGAGATGGGTGATCAGGGCGACAGAAAAACGGTGCGGGCCTTTCAGTGCCGCGACTATCTCTTCGAGATCTACGACCGCATGAGCTCCGAGCTCGGCTGCTCGGTGGACTATCTGATCAACGAGGCGATGCGGGAGTATGCGCGGTCCCGCGAGCAGACCGTTGCCGCCATCGAGGCGCAGCACGTGGCAAGCTCTGCTGCAGCGAGTGCTTCTCGCGGAGCGCCAGCCCACGTCGAGTCGAGGCCCGCGCCACTGCTCACCCCGATGCCCTCCCGAAGGCCGACGGCGCAGCCGCGGGTCACCGCGCCGCCGCCGCTTCCCGGACACCGGCCCTCCGAGAGTGCATCGCGCCGCGTCTTGATGCTTCACTTCAATGGGGAAATCGTGCCGATCGACAAGGACGAGTTCATCATCGGACGAGGAGCGCGGACCGCGGACCTGGCCATTCGTGATGGGAACATTTCGCGACGGCACGCCGCGGTCGTGTTTCACGATGGCGCATACTTCATGAAGGATCTGGGCAGCACGAATGGAATCGAATTTGCGGGTCAACGCGTCGAATCCAAGCGCATCGAAGAAGGCGACGTCTATCGCATCTGCGACTACGAGCTCCACTTCAGCTATCAGTAAGCAAGGCGCGGCACGGGCGCTTTGCGGGGCCTTGCTCGGCTTGGCGCTCGCGTGGGGCGCTCCCGATGGCTCCACGCGGGCCGAGGATACGCAAGAGCAGGTCACGATGGCTGCTCTCGAGATCCGGTTGGACGAGCTCTTGGCGCGCGACGACGCGAAGCACGCGCAGGGCGCGCTCGATCAGGCGCGCAAAGCCCTGCGCGTGGCTTCGGACTCCGCCGAGGATTCCGCCGCGGCTTCGCGGGCGCGCGACATCGCCCGCGCCGCGTTGGTGTTGGCCGGCCGGCAGCTCGATCGCCACCAGGCGCAGTCCGAGCTCTTTGCCGCGCGACGGCGCTTGGACGCGACGCGTGCGCGCGCCGAGGCGCAAAGAAGGGCCCTCGAGGCGTTGCTCAGAGAGAGGGCTTCGCTTGCCCGGGCGAGAGAGCAACCATGACGTGGCGCCTCTTGGCGTTTGCAAGTGTGCTCGCGCTCGGCTGCGGAGCGCGACAGAGCGCCAGGACATCGGAGTCGATCTTCACCTCGCCAGCGGCCGAGGTCGCACAGGAGCTCGCGCCCGATTTGTACGAAGAGGCGAAGGTCGCCGCCGCGCGGGCCGAAGAGGCGCAGCGCCGCAAGGACGAGAAGGCCACGGAGGACTCCCGCACCGAGTCCCGTCTATGGTTCGCGGCTGCGGTTGCAGAAGCCGAGCGAATCCAGCTCGATCGCCTTCGCGACGAGATCGAACGAGAGGAGGAGCGCTGGGCCAAGCAGCTCGCGCGCGACCAGGAAGCCTCTGCAGTCGTGGCTGAGGACATCTCGCGATACCAGGCCCAGGCCGTGGCGCTTCGCGAAGCCGAGCGCGTGTCGGGAATCGCACGCGGAGCCCCCGCGGATGCGGCCGCCATCGATGCCATCGTCACCCGGGCGCGTCTCAACTTGGCGCTTGCCGAGGCCCTCGGCGCCACCGAAGCCGAGGTCGGGCCTCTCAGGTCGCGTGTGGACGCAATGGCAGAGCGAGGAACCGGGTCTGCGCAAGGCGCCGAAGGCTTGCTCCGCGATACCGAGGCGCTGATCGGAGCCATGCGTGCCGAGTGGCCTGCGCCGCGTCCGGGCGCTTCGATCGCGCTGGTGGAGACCGCGACGGCCTCCGGGTTCGCCGCGGACCGAGCGGCCACGGGCGTAGTCGTGCGTTCCGGGCGCTTCTTCGGCCCCGACGGGAAAGTCTCCGCGGCTACGTTGAAGCGGTTTCGCACCGTGGCGGCCGCGTTTCCCCACGGCCCAATCGGTTGCCAGGTCGCGGTGCCGAACGACGCAAGCCGGGTTTGGGCGCGCCGCGTGGCAGAGCTGGCCACGGAGCT
>LJTN01000037.1 GCA_001303415.1 Myxococcales bacterium SG8_38
GATCCACACCGAATTGATCGAGAGCATCACTGCCGACGACTTGGGGCGCGATCTCGCTCACAACGTTGTCGACTGCTTTGCGCACGCCCTTGCCCAGATATCGCTTCGGGTCGCCGTCGCGAAGCTCCAGGGCCTCGTGCTCGCCGGTGGAAGCGCCTGACGGAACCGCCGCTCGCCCCGTCGCGCCGCCCATCAACTCCACGTCGACTTCGACGGTCGGGTTTCCGCGGGAATCCAGGATCTCTCGTGCACCAACTGCGATGATCTCCGTCATGATTTCACCTCGCGCAGGCATTAGCGGTTGTCCGGGGGCGATGCAAGGACGTCGTGCTAGGCTCGGCCGCGATGCACGCCTCGCTGTTCATTCCTTGGTTTCGTTTGGAATCGTGGGACATCCCGCTCCCAGTTTCGCTGCCCATCTTGGGGGACGTCCTTTCGATTCAACCGTTTGGCGTTCTCGTCGCGATCGGCGTTGTGCTTGGCGCTTGGGTCGCCGGCCGTTTCGCGCGGCGAAACGGGCTGGACCCGGTAGTGACCGGCGACCTCGTCACCTATGCGGTCGTGACGGGTTTCATCTTGGGCTACCTGCTCAACGGCCTGTTCTACGAGCGGGATGCCGTCAGAGAGATTCTGCGCGATCCCTCCCTGTTCTTCTCCACCTGGTTGGGCCTGTCGTCGTACGGCGGATTTTTCGGTGGAATTCTCGGATGCTTCATATGGCGCTACCGCAGGAAGATGCCTCTGCTGCCGTACGCCAACGCGATTTGCTTTGCGCTGCCTTTCGGTTGGCTCTTCGGTCGCACGGGTTGCTTCGTCGTGCACGACCATCCGGGCAAGGTGACGGACTTCGCGCTCGCGGTCGCCGATTATCGATTTGGCGCTCCTCCTTATGAGCCGCGCCACGATCTCGGTCTCTACGAGCTCATTTTCTCCGCCCTGATCATCGCGTTGTTCGTGTGGCTCGAACACAGGCGGCGCCGTCCCGTCGGATTTTATTGTGCGTTGCTTCCGCTCCTCTACGCCCCCGCTCGTTTCTTCCTCGACTTCCTGCGCGCGCCGCCGCTCGAGGGAGGCGACGTGCGATACGGAGGATTGACTCCCGCGCAATGGTCTTCGGTTGTGATGCTATGCATCGGTCTGGCCGTTTGGCAGCTCGGGGTGAAGCCACGGATGGCCGACGGCGACCCGAGCGGCGCACAACGCTAGCGGCTACCTGAGCGACACCACGGTCACCTGGGGACCGCCCTCCTCTTGCGACGCCTCGCGAAAGCCCGCCACGTAGGCGTCCTGCCTCGACAGCAGCTCTCGAATCGCATCGCGAAGCGCGCCGCTTCCCACGCCGTGCACGATGTACGCGACGGGCTCGGCGGCCCCGTACATGCGATCCAAAAAACTTTCTGCGAGCGCGATTGCTTCCTCGGCCCGTAGGCCGCGCACGTCGAGCGTGTTGTCGCTCGTCCGGACGGCTTGGGGGGGTTTCGGATGGGCCCCCGAAACCGGCTCCGGCTCCTTCGCTCGGGGCTCAGAGGTTTTCTCGAGCGCCCGCAGGTCCGCAACGTCGACCCAGAGCTTCATCATGCCGGCCGCCACGCGAACCTTGCCGCGCGCCGGTCCCTCGATGATTTCCGCCGTGCTTCGTAGGCGTTCGACCCAGACCCTGTCACCCACCTGGAGGACATCGGGATCGATCGCGACCGTTTCCACCGGCGTCGGCTCGAGCGAGCGCCGATGCGCGTCAAGCTCGCCCAACAGCGCGCCCGCTTCGCGCAATGCCTCGCCAGCAGCGGCCACCTGCTCCCTCTCGGGATTCGCCCGCAGCGCCCGTTTGGCTCGTTCCAAGTCCCGCTGAAGCTCTTGTACCCGATCGACCAACCGCTGCGCTTCTTGGCCGATCCCCTTCGCCTCGCGAGCCGCCAGCGCCTTTCGGCGCGCTTCCAACGCTTCGCGCTCTCGGTGCGCTGCCTCGCGCTGCGCTAGAAGGGCGGCGTGCTCCTCGGTGGCAGCCTTGGTTGCAGCCTCGAGGTTGGCCACCAGCGCCTCGAAGCTTCGGGAATGCTCGGGCAGCATGCGGCGCGCATCCTCGACGATCGATTCGGCAATGCCATAGCGCCGCGCGACGTCGAGGGCGTTCGATCCCCCCGGCACGCCGATCTTCATCCGAAACGTGGGCGCCATCTGCTCGAAGTCGAACCCGACCGCCGCGTTGCGCATGTCGGGGCGCTCCGCAGCGAGCGCCTTCAGGGCCTCGTAGTGCGTCGTGACCGCAATGGCTGCCCCACGCGCGACGAGCGCTTTCACGATGGCACAGGCGAGCGCAGCGCCCGCCTCGGGGTCCGTGGAGCCCGCGAGCTCGTCGAGCAAGACCAGCACCCGCTCGCCAGCGCGCTCGAGAACGCTCGTCAACGTCACCAAGTGCGCCGAGAAGGTCGAAAGGTTGCGCGCGAGGCTCTGCTCGTCCCCCACGGCCGCAAGAACGGGAGAGAAGAAACCACAAACGCTCCCCTCCTCGGCAGGCACTGCAAGCCCCGCCCTGATCATGAGCGCCGCCAATCCGAGCATCTTGAGGGCGACCGTCTTGCCGCCGGCATTCGGTCCGGAGATCACCAATGCCTGCCCTCCCGACAGCTCGAGGTCGTTCGGAACCACCTCGAGGCCGCGCATCACCAAGAGCGGATGACGGGCCGCGCGAAGGGAGATCCGAGGCTCTTGGCAGAGATCGATGAAACGCGCACGCAAGTCGATCGCAAGGCGCGCACTGGCGTTTCGCAAGTCGGCATGATCGAGCGCCTGTGCGGCCGACCGGAGCTGGGGCACGTATTGCCGCACGTGCTCCGAGAGCAGAGCCAGGATCCGACGCTCCTCACGCTCGAGCTCCGCCTGCGCCATCTTGAGCCGATTGCCCCGCTCCACGAGCTCTCGGGGCTCGACGAAGATAGTGGCACCGCTGGCGCTCGATCCGTGCACGATCCCATGAAAACGCTCGTGTGCGTCCGCGCGAACGGGAAGCACGTAGCGACCCTCACGAATCGTATAGAACGAATCCTGCAAGATCGCGCTTCGCTTCACGATGATGTCCTCGAGCCTGCGAATGATGCGAGCGCGGAGATTCGCCGCCTCTTGTCGAAGGCGAGCGAGCTCGGGGCTGGCCGAATCGAGTATCGAGCCATCCTCGGCGATCGAGGCGCCGAGCTCCTCGTCGAGGTCATCGAGCGTCGGATCGATGGCGCAGACCCGGTGCAGAAACGGCACGCTCGCCTTGCGCTGGCCGAGGAAGCGCCGGAGCGCGGCAGCAGCGCGCAAAGTCATGCGGATGTCCTTGAGAGCCGGACCATCGAGCACCCCTTCGCGTTCGAGGTGCTGCAACGAGCGCGCGATGTCGCATATCCCTTCCAAGGGCATCGGCTCCTCACGCTCGAGCAGCTTCCACGCTTCCTCGGACTCCGCCAACGCCCGCGCGGCCTCGTCGAAAGACTCGGCGAGCTCCAACGTCAGGCTTTCGCGCAGCGGTCCGCGACAACGGTCCGCGACGGCCCTCTCGACCTCCTCCCACTCGAGATCGGCTAGGGTCTTGTGCTCGACGTCACTCACTGAGCCCACTCGGGCACTTTGAGGTCCGACGCGTTCGCGCGACCTTGACTTCCGCGTTGCGAGGCATGCGTGCCTTTGGGTTTGGCCCGGGCTCTTGAGGGCGCCGTGAGCTCGATCCGTACATGCTCCTCTCGAGCCGGGGCGAGAGCCACACGACCTCTACGCTTCCCCAGTCTGGCGCGAAGCACCAGCGTCGAGCCCGGAATCGTTTCGACCACGCAGGGTGTCCGCGCACACGCTTCCGATCCATCGCCGAGCACGACGCGGGCCCCCGGGGGATTGCTTTCGACGTGGACCAGGATCGATTCGGGGGCCAGCTCTTCGGGCCCGTCACCAGAGTCGGGGCTCGGGACGTCGGATGGCGCGGTCGCCACCTCGACGGGGGCAGCGGGCGCGGTCCGTGTCTCCGTAGGCTCCCCTTCGTCTCGTTGTCCGGAAGTCTGCCCAAAGCCAACCCACCCGAGGGCCGCTGCTCCTACGGCAAGCGCTGCAGCCCACGTCCATCGCGAGCTCTTTCTCCGGGGCACCTCGTCGAGGTCCCGCAAGGACCTCGGCAACACGGCCGCCGGCGGGGCCAACGCGGTGGCCGGGCTGAGCCGTCCGTCGAGCGCGTACACGAGCGCTTCGGCCAACTCGTCGGTGTCTTGGTATCGGTCGTCGGGATCCTTGGCCAGTGCCTTCCGGATCACGAGCTCGAGCTCGGCGCTCACCCTCGCCTCCGGGTTCACGGCCTCGATGGGCGGCAGCTCCGCGAAGAGGTGCTGAGTCAGCACCCCCATGAACGTGTCGCCTTCGAAGGGCACGCGGCCCGCGAGACACTCGAAGAGGATGACGCCGAGCGCATAGATGTCGACGCGATGGTCGAGCTCTTTGCCGGCCGCCTGCTCGGGAGACATATACTCCGGCGTCCCGAAGATCATCCCCGTCTTGGTCAGCTTTCGCCCCGGAGCCCCGTCGGTCTCGATGTCGCTCATCTTGGCGATGCCGAAGTCGACGATCTTCACGAAGTCGTCCACCCCATCACGCTTCGTCAAGAAGATGTTCTCCGGCTTGATGTCGCGGTGGACGATGCCTTTTTCGTGCGCCGCGGATAGCGCCCGACAGCATTGAACGACGATGGCGCATGCCCGGGCCGCTTCGAGCGTGCTCTCACGGCCCAGAAGGCGCCCCAGGTCCTCGCCTTCCAAGAACTCCATGACGAAGTAGCTGGCGCCGCGGGCCGTCTCGCCGAAGTCGAAAATGTCAACGATGTGCTCGTGACCGATTCTCGATGCGCTCTTGGCCTCCTGACGAAAGCGGGCGACCACCTCCGGCCGCCGCGACAGATCGTCGCGGAGGACCTTCACCGCCACTCGCTTGTCGATGTCGCGATGCACTCCCAGGTAAACCAGGCCCATCCCGCCCTCGCCGACTCGGCGTTCCACGACATATCGGCCGGCAAGCACGGTTCCGACGAGCGGGTCGTTCGGGTCCACCGCTCCGATGGCAACCTCGGAAGTCGTCATGAGACGCGTGGCGTCCACGGGGCAGAATACCTCCCCACCCCCGTAGTCGGATCTGCACGCGGGACATACCTTCATGGCGCCAAATTGAGAGTTAGCTCCCAGAATTCACGGTAGCATCGCGTTTCTTGCATAGCCAATGAAGCGGAGGGCCGGCGCGAGGCCTCGTTGCCAAGGCACGCCCTCTTTGATACGCGCACGCCGTGGCTCCAACCGTTCGATTGCTCGATGAAACGTTGATCGACCAGATCGCGGCCGGCGAGGTGATCGAGCGGCCGGCCAACTTGGTAAAGGAGCTCGTCGAGAACGCAATCGACGCGCGCGCGACCGAGATTACCGTGTCAGTGGAAGACGGAGGCAGAGCCCAGGTGCGCGTCTGCGACGACGGCGTCGGGATGTCGCCCGAGGACGTGCGGCTTTCGGTCGAACGCCATGCCACCAGCAAGATCGCCTCCTTCGAAGATCTCCTGCGGGTGTCCACGCTTGGGTTCCGCGGTGAGGCCCTTCCCTCGATCGGGTCGGTTGCGAAGATGACGATCACCACGCGGCCCAAAGACAGGCTCGAGGGCACGCGGCTGGTCTTGGAAGGTGGCGCCCTTCGCCGGATCGAGCCCGCGGGCTGCCCACACGGCACCACCGTCAAGGTCACGGACCTGTTTTACAACGTCCCGGCTCGACGCAAGTTTCTTCGGGCACGTCAAACCGAAACCTCGCGAATCTTGGAAGTTTGCCAGCGCATGGCGCTGAGCCATCCGGGGCTGCGATTGACCGTGAGCTCGGACGGAAGGCTCGCCCGACGGTACCTGCCCGCGAAGAGCCTCGTCGAGCGGACCGCCCAAGTCCTCGGCCAGCACGAGCTTCGCGAGATCCATGCCGAGCGTGAAGGTGTGATTCTCGACGCCGCGCTCGCGCCTCCGGCGCTTGCTCGGCCTGGCGCTCGACACCTTTTCCTGCTGGTCAACGACCGACCCATCGTGGACCGCGGCCTGGCCAGAGCCATCGCGTTTGCCTACGGGGACCAATTGCCGCCCGGCCACTACCCCCGCGGCGTCGTGTCGCTCCGGCTTGCGCCCGAGGACGTCGACGTGAACGCGCACCCTCAAAAGACGGAGGTGCGTTTCCGCAAGGGCGCGCAACTCGTGGACCTGGTGAGCCGCATGATCTCGGCGCGCCTCTCCCCGGCTCGGACCGGCGACGCGTATTGGGCGTCGAGAATCGGCACCGGAGGCCCTGTGCTTCAAACGGGTCCGGCTCGCGGTGGGAGCCCATCGCGCGCGGCCGTTGCGGAAACCGCGGGACGCTATGAGCCGCGCCACCCCAACGGGCTTCGCTTCGTTGCGCAGGTGGGGGACCGGGCGCTGGTCTGCGAGAACGGACGGGAAGCGCTCGTGTTGGACCGCGCCCGGGCCGATGCGCTGAGACGATACGACGCGCTTCGAACGGCCGCGGATTCCGGGGCTATCCCCAGGCACAGCTTGCTGTTTCCGGACAGGATCGAGCTCGCGCCTGCACAGGAGCGAGCGCTCGCCCAACAAGCGTCCTCGCTGCGCGGCCTCGGCTTCGATTGGTCTCCGATCGGCGAGGGGTCGTACGTGCTGCGCGAGGTGCCTTCACCGCTTGCCGACGCGAACGCGGCGGCGCTGCTCTTGCGGGCGCTGAGCGCGCTCGACGCAGGGGGCGGCAACTCGCGTGATGCAGCCCTGCGCGCACTGGCCGACGAAGCAGCAGTCCCCAATGGCGCTCCCCTCGACGACGATTCGGCGCGCCGTTTGACGGCGAGCGTCCGGCCCGATCAGGATGCGCACCGATCATGCCTACTCGGCCGCGTTCCGCTACCCATTGCAAGCACCCCGACGATCGATGACTGAGCGGCTCGAGCCCCTCCTCGTGATTTCAGGCCTCACCGCCACGGGCAAGACCGCGGCTGCGATCGGGCTGGCGCATCATTTCGATGGCGAGCTGATCGGCGCCGACAGCGTGCAGGTCTATCGCGGGTTCGACATCGGATCAGCGAAGCCCACGAAGGCCGAGCTCCGGGGCGTGCCGCACCATCTCATGGATGTGATCGATCCCGACGAGGAGATCGATGCGGCCGCGTATGCGGCTCTCGCGGACCGCGCCATTCGAGACATCGGCGCCCGTCGCCGACTGCCCATCATCGTGGGAGGCACGGGCTTGTGGATTCGGGCGCTCGTGCGGGGCCTCGTGGATCTGCCGCCGGTGGACCCGGAAATTCGGCAGCGGCTCGAAGCGGCCGTCGCGTCGCAGGGGCCCGCTGCCCTTCACCGGCGCCTTGCCGAGTTGGACCCCATTTCCGCCGACGCGGTCCACCCCCATGACAGCGTTCGAATCGTGCGTGCGCTCGAGGTCTACGAGCAAACCGGTGCTCCCCTAGGCTCCCTCCGTGCGCGCCATGCGCTGGGTGAGCCGCGTTACCGGACCGTGCACATCGTCGTCGACATGGATCGGGACCAGCACATCGCCGCCATCGAGCGCCGGACGGTGGAAATGCTCCGGGCGGGCTGGGTCGCCGAAGTGGAGAGGCTCCGCGCCCGATGGGGCGACGAGGTCCGACCCTTCGGAAGCGTCGGCTACCGTGAGGTCCTCGCCCACGTGCGCGACGGCGTGCCGATCGAGGAGACCATGCGGCGGATTCGGAAATCGACGCGGACCTACGCTCGAAGGCAGCGAACGTGGTTCCGAGGCGAGCCCGGTGTAAGCTGGTGGAGCCACAGCGCCGAGCTACCGGAGCCCAGCACGCTCGAACGCATTGCGAAGGACCTAAGGCTTTGAATTTCTTCGGACACGCCGTCGTTGCTGCCTGGGCTGACAACCGCGCCGAGCATCTATTGGGCAGCATGTTGCCCGACTTCGAAGCCATGGTCCGGGTTGCCTTGATCGCGGTGCGCGACCGGGACATCCAGCGGGGCATCGACCTCCATCACCAGACCGATCGTGCATTTCATCGCGCTCCGTCCTTCGTCGCGGTGTGCACCCAGGCCCTTGCGGAGATGACGGAGCTCGGCGTGCGGCGCGGCACCGCCCGCGCGGTGTCTCACATCGGGACCGAAATGTTTCTCGATGGGTGGCTGGCGCAAAAGAGTGCTCACATCAACGCGTACGTCAGCGCCCTCGAGCTCGACATCGGCGGTCGTCTCGAATGGGAAGACGAGGGTGAAGCGTTTCGCCACCTGCGTGAGCGCTTGGCGACGTGGGGCGCCCCGAGGCACTATGCCGAGCCGGGATTCGTGCTGGCGCGGCTCGCGGACAGCCTGCGCCGCAGACCGGCGCTGGCCCTGGGGCATGAAGAATCGCTTCGGGTCGCGGGCTTCCTTCCTTCGATGAAGCAACGGGTCGAGCGCAGCGCGCCAGAGCTGCTTCAGCAGGTCCGGAACGGGCTGAGCGTTGAGAGCTGACATGCAACACGCGGCACGACGCATGACGAGCGGCGACAAGCGCCGTCTGTACTTCAAGTGGACCCGCATCACGTTCACGATCGCAGCCGTCGGCTACCTCGCAAGCCGGGTCGAACCCGAGGACGTGCTGACGGCCTTCCAGCGCCTGTCTCCGAGCGCTGCGTTGCTTGCCATTTCGGTGGTGGTCGTCGGCCTGCTCTGCGGAATGCTGCGTTGGCGCCTCCTCCTGCAGGCCTACGGCGCGATCGACATTCCGTCGTGGCCTCGCATCGCCCATCTCTACCTCGTCGGACACTTCTACAACACCTACGCGCCCGGGGGCGTGGGGGGTGACGTGATCCGGGGTGTGGCCGGCCGCAAGGCATTCGGCAGTCTCGAGTGGATCGGGGCCACCAGCGGTGTGGCCGTCGTGTTCATCGAACGCGTCATCGGTGTGTCGGCGCTTCTGGTTCTCGCGGCCGGCGCCTCGTTGTTCCGCCCGATCCCGGGCATCGAAGACGTGGGTCTTTGGGCTGCCCTCGGAGTGCTTGCCGCAACTGCGGCATTGCTCGGCATCGCCGCTGCTCCTCGGGTCGCCAAGTTTCTGCCGGAAAAAGTGGGCACGCCTTTGCGCGCGCTTCCCCGACTGTTCGCCTTCTGGCCGTTCTTCCTCTCGATCCTGCTGTCGATCGTGATCCATTTCGTCAACGTCGTTGCCGGGCATGCCATCATGCAGTCCCTCGAGCCCTCGGTGACGTTTGCCGACTCCGCGGTCGTCATGCCGTTGATCGCCGCCTCGGCTTTCTTTCCGCTCACCGTCGGCGGCGCCGGCATCCGAGAGGCTGCGTTCGCCGCGCTCTATGGTTTCGTGGGCGTACCCGAGGCCAGCGCCTACGCTGCTTCTTTGAGCTTTTGGGCAACGCAGCTGATCACTGCGGCCGTGGGCGGCGTCATCAACTTGATGATGCCGCTCTCCGGAGAGCGGGGTGACTGAGCGCCTGGCGGCCTATTTTTCCGAGTGGTCGCGGATGACGGGTCCCTTCGAGCCGAAGTTTACGCCGTTGCCATCCACTGCTGGTAACCTCTGACCGATGCGCCACCGCAGCCATGGTGACGGCTCCTTCTCTTTGGAGCAGCTCGCGCAATGCGGCCCCGATTGCGTGTTCGAGGCCGGAGTTCTCGTGTTTCATCCGGAGAGCATCGAGCTCGGCGCCAACGTGTACGTGGGCCACTATGCAATCCTCAAAGGTTACTACAAGAACAAGATGCGGATCGGCGACGAAACCTGGATCGGCCAGCAAGCGTTTCTCCACAGCGCGGGCGGCATCGACATCGGCGCGCGAGTGGGAATCGGTCCGGGCGTGCGCATCATCACGTCGTTCCACCGCGAAGTGGGGCGCGACGTGCCGATCTTGAGCGCACCCATCGAGCTCGCGCCCGTCGTGATCGAGGATGACTGCGATCTCGGTGTCGGCGCCGTGGTCCTGCCCGGCGTCCGAATCGGAAAGGGATCGCAGATCGGCGCAGGCGCAGTCGTCACCGACGATGTGCCGCCCTATTCCGTCGCCGTAGGCGTCCCAGCAAAGGTCCAAAGGGAACGCCCTCGATGACGAGCCCGGATCTCAGCGTCGTCGTCTTCGCCTACGACGAGGAGGCCAACATCGGCCCCGTGTTGCATGAGCTGCGCACGTGGCTTGCGGAGCATGAGCCGTCCACCGAAATCGTATTCGTGGACGACGGCTCGTCGGATGGCACCTCCGCTGAAGCCGCCAACGCGCTGTCTGGATCCCTGCATCAGCGATTGCGGCACGCGACGAATCGGGGGATTGGCGCGGCGCTCAAGACCGGGGTTCGCGCCGCCCGGGGCGCATGGGTCACGTTCCTTCCAGCCGACGGTCAGATCGCGCCCGACGCCATCGGAGCTCTCCGCGCTGCAGCCAGGGAGCACCACGCCGATGTGGTGTTCAGCACCTACGATCATCGCGATGACGGCGTACATCGGAAGATTCTTTCGGCGGGGGTTCGCGGGCTGATTTTCCTGGTGCACGGCGTTCGCATGCGAAGCGACGGCCCGTATTTGTTTCGGCGCGCTCTTTTCGATCCCGACGCGCTCAAGCCGGACACCTTCTTCTTGAACTTCGAGTTTCCGATTCGCATGCTGGGCGCCAGCGTTCCCACGGCGGTGGTAACCATCGAGTGTCGGCCCCGGCGGTCGGGGCGATCCAAATCCACCGGACTCAAGCGGATCTACGGCGTGGCGCAAGACCTGCTCGAGCTGCGCATTCGACGAATGAAAGAATCGCTACAGCGCAACGGCTGAGCGCCAGTGGGTCAATCGCTCTTGAGCCGGTCGCGGAGCGTCGACCTCGGGATGCCTAGTGCGCGCGCAGCCGCCGAGATGTTGCCGCCGTACTGCTCGAGCGCCTCCCTGAGCGAATGCACCGAGGGCTTGTGCGCATGCGGCTCGCTGATTCGGCGGAGCGTGCGCTCGACGGCAGCGAGCCCGATGGAAGCTTGCTCGCAATCGACTGCAGCGTGCTCGAGGACGTTACGCAGCTCCCGAACGTTGCCCGGCCACGGATACGAGCAAAGCCTTTCGATGGCTTGCGCGTGAAGCTCCCGCGGACCGACATCGGCCTGCATCCGCCCGAGGAAGTGGCGCGCCAACGGCACGATGTCGTCCGGACGCGAGCGGAGCGGCGGCACGTCGATCACCAAGCGGTGAATCCGATAGTACAAGTCGGCACGAAAGCGGCCCTCCCGGATCATGGCGCTGAGATCACGATGGGTGGCGCAAATGAGACGCACGTCGACCGGACGATCCGCCTCGCTGCCCACGCGCCGCACCTGCCAAGTCTCCAGGACGCGGAGAAGCCGCGTCTGCAGCGCCGGAGGAAGCTCGGCCACCTCGTCCAAGAAGAGCGTGCCGCCATGAGCCTGCTCGAACGCACCGCGATGAGCCTGCACCGCGCCAGTGAACGCGCCCCGTGCATGTCCGAACAGCTCGCTTTCGACGAGCTCGCGCGTGAGGCCTCCTGCGTTGAGCGCCACGAAAGGGCCTTGGCTGCGGCAACCTCGCTCGTGAAGAGCGCGAGCCACGTGCTCCTTTCCGACACCCGTCTCGCCTCGAATCAGCACGGGCCAGGGAAGCCGCGCGAATCGGTCGACGTCGGCCATGACGGCAAGCATCGCCACCGAGGCCACGACGGTCAGGCCCTCGGGCCGAGCGGGCACGTCCCGGCTCACCACCCGGAGCTCCGTTCGGCCCAAGCGAAGCACCGCGCCCGGAAGCAGGGGGTGGCGTCGAATGCGGACGCCATCGACCCAAGTCCCATTGGTGCTTCCCAAATCGCGAATGCAGACGCCTCTGTCGGACGGCTCGATGCGGCAATGATGTCGGCTCACCGCCCGATCGGAAAGCACGATGGCATTGTCCGCGGCGCCGCCCAGCGAGATCGGCTCATCGTTGATGCGATAGGCCCGCGCGTCACCTCGCCGTCCCACGACCAAGGAAAGCCTCCACGTATACGCCGCATCTGGACGGAGGAGCTCGGTGGCCCTGCGACCGGACGAAGGGGCCTGCACCTTGAGGCGCGTGAGCGCATAACCGGCACCGAGCGTCACCGTTGCGCCGATCGGCAGAATCGAGCGCTTGCCGAGGCCGGGCCGCCTGGCCAGGTCGTACACGTGGACGGTTCCGCCGAAGGGCCGCACGAGCAGCGCCCTCGGGGGCACCTCGTCCGCGTGGATCGTGATGTCGCACTCGGGGTGCGAGCCCACCTCGAGCGCTGCATCGCCGAGCGCAAATACGCGGATTTGGGCGTCCTCATGGCTCAAGCACAACGCATCGCGCACGGTCACGGGGCCGATATCGGCCGGCCGAGGCGCTGGTTGCGTCATCGCCCGGCGACCCTAAGCTCCGCGCAAGGTGTCCGAAGCATTGCGTGAAACCCCACTCGCGGACGAGCATCGTGCACTAGGCGCGCGCCTCGTTCCGTTTGCCGGGTGGCTCATGCCCGTCCGGTACGAAGGCATCAAGGCGGAGCACGAGGCCGTGCGAACGCGAGCGGGCCTGTTCGACGTGTCGCACATGGGGGAGATCCTGGTCGAAGGCCCGAACGCCGTCCCCGAGGTCGATCGGTTGGTCACCAATGATGTCTCCAACCTTCCCGTCGGCCGCGCGCTCTACACCGTTTGCTGCAACGACGCCGGTGGCATCCTCGATGATCTGATCGTCTATCGGCTCGAAAAAGAAAAGGGGCTCGTGGGTTGCAACGCCTCGAACCGAGACAAAATCGTCACGCACTTCGCCTCGCATCTAAGCCTAGGGACGCCATGGAACGACGTGTCGGATTCGTGGGCGCTATTGGCGCTTCAAGGGCCGAGCGCGGTGCGCGTGCTCGAAGCGTTGGGCGCGCCCGAAGAGCTGTTGAAGCTGCCCTCGTTTCACGTCACCCGCGCGAGCCTTGCCGGCGTGGATCTCTGGGTGGCCCGAACGGGCTACACCGGCGAGGATGGGTTCGAGCTTTTTTGCGCCAGCGAGGATGCGGTGACGTTGTGGCGCGCGTTGCTCGAAAAAGGCGAGCCTTGCGGCCTTCAGCCGGTGGGGCTCGGAGCGCGGGACACGTTGCGGCTCGAAGCCAGGCTCATGCTCTATGGCAACGACATTACCGAAGAGACAAACCCCTTCGAGGCCGGTCTCGGCTGGGTGGTGAAGCTCGACGCGGGTGATTTCGTAGGAAAGGACGCGCTCGAGGCCATCAAGGCAGCCGGGGTCGAGCGGAAGCTGGTCGGCTTCGAGATGGTCGGCCGCGGTATCGCGCGCCACGGATATCTCATCGTCGTAGACGGGCAGCGCGTGGGGGAGGTTACGAGCGGCTCTCCGGGACCGACTGTGGGACGGAACATCGGGCTCGGCTACGTGCCCAAGAGCTCGAGCAAAATCGGCACCCGCTTGGGTATCGAGATCCGTGGCAAGGTGGTCGACGCCGTGGTAGTGACGACCCCGTTCTACAAGAGGTGATGATGGTGATGGTAACGTACCCGAGGGATCTTCACTACACGCGAGAGCACGAATGGGCTCGACTCGAAGGTGATTTGATCCGCGTCGGAATCACGGCCTATGCGGTCCAGCAGCTGGGCGACGTGACGTTGGTCGACATGCCGGCGCCAGGCGAAGACGTGCAGGCGCACGAGCGATTCGGGGACATCGAGTCCGTCAAGACCGTCAGCGAGCTGTTCGCGCCGGTCAGCGGCGAAGTCGTCGAGGTCAACGCCGCCCTCGAATCGAGCCCCGAGCTCGTCAACGAGGGCCCCTACGAAGAGGGCTGGCTGATCAAGATCCGGCCGTCCGATCGGACCGAGCTCGAAGGGCTCATGGATGCGGCCCGGTACGAGGAGTATCTCGGGACGCTCGATGGCTGAAGAGCGCGCACGATCGTGAGGTACCTCCCCCATACCGACCAAGAAATCCAAGCGATGCTGAGGCGCATCGGCGTCGAGCGCATCGACGACCTCTTTGCGACCATCCCGGAAACCCACCGCCTCGGGCGCCCCCTCGACCTCGAGCCAGCCTTGGACGAGCCACGGCTGATGCAGCACCTCAATTCGCTTGCCGCTGCCAGCGCGGGGGCGGGCATGCTGTCCTTCTTGGGCGGGGGCATGTATCGGCATCACGTCCCGCCCGCAGTCGACCAGCTCCTTCAACGAAGCGAGTTCTATACCGCCTACACGCCCTACCAAGCGGAGCTTTCGCAAGGAACGCTACAGGCGATCTTCGAGTTCCAAACCATGGTGTGCGAGCTGCTTGGCACCGACGTGGCCAACGCCTCCATGTATGACGGCGCGAGCGCCGCGGCCGAGGCGGTGCTGATGGCCCGCCGGATCAAGCGTCGCAACCACGTCGTGGTCAGCGGGGCTTTGCATCCGGAGTATGTCGAAACCATTCGCACCTACGTCCGCGGGCTCGACGGTGAGGGCTCGATCCAGCTCGCACCGGTGTCCGCCGACGGGCGCACGGACTGGGATGCCGCCCGCAGCTTGATGACCGACGAGACGGCAGCGCTGATCATCGGTTACCCGAATTTCTTTGGTTGCGTGGAAGATTTGAACGCCGCCAAAGCAGCTGCGAGCGGCGGGGACGCGCTGCTCATCACCGCCACGGCCGAGCCGTATGCGCTTTCGGTGCTCCGGTCCCCAGCTTCCTTCGGTGCGGACATCTGCGTGGGCGAAGGGCAAGCGCTGGCAGTCCCGCCTCAGTATGGAGGCCCTGGCGTCGGGTTGCTCGGTGCGTCGAAGGAGTTCGTCCGTCAGATGCCGGGGCGGCTGGTGGGACGCACGGTGGATGTCGACGGGAGCCCGGGATACGTCCTGACCCTCTCGACGCGCGAGCAGCACATCCGCCGGGAAAAGGCGACATCCAACATCTGCACGAACCACGGCCTCATCGCGCTCGCCATGGCCATCCGCACCGCCATGCTGGGGAGACGCGGCTTTCAGCAGGCCGGACAGCGTTGTCTGGACGCAGCCCATTACCTCCGGGCCGGTCTCGAATCCTTGCGCGGCTTCGAGCTGCCGTACGCCGCGCCGGTCTTCAACGAGCTCGTCTTGCGCAGCAAGGGCCCCGATGCGTGTGAGCTGGTGGACCGCCTGGTGGCTCGAAGCATCATCCCGGGCGTCGACCTCGGCCGCTTCCGCGAAGACTGGCGGAAGGACTTGCTAATCGCCGTGACCGAGCTGCACACGCGCGAAGACCTGAACCGACTGATCGATGCGCTGGCCGATTGAGCCCCCGCGATGGGCCCGGATCCGATCGTGCAGCCCCGAACGCGCGGCCGCTGCAAAAATCCGGCGGATGTGGACGAATAGGCCCCTGGCCCGTCCCCGTTATGCGTTCCATCTATCTGAATTGATTTCGTTTTTTTCCTTAATCCTTGACCTGCATAGTCGCCGAACACAACGATGAAATCAGCTTGCACGGCCTATTCAGGCGATGGAAAATCCGGCCGCTTCGCAACTAACGTCTGATAAGGACGATGTCGCGGAGGATGCACCATGACTCAACAGCGACGAACATCCTTCATCCACTTTCGAAGCCAACCGGACTCGGAGCCGATGGCTTGGGAAGACATCTGCAGTCAGTCGACGTGGCAGGGACGTTGGGTCGCGCTCGACGATTGCGCGTACAACGAGTCCGGTGAAGCCACGGCGGGCCTGGTCGTGGACTACGACGACAACCTCGCTGAGCTCTGCGCCCGCCTGAGCGCCGAACGGCGCAAGCGGTGCTCGGTCATGTTCTGCCCGCGCTCGGAATCGGCCGCTTAATCAGGAATCACTGCTTGGTCGTGCCCGCGTCGGGCTCATCGTCTCGGTCCCATGGGTGTGTGGTTTCGTCGACCACCGCAGGTTCTTCGGCGCCGGTGCACCGGTCGGGCTCCCCGCGGCGAAGCTTGACTGCATTCCACGGGCCGCCGCCGCTGAGCTCGTCCTCGAGGCCCCATTCGCCCTGCAAGTACTGATCGCCGTCCTTGCCGATCTGAATCCGGAAGTATCCCCGGCCTCGTCGCACTTGAGGCTTGCCGGCCACCAGCTCCCGTCGGTCCTCCCACCGGAAGATCAGCAGGTCACCCTTGACGTCGCCCTGGATTCGGCCGGCACGCTCGTGCTTCATGTAGTCTCCGACGACTTGGTTTCCGCTCTGGCACAGGTGCATGTTTCCGTACTGCGGCGACTCCCAAACCCCGTAGAAGCTCGCCCCTTGCGGCAGCGGGCCGGCCTTCGGTTTCTGCGAGCCCCCACAGCCGAAGATGACCCCGAGCAAGAGCGCCAGGGTGATCTGCTTTGCGTTCATGAGCCTTCCCCCTCCCATCACGATAATCGACCCGGGGTCGAATGCGTAATTTCGGCGGCTCAACGAATGCGCGGGATGGAAATCGCGTGGTAGAGGACCCCTGGGCCCTCGGAAGCCAACAAGAACAAGTCCCAAAGGCCCTCGAGCATGGGGCTGCGGTCGAGGCGCAAATGCGCCCCCGGCGGGGGTGGCTCCAACCGGTACACGGCGAGCATCGCGGGCCGCACGCGCTCCCGCAGGCGAGATGGCACCTCGATGAGATCCTTGAGCCGCTCGAGCGCGGCATCCATGCCCCCCAGCTCGTCGACCAAACCGAGACGGTGCGCATCGAGAGCCAGCCACACGCGGCCTCGCGCGAGCTGCTCGATCTCGTCCATCGAGCGTCCCCGCCCGTCGGCCACGAGGGACACGAACGAATCGTAGAAGGCATCGAGCTCCCGGTTCATCAGCGCCCGCTCATCGTCGGTCAGCGGACGATGCGGCGAATGAAAGTCCGCATAGGGACCAGTTCGGAGGACCTCGGTTCGAATGCCCACCCGGTCGAGGAGCTCGGAGGCCAGAAGCCGTGCGGAGACCACGCCGATCGACCCGGTAAGCCCCAGCGGCTGGGCCACGATGGCGTTTGCATGGGCGGCGACGTAGTACCCGCCGCTTGCGGCCACCTCCCCGAAGTAGGCGACGACCGGCTTCTTCTCCTTCACTCGAACGACCTCGCGATGAATCAGGTCGGACGCTTCCGCCGAGCCCCCGGGGGAGTCGACCCAAAGCAACACCCCGAGCGCTCGACGATCGCGGCGGGCATGCCGCAAAGCCGCCACGATCGAAGCGCGGCGGCCGGTGGGGGTGCCGGTTTCCGAGATTGCGCCCTTGATGGGCACCACTGCGATGTACGGAGGCCGGCGAATGGGGCGAAAGAGCTTGACCTCCTTGAAGCCTAGGTATCGTTCCGCTTCGACCAGATCCTTTTTCGGATCGATCCCGAGCTCGCCTGGGAGCTCGTCTTCGTAGGCCAGCGCGTCAGCGAGCTTTGCGTCGATTGCGGCTTGGTCACGGAACACCCCGATCTCGAACAGCTTCTTCGCCTCGCCCGGCGTGAGGCCGGTACGCTGCGACAGAGCCTCGAGCAAGGCATGGGTATGCCCCTCGATCAAGGCTTGGAGCTGCTCGCGCTGCGGCTCGCTCATCGTCTCCCGGCTGACGCGCTCCGCGGCGGTCTTGTACTCCTTGCGTGCAAAGGGCTCGACCTCGAGGCCCAACTTGTCGAGCATGGGCTTGACGTAGTGAGACTGCGCCGAGAGACCGAGCAAAGTGATGGTCGATCGGGGGGCCAAGTAGACCCGGTCGGCGGCGGATGCCACGTAGAGCTCACGGTGTCCGCCGCCTCGCGCAAGCAGCACCGCGGTCGACTTGCCTTGCTCTTTCAAGCGCGAGATCTGGTCGCGAAGCCCGGCGCAGACCGACCAGCCTGCATGTAGGGGTGGCAACACGAACGCGACTCCCTCGATGCGGGCGTCGCTGATCGCATAATCAGCGAGGCGTCGTACTGCCGCCAGCGAGGTGGTCCGCCGAAGCGAGCCGGCGTCGAGAATTCTTTGGATCCATGGGAGAGGCTGGCGCGCTTCGACCAGACGGGGCTTGAGCCGCACCGCGATCCACCTGCCTTTGGGGCGCCCGAACCAGCGTCCGATCGCCCACAATGGTAGGAGCGCCACGCACAACAGATTGCGAATCGAGACGAAGATCAAACGAAGCATGGCGTTTTTGTCTTTAGTGACGGCCTGTTATGCTAAGCGAAGGGGGGTCGGGATTCTTTACCGGCGACAACCCCTCTGCTAGGAACTCATAGCACTACGGAAGGCGAAGGAGCACGGCTCGAAACGATGGCAAGCCCCCAGATGGTGATGTACGAGGAGGAGTTTGCCCAGGTCCAGGCCGTGACCGATCGGCTGGTCCAGGACGCCAACGCGCGGGTGGTCTTCGTCGTCGATAAGAACGGACAGCTGATTAGCGCGTCGGGTGAAACGGGAGACCTCGACACGACTTCCCTCGCCTCGCTCGCGGCGGGCAACATCGCAGCGACCGGAGGCATCGCCCAACTGCTGCGGGAGCAGGAGTTTGCCACCCAGTATCACGAGGGGGTTCGTCAGAACGTTCACATTCAAGTCGTGAGCCAACGCGTGATTCTTGTCGTCATATTCGATAATCGGACAAGCTTGGGCCTGGTGAGATTGCGTGTTAAGCGGGCAAACGAACAGCTGACCCGGATCTTCGAAATGGTCATGGCCAAGGCCCAGGATCCCTTCCAGCGCTCGCCCTTCGCGGAAATTACCGATGACGACATCGACAACTTGTTCAATGATTGACTGAAGAGGGCTTGGGGGGATGTCTTTCATCAACTACCTATCGCGCGAGATCAACTGCAAGATCGTCTACTACGGTCCTGGTCTTTGCGGAAAAACGACGAACCTACAGTACATCTACAATCGCACCAATCCTGAAGCGAAGGGCAAGATGATCTCCCTGGCCACGGAGACCGAGCGAACGCTGTTCTTCGATTTCCTTCCGCTCGAGATCGGCGAGATTCGCGGCTTCAAGACGCGCTTCCACCTGTACACGGTTCCCGGCCAGGTCTTCTACGACGCGAGCCGCAAGCTGATCCTGAAGGGCGTCGATGGGGTCGTCTTCGTCGCGGACTCGCAGATGCTCCGCTCCGAGGCAAACATCGAATCGATGGAGAACCTACGCACCAACCTGGCCGAGCAGGGGTACAATCTCGACACCCTCCCCTACGTCATTCAATACAACAAGCGCGACATGCCGAACGTCTCCCCCGTCGGGGAGCTGCGTCAGATGCTGAACACGGGCCGGGTGCCCGACTTCAACGCGGTCGCCACCACCGGCGAAGGCGTCTTCGAAACCCTCAAAGCAGTCGCGAAGCTCGTCCTCACCGAGCTGAAACGCGGCGCCGCCCGCTAGGGGACACTCTCCACCCCTATAACCTCCCGAATACAAACAAGTTCTCCTACCAAGATCGCAGCGCCACATCATTGGGCAATTCGTGGCCGGAACGACCGATGACCCATCGTGCCCAGAGCCGCGCGCCAAGTTCTCGAAGGTGTGCCCCATCACGTGGTGCTACGGGGCAACAATCGTCGCAGGCTGTTCTCGTATCGCCGCGACTATCTCTACTTCGTTTCATTGATGAGTCGGCATCTGCCGGGGGCGAGCATCTTGCTCAACGCGTTTTGCTTGATGCCCAACCACGTGCACTTGTTGCTCACGCCCCTTGAGCGCGCATCGCTAGCGGCGTTCATCAAACGAACCGCGCAGCGATATGCGCAGGTGCGCAACAAGCGCTACCAGACGACGGGCAAGCTTTTCGAGCAGCGCTATTACTCGAAGCCGATCAAATCCGAACAACACTTGGCCATCGCGACGGCCTATATCGATCTGAATCCCGTTCGCGCGCACTTGGTCGACGACGGCGCTCGGTATGCTTGGTCCACCTTGCGTCTACACTCCGGGCTGCGTTCAATACCTACGAGCCTCCAAGCGCTCTGGACCCCGAGTGACTGGTATCGGAGCCTTGGTCGCGATTCGCATGGCCGGGCGAGCGCATATCGCAACTGGATCGACGAGTGTCGAGAGCGCGATGAGTGGGACGCGATTCGAGAGGACCCGCCTCGGCCTAAAGGGGGTGCCCCGGTTCGTCCGAACCGCTCGCGCGCGTCTGGTTGAGCCTGCAGGAACGCGTCGCTGCGATCTTTGTTTGAGGACCGCTGTGATTTCAGTGGGTTGGAGGGGTGGAGAGTGTCCCCTAGACGATGAGGTTCAGGATTTTTCCGGGGACCCAGATTGTCTTTCGGAGCGGCTTTTCGTCGAGCTGGGCGGCGACGTTGGGGAGCTCGCGCGCCGCGGCCAAGGCCTGATCTTGGCTGGCGTCTTTCGGAAGGGTAATCCGCCCGCGGACCTTGCCATTGACCTGGACCGGGACCTCGACCTCGTCTTCCTCGCAAAGAGCCGGGTCGTAGCTCGGCCAGGGGTGCTCCTGAATGCTCGGACGGTGGCCGAGCATCTCCCACACCTCCTCGCCGAGGTGCGGCGCGAACGGATGCAGGAGCTGCGCAAGCACCTCGATCGCCTCGGCTGGCACCTGGTCGAGCTTCATCAGCTCGTTGCTGAGCACCATCATCGCGCTGATCGCGGTGTTGAATCGCAAGCCCTCGATGTCGTCGGTGACTTTGCGGATGGTCCGGTGAAGCAAGCGGGTCATCGCCGCGTCGGGCCGTGCTTCGGCGTCGGCTCGCTGCGCCACCGCGTATACGCGATCGAGGAAACGTCGGACGCCCGCGATCGAGCTGGTGCTCCACGGCTTGGTCGCCTCGAGCGGACCCATGAACATCTCGTAGACCCGCATCGAATCGGCGCCGAACTCGGCCACGATGTCGTCGGGGTTCACTACGTTGCCCCTCGACTTGCTCATCTTTTGCCCGCCCTCGCCGAGAATCATTCCCTGATGAACCAGCTTCTTGAACGGCTCTTTCGCGGACACCACGCCTTCGTCGTAGAGCACCTTGTGCCAAAACCGCGCATACAAGAGGTGCAGCACAGCGTGCTCCGCGCCGCCGACGTACAAGTCGACGGGCAGCCATCGCTGCGCAAGCTCCGGTGCGCACAGCGTTTCGGCGTTGTGCGGATCCACGAATCGCAAGTAGTACCAGCAGGAGCCTGCCCATTGAGGCATCGTGTTCGTCTCACGGGCAAACCAACGGCCGTCCCTTTGGAAAAAGCGCCAGTCCCTCGCGCGGGCCAAAACGCCGGCGGGATCCTCGCCAGGTTTGTAGTCGTCGAGCTCGGGCAGCCGTAGCGGCAGCTCCTTTGCAGCGACTGCCATGGGCTGATCATACCGAATGACGTGCGCATCGCCGGCGCGGGGATCCCCTTCACATTCGACGGGGAAGTAGATGGGAATGGGCTCTCCCCAGTAGCGTTGACGGGAGAAGATCCAGTCTCGGAGCTTGTACTCCACCCTCGCGCGTCCCTTCCCCGCTGCCTCCAAGTCCTCCGTGATCCGTTTCTTGATCTCCGCCGTTGGCAGCCCGTCGTACTTTCCGGAGTTCACGGCGGTCCCGTCCTCCACCATGGCCTCGGCTAGCGGCGAATCGCTCGGCTTGCCGGTCTTGCTGACCACTTCGACGATGGGAATCCGTTGCGCCTTGGCGAACTCGAAGTCCCGCTCGTCGTGCGCAGGGACCGCCATGATCGCGCCCGTTCCGTATCCCCAAAGCACGTAGTCGGCGATGTAGACAGGCACCTCGGCGCCGTTGACCGGATTGACCGCGTGTCCGCCCGTGAAGACGCCCGTCTTTTCCTTGCTTGCCTGGCGATCTCGCTCGCTCTTGTTCTTGGCTTGCTGAACGTAGGCGTTCACCTCCGCGCGGTGCTCCGGGGTGGTGATGACCTCCACCAGCGGATGCTCGGGGGCGAGGACCATAAAGGTGGCGCCGAAAAGCGTGTCCGGTCTGGTGGTGAAAACCTCGATGACCGCGTCGTGTCCCGCCACGTCGAACTCGACCTCGGCGCCTTCGGACCGGCCGATCCACTCCTGCTGCATGATCCGGGTGCTGTTTGGCCAATCGACGTGGTCCAGATCCTCTAGCAGCCGATCGGCGTAGGCGGTGATCTTCAGTACCCACTGACGAAGTGGGATGCGCTCTACGGGATGTCCCCCCCGCTCACTGACGCCATTCACGATTTCTTCGTTGGCTAGGACCGTACCGAGCGCTGGACACCAGTTCACGGGAATCTCGCTCTGGTACGCCAGGCCGCGTTCAAAGAGCTTCAGGAAGATCCACTGCGTCCACTTGACGTAGTCGGGCGAGGTCGTGTCGACCTCACGAGCCCAGTCGTAGCTGAAACCCAACATCTTGAGCTGGCGCTTGAAGGTCTCGATGTTCTTCGCGGTCGTTTCGCGTGGATGCGTCCCTGTGAGGATTGCGTGCTGCTCTGCCGGTAGGCCGAAGGCATCCCATCCCATGGGATGCAGCACGTCGTAACCGGTTGCGCGCCGGTAGCGCGCCACGATGTCGGTCGCGGTGTACCCCTCCGGATGTCCCACGTGAAGCCCCGAGCCCGAGGGATACGGAAACATGTCGAGGATGTACATCTTGGGCCGGTCGATCCCCTCGGGGGTACGAAACGTGTCGTCTTTGTCCCAGAAGCCCTGCCATTTGGGCTCAATCGTCGCTGGATCGTAGCGCGTCATCGCGGCTGCCATAGCATGCCGACGCGAAGGCCGCGATCCATGGGACAGGTCTCGAGCCGCGTGATGCAATCTCAGGAGCCCGACGCCGCAGGGGTCGACGCTCCACCAACTGCGCGTGCGGACTCCTCGGTCTTTTTCCAGCGGAAGGGCGAAAGCAGCTGGGCCGAGTAGCCTCCGGGAAAGTTCGGCAGAGCCTCGATGCCGATTTCAGTGGGGGGTTCCCGATCGCGAGGCAAGAATCTCGATCCAAAGACGATGTCCCACCAGATGATGTTCGCGCCGTAGTTGGTGTTGGCTTCCTCAAGTCGCTTCGAATGATGCCAACGGTGAAGCTCGGCCATGCTGAAGAGCCAATTGAGGGGGCCGAGCCGGATGTGGACGTTGCAGTGCTGGAACATGCCGTGAACTGCGGTGAACAGCGTGTGAAGCGCGACGATTCCGGTTCCCGCGCCCATGAGGACCAGCGGCGTAAGCGCCAGAAACTGCTGCGTGAACAGATCGAGCGGGTGAAACCGCCCGGCGTTGAGCCAATAGAGCCGGGGCGCGCTGTGATGGGCAGCATGAAAGCGCCAAAGGAATGCGTTTTCATGCATCAGCCGATGAATCCAATACGTCCCGAGCTCGCCGATGACGAGCGCCAACAACAACTGCGCGACGAGCGGCCATTGGGAGGGCCAGAGCGACGTGCCGAGAGTGCGCGACAACCACCCTGCAGCAACGGTGAGGCTCCCGACGAACACTACCGTATAGACCTCCGGAATCCAGAGGTTGACCAAGTTGTGCACCAAGTCGGTCCTGATGTCACCGTGGCTTCGGAGCCAGTGCCTCTGATATGGGTGCACATGCTCCAGCACGAGCAGCACGAGCACGGTCGCGCCGGTCAACACCACGGCGGTCACCACGGGGTCCCAGCCGCGGCCGATGCCGTAAATCCCGAGGCCCATTACGCCGCCGAACACGATTGGGAAAGTCGCGTACGTGAGCGCCGTATCGACGATGGGAAGCTCGTGCATCCGTTCCATGCGGCCCTACGCGATCGAAAATCCCCCGTCGACCCGGATCGTCTGCCCCGTGATGAAACGCGCCGCCGCGCTTGCCAGGAACATCACGACCGGCGCCACGTCTGCAGGCGTGCCCCATCGTCCCAAGGGCGTGCGGTCCAAGAACGGCTTTTCGAGCGGCTCGATGCCCTTCATGAGAGCCGTCATCTTGGTCTCGACCAGCCCCGGGGCCACGGCGTTGACTCGTATCCCGTCGCCGGCCCAGGCGGCGGCGAGGTTCTTCGTCATCTGCACCGTGGCCGCCTTGGCGGCCGCGTACCCGGGAACGATGGGAACCGCAAAGAACGCTCCCATCGAAGCCATGTTGATGATGCTGGCCCCGCCGTCGAACGCGCTTTTCGCGAGCTTGCTCCTACAACCCACGGCGAGCCGATACCCTCCGAACAAGTTGATGGCGACCGACTCTTCGAAGACGTCGGGCACGGCTTCGTGCTTGCCGCCGGGAAAATTCCCGCCGGCATTGTTGACCAAGACGTCCAGCCGATCGATCGAAGCCGCCAGGGCATCGATCGCCCGTTTGTTGGTGAGCACGAGCTGGCGATACTCGTGCCTCGAAAGGTCGGTGTCGTACTCGTCCGCCGATGCACGCGTTCCGGTGATCAGCACGTCGGCCCCCGCCTTTGAAAACGCATCGGCGACGGCCTTTCCGATTCCGCTGGAGCCACCGGTCACCAGCACGCGGGCGTCCGAGAAGTCGAAGGTCGTGACGTTTCTCATAGGGTCGCCTCGCTGTCGATGTCGATCATGATCTTGCCTCCGGCGTTCGGCTCGGTGGCCACCTCCAAGGCATCTACGAAGCGCTCCAGAGGAAACCGGTGCGTGATCATCGCCGAAAGGTCTCGTCTGCTCAGAAGCCGCAAGGCTTCGGTGTAGTCGTCCGGATACTCCATCGCGCCACGGATGGTGAGCTGCTTCATCATCACCCACAGGAAGCTGACGTTGACGGACTGCTCGTGAAGCGCGACGACCGTGAGCCGCGCTTCGGGCTTGGCGTTCTGCAGAACGTCGGTGATGACCTTGCTTGCGCCGGATGCCTCGATGTAAGCGTCCGTTCCAGCCATGGGCGCCCCCATCAGAGGCGCCTCGCCGTGGAGCTTCCTCAGCTCCAGCCAGGGGTCCCTTTCGGCCACGTGGATGACCGCGCGCGCGCCGAGGGCGAGCGCAAGCTCGAGACGACGCTCCGAGAGATCGACGGCCACCACGTCCGAAACGCCGCGATCCTGCAAGGTGGCAATCGCGCAAAGGCCGATCGGGCCCGCCCCGAACACGGCGACCTTGTCGTCGGGCCGAATCTCGGAGCGGTCGACTGCGTTCATGCCGACGCCGAGAGGCTCACAGAGCGCAGCGAGGTGCATGGGAAGGCCCTTGGGGATGGCAAACAAGCTGCCACCCGAGGCCGCGTCGCGAACGAGCAAGCGCTCGGTGAATCCGCCCTCCGATCCGCCATTGCCGATCATGTTTCCGTTCGCGGTAGGATTGAGCACCACCCGCATGCCGGGGGTGAGCCCGGTCACCTCCCGACCCACAGATTCGATCACGCCCGCGAGCTCGTGCCCGAGCGGCATCGGACGGCAGAGGCCACCCATCCGAACGTATCGGACGTCGGTTCCGCACAGCCCGCAGGCGGCCACGCGCACCACGGCGTCTCTCGGCCCGGGGTCGGGCTCGCGAGTCTCGTCGATTTGAATCTTGCCGGGCCCGTGGACATTGACCTGCCTAATCATGCGCCTCCATCTCGACCGGAAACCGTTGGTAGTAGAAATCGAACCGTTTGCGAAGCGCCTCGGGATCGATCCCAAACTCCGCTCGTAGGTCGTAGAGAATCCGGCCGTGCTTCCCTCGCGGGTGCTCTTGCATGTAGGAATCTAGCGAGCGGCGCGCCCCCGCAGTCATTTCGAGGTCCGCTACCGCATAGATTCGTTCCACCATGGCCACGTCGTCGCGCATGAACTCGTGAAACAGCACGTCGAGGCTCCGACCCGCCGGCACCAGCTCTCGATCCCGGACGCATGCCCGCAGCAAATGCTCGACCCGATCGCTCCAATAGGCCGCCACCGCGGCCGGCTCAACCCGCGTTCGCCGCATCCGATCGCCGTAGGTCAGCATCGTGATGGCCGAAGCGAGGACCGCCACTGGATCGCGATGCGTGATCGCCACCGTCGCGTCGGGGAACGTATCGACGAGGGGCCCCAACTGCTCGAGATGTTGCGGAGACTTCAGGATCCACCGATCCGGTCCTCGCATCCACTGCAACGCTTTGAGCACGTTCTTCAAGTACGCATAGTGCGGGCGCTGGTCGTGCGCGTAGTAGTAGTCGCGCCAGCGAGGCACCACAGCCAACCACTCCGGCAAGTAGGTCGAAAAATCCAAAGCTCCGAGCTCGATTTCCTCGTGCACATGGTCGGGCGTCATGTCGTGCATGTTCTTGAGCAATGGAGCTACGTGGCCGAGCATCTCGTATTCGCGGACGCAGCGGAGGTATCGTGGATCTTGCTGTTTGGGCAGGGCAGCAGACGCCGACGCATCGGGAATGGGCTCGAGGCTCTCCCAGTATGGAAGCGACCGGAGCCGCGCGTCAGACGCGATGAGGTTCACCAGGTGCGTGGTCCCCGACCGAGGAAGGCCCGCAATGATGATCGGCGCACGGATCTCGACCTCGTGAATCTCGGGATGCCGCTCGAGCAAATCGTGAAAACGCATTCGGTTGGTCGCGTACCGCACCATGTCCCCAAAGAAACGAGCTCTTCCCATCGGGCCGAGCGCGGCGTCCTCTCGAGCCGCCTCGCACCAGACGTCGAGGCGCTCGCGAAAGTCATCGGGGCCGAAGCTCGCAAGCCCCGTGCGCTTCGCCGCTTCCTCGAGAACCGCCGCCGATGTCAGCTGGACTCGCACGCCCGCGAATCCGTCGAGGACCATTTTTTGCATCGGCGTCAGCCTAGGCGCGCCGAGATCGTCGATTCGAATGTCCTCGGTTTGCTGGCTCATGCCCCAGGCCTCCGTGCTCCGGCGGCGTCGAGCTTGGATTGGAGGTCGCGGAGCTGCTTGCGAAGCCACTGCGTCAGCCAGAAGTTTCGACTCTCGCTTTCGAGCTGCCGATGCGCCTCGATCATCGCCTCCAACGCGGCCTCGTTGTGCGGCGAAGCGGTGAGGGCGATCTCCGCCAGGTAGATCGCTTCGAGGGGCTCGTGCGCCGCAACCCGGGCCTGCGCTCTATGGGCGACCGCATCGGCGCCGCCGGCCAGCTCCACCAAGTCCCCGTGTACCTGGCTCGGAGGCACCGCATAGAGCTCCGTCGTCGAGCGGTGATGGAACCAGCCCGCGTAGCTCTCCCAAATCGCCCGCACGCTCCAAGAGACTTTTCCGTACCCTTCGCCGACCTCGAGCTCCGGGGGCAGCTGGATTTCCCGCATGAGCGTGCGCACGTCTTTGCCGTGATTCATGCCTCGGACGGTTTCGTCGTGGACATGGCGCACCGCATCTCGCAGGCGCGTGAGCTCTTGCTGAATCGTCTCCTTACCCACGACCGGGCCATGGTGGCCCGTCAAGAGCATCGCCGGCTCGAGCGCCCGCACCCGCTCGAGCGACTCTATGAATCGCAACGCGTCGCGGTATCGATCTCCCCGGATCGTCACGAGATTCGGAAAGTGGCCGAAGAGCGCGCTAAAGAGGTTCCCGCAGAAGCAGATCTCGTGATCGGGCAGCCAAACGACCATCGAATCCGTCGTCTCTCCTCCGGGGGTCCAAAGAAGCTCCAACCGAAGCCCTCCGAGCTCGAGGTCGAAACGATCCGCGAAGGTGATGTCGGGCGTGGGCCTCGACTGGGCGGCGATGGGCCCGCCGACGTTTTCTTGAATGTGCTTCCATGCGCGCGCGATTGCGTCAGCAAAGGCAAAGGCGCTGCGTGAGGCGCGGAAGGCTGCAATGCGCGCATCGTCCGCTTGATGGGCCTGATTGTTCGCGTGCGCGACGACCTCGGTGCCCTTCTCGCGGAAGGCGTCCACCCCACCCACGTGATCCACGTGGCCCTGCGTCAGCAGGATGTATCGGACGGGGCTCGGGTCGACCGCCTCGAAGTTGCGCTTGTGGACCGGGGCCTCGAAGCCCATGCCGGTGTTGATGACAATTCGCCCTTCCGGCGTGATCATCAAGTACGCGTTGGAGAGCCCCTCGGAGAGGTAGATGAAGTCGTTGATCGGCAGCGCCTCGGATTGAGAAGCCGGCTGGATCTGGAACCCATCGGGCCGGGAGCGGTAGAGAGGGATCGAGCTCATGATGGTGCCGTCGGAGCTTGGCGTTGGAGGCGCAATACTGAAACGTGCGTCGGGTCTTGCTAGTACCCGGCTTTTGCTTTTGCCACAACGGCGCTATGTTTCCATCTCGCTCGGGGCGCCCGCGAGGGCTGAGAAGAACCCGTCGAACCTGATCCGGTTTGAACCGGCGTAGGGAAGCGAGCCATCCAGCTCCTTCCCTTCGAGAGGAGCATGATGAAGGAATTTTCACTGCCACTACGAGGCGCCCACAACCCGTCGAGCCAAGGCGCGGGCACGACGCCGGGCTCCTTTGCCAACGCCCCGGACATCGGGGGTCCCCGCGCTTATTCGTCCCCCGACACTCCCGGCATGCCCCAGCCGAGCGACAAGACGGCTTGGGATTTCATGCCCGAGGACTGGCGCTACGAGAACGGAAGCTGGCATCCCCCGTCCGGCTTCGTCCCCATCACGCAGCTCGAGCATGCCCGGCTCGGCACCGTGACGCCCGAGATGCGCAGGGTCGCCGAGCGCGAACGTCATCTCACTCCGGAGCAAGTGCGCGACGAGGTGGCGGCCGGCCGGATGATCATTCCAGCCAACAAGGTGCACCTCGGCCATCGTCTGGACCCGATGTGCATCGGGCGCGCCGGTCTCACCAAGATCAACGCAAACATGGGCGCCTCGCCGGTGTCATCCGGCACCGAAGAGGAAGTGGAAAAGCTGCGATGGGCTGAACGCTGGGGCGCCGACACGGTGATGGATCTCTCGACGGGCGGCGATTTGGATGCCACGCGCGAAGCGATCATTTGCAATGCCCGCGTGCCCATCGGCACCGTTCCCATCTACTCGATGATCATCGGCCGCAAGATCGAAGACCTGACGCTGGACGTGATCCTCGACACGCTGCGCCATCAAGCACGCCAAGGTGTCGACTACTTCACCATCCACGCGGGCGTGGCGCGAGAGCACTTGCCATTGATCAAGAAGCGGCTCATCGGGGTGGTGTCGCGAGGCGGGTCACTGCTGGCCAAATGGATGATCCATCACGGCAGGGAAAACCCGATGTACGAGCATTTCGACGCGATTTGCGACGTCATGCGCGAATATGACGTCTCGTTTTCCCTGGGAGACGGGCTGCGGCCGGGCGGGCTTGCCGATGCCACCGATGCTGCGCAGCTAGGGGAGCTCGATCGTCTCGGGGAGCTCACCGAACGCGCGTGGCGCAAAGGATGCCAAGTCATGGTCGAGGGCCCCGGACACGTGCCCTTCGATCAGATCGAGTACAACATGAAGCTGCAGCGGCAGCGCTGTCACGGTGCGCCCTTTTACGTCCTGGGCCCCCTGGTGACGGATGTGTTCCCCGGGTACGACCACATCACGAGCGCAATCGGCGCGACGGCTGCGGGCTATCATGGCGCGGCGATGCTCTGCTACGTGACACCCAAAGAGCATCTTGGCTTGCCCAAGAAAAACGACGTCAAGCAAGGTTGCATCGCGTACAAGATCGCGGCCCACGCTTCCGATGTGGCGCTCGGCATTCCCGGAGCCCGCGACTGGGATGACGACCTCACTCGGGCTCGCGCGGCCCTCAATTGGGAGAAGCACTTCGACCTCGCGTTCGACAGCGACACCGCACGCGCGTTTCACGACGAAGACCTCGACGTCGATACCGACTTTTGCGCCATGTGCGGTCACGATTGGTGCTCGGTTCGCATCTCCAGGGAGATCGTCGAGTTCGAGTCCGGCAAGGCGGCCGGTTTCGAGCGGGCAAGGGTGATGAAGTCGCCCGCGCTCAGCCCAGAGCAACAGGAAATCCTCCGCACGCGCGGCCACCTCTCCCCCGAGGAGATCCATCAGCTTGCCAACAAGACCAAGGGAGCCGTCGGCGGGGCTGAAAAAGCAGCATGTCACAGCGACCTCGTCACCAACGAAACAGAAGCGTTGCGGGTCCAGGGACAAAAACTGCTACAGTTGCGCCGTAAGGGGGACGAAGGCGCGCCGCGACCGTAGACGCGCCCCCGAGGAAGGTGAAAAGAGATGGGGAAGAAACTGGTCCTGAGTCTGGCGATCGGCACGTTGGCTGCTGCGTTCGGGTGCTCCTCTTCAGGGAGCGGCAGCAAAACGGCGTATTCCTTGGAGCAATTCCAGTACCCTCTCGAGTCGACCGATGTGGCGACCGGGCAGGAGATCTACGCGGAATTCTGCGAGGGTTGCCACCCGGGCGGTGAAGAAGGCGACGGTCCGAGGAT
>LJTN01000038.1 GCA_001303415.1 Myxococcales bacterium SG8_38
CAAACACTTCATAGCTCCGGGCGCGCTTGGTATGGACCTGCCGAAGCACTCGGCGCGGCCCTGCGAAGGCAATGCCCGTGCGCTTTGACTCCTGCCAAGCGCGATGCTCCCGCTCCCGCACGCGCTCCGCGATGCGCGCTTGCGCAAGCTTCGTGCCGTAGTCGAGCTCCAGAGTCGTCGGCATCTCTAGTCGAAGCTCGACTTCGTCGGGCCAGCCGGGATTGTCCGGGTCGAAGTAGTGCGGCGGGCGCTCGGCCTTCACCACGCGAACTCCGATGTCGCGGGGTAAGGTATGTGCACCAGGCCAATCCTTGGCATACCGGACGCCTCCCCCCTCCACGGGGTTGGCGATGAGATAACTCAGCGCTTCGAGGATGGCTTCCGTTGTCAACAGCGCATGCTGCCCCGTGCTCCGCTTGTCGAAGACCTCGCCGGGCCACCCGCGAAAGGCCTTCGTGGTGAGCGCCAGTAGGCGGTGAAACTCCTGGAGGAATCGAGGCAGCTCGCCCCGGATATCGGTAACCACCTCATGCGAGTGGGTGCTCATGAGGCAACCAGCGTGCACGATGACCCCGAAGCGCTGCGCGGCCAGACCTAAGCAGTACCAGTAGCATCGCTCGAGCTCCCGAGCTTCGTCGGGGTTGAGGAGGAAGTAGCGTTGGGTGGTACGCCGAGACAGAGCCCAGGTCCTTCCGGGTTCGATGATGCGTCGTCGAGTCATGGCACGATCCAGTGCGAAAAGCATGCCCGCCGTGCCAGCGAGCTCTGTCGAACGATTCGTCTCGAAGCGCGGGCCTGGCGATGGCGCTTCGCCAAAGGACGTCGGCGGCCGCCAGCTCACGACAACACAATCGAATCGCCGTGTGCTGGGATCCTTTTGGGCAACGTCGGTCGGATCTTCTTTTCGCCAAAGGACGCCGGCGGCCGCCAGCTCACGACAACACAATCAAATCGCCGTGTGCTGGGATCCTTTTGGGCAACGTCGGTCGGATCTTCTTTGGATCTTCATTTTGTCGGATCTTCTTTTTACTCCAGCGGCAGCTCCGGCTCGTCTCGTCGCGGCTCGAGGCCCTCACGCTGAATGGTCCTGACGCATGCGTTCCACCTGAGAATCGCGTCATCCACCCCGGACGGCTTGAGGGCGCCGGCCCGCTCGTAATGCTGCATCGCCTCGAGGAGCCCTTCATACGCAAAGGCGCGCTCCATCCCCCCATGCAAGAGGTGAGCGCGGCCATGCCGCTCCGCGACGATCCCGGCGTAGTATGCGCGCTCGTAGTCGCCCCGCAGCTTGGCCACGTGCTCCTTTGCCCGACGCACCCCATGCGTGCCCCCCCCTCGCCGGAACATGTCGGTCAGCGACAAGATCAGCGTGATCCGCGCCGCCTCGTTTCCCTCGTCCACTGCCAAGATGTCGAGGCAAATGCTTTCCGCCTGCTCGGGATCATTGAGCAGGCGGTAGTGCTGGGCCCGCTCGACGGAGTGTTGGATCGAGTCGGGAGATATTCGCTTTAGCGTGAAGCGTTCCGTCATTTTGACTGCTCCTCGGACCGTGTTTTCGTTCGCATTCTACGCCCTGCGAACAAGCGCGCCAAGCGCGCAAGCGGATCATAGTAGCGATCCACGACCCGCTCCTTGAGCGGAATGATCCCATTATCGGTAATGTTGATGTTCTCGGGGCATGTATCGGTGCAACACCGCGTGATGTTACACATTCCAGAACCGTATTCCTTCATGATCTCCGGGACCCGATCGTCGTCGTCGAGCGGATGCATCTCCAGACTTGCGAGCCGAATCATGAAACGCGGACCCACGAAGGCATCCTTGCGGCCGCGATCGCGCACGACGTGGCAAACGTCTTGGCAAAGAAAGCACTCGATGCACTTTCGGAACTCCTGCACGCGGTCGACGTCTTGCTGATACATCCGATGCTCGCCGTCGCGGCCGCGAGGCTGCGGCTTGAAAGGCGCAATTCGCTTGTTTTGTTCGTAGTTCCAAGAGACGTCACAAGTGAGGTCCTTGATGACTGGAAACGCCTTGAGTGGCTGCACCGTGATGACCTCGTCGGGCCCGAAGGTGTTCATACGGGTCATGCACGCGAGCTTCGGGCGCCCATTGATCTCCATGCTGCACGATCCGCACTTGCCGGCCTTGCAGTTCCATCGAACTGCTAGATCGTTCGCTTGAAGCGCCTGGATCCGGTGTAGGACGTCCAGGACCACCATTCCTTCGTCGACTTCAGCGTCGTATTCGTTGAACGCGCCGCCTCCCGAGTCTCCGCGCCATATTTTGAACGTGCGAGTGCTCATTGCGCTTGGCCTCCCTCGAGCTGTTCGAGCGTTGCGTAGGCTATCGCGGCGAGCTCTTCGGGCGGTGCGGCGCGCTCGACCTTCTCGACCCGCATCTCACCATCCGGCCCCTTCTTGATGACGACGTTGAACCGCGCGCACTCTTCCCGCTCTCCCTCGAAATCGAGACGCGTGTGGGCGCCGCGGCTCTCCTCCCGAACGAACGCGGCACGGGCCACGGCTTCACCGACGATCAACAACGACTTGACCGACAGCGCCTCGTGCCAGCCTGGATTGTATTGGCTGGTTCCCGGCGCCTTGAGATTCCGTGCGCGAGCCTTGAGCTCGCGGAGCTGCTCGACCGCCATCTGAAGCTCTTCCCCGGTCCTGACGATACCGACGTTCGTGCTCATGACGTCCTGGAGCGCGTCGTGCATGAGATAGGGATTCTCGCCGGACTCTCGATTCAGGATGTCGGTGGCCTCACGAAACGCGGCGACGACCTGGGAGTCGTCGGCGCGTGGCGTCGTGCCGAGCTCGGACAGATACGCCGCGACTCCGAGACCGGCGAGGCGCCCGAAGACGATGAGGTCCGAAAGCGAGTTGCCACCCAAACGGTTCGCCCCATGCAAGCCTGCAGCACACTCCCCACATGCGAACAGCCCGGGAACGTTCGTTTGTTGCGTGTCCGCATCGACCCGAATTCCACCCATGAAGTAGTGCAACGTCGGTCCGACCTCCATGGGCGCGGATGTGATGTCGACTTCGGCGAGCTCTTTGAACTGGTGATACATCGACGGCAGCTTTCGCTTGATGTAATCGGCGGGCCGCCGGGCCGCGATGTCCAAGAAAGCCCCCCCATGAGGCGAGCCTCGCCCCGCCTGCACCTCCGCTCGAATCGCTCGCGCGACGACATCGCGGGTGAGGAGCTCCGGTGGACGCCGAGCGCTCGGGTCCTCGGGCCATCTGTCGGCCTCGATGATCGTATCGGCCGTCTCCGCTGCAAAGCGCTTCGGGATGTAGTTGAACATGAAGCGCTCGCCCTTGTTGTTCAGCAGGATGCCACCGTCGCCACGCACACCTTCGGTGACGAGCGTCCCGTGGACCGACGGCGGCCACACCATTCCAGTCGGGTGAAACTGCGTGAACTCGAGATCCATCAGCTCCGCGCCGGCTTCGTACGCCAGGGCCACCCCGTCGCCCGTATACTCCCAGGAATTGCTCGTGACGCGCCAAGCCCTGCCGCCTCCGCCAGTAGCCATGATCACGCTCGGGGTTCGGAACAATACAAACCTGCCGGTTTCGCGCCAATAGGCGGCTACTCCGGCGATCCGCCCGCCGTCGAGGAGCAACCGCAGCGCCGTGCATTCCATGTGAAAGTGGATGCCGTGGTGCACCCCGTGGTCCTGCAAAGTTCGAATGAGCTCGAGACCGGTGCGATCGCCGACGTGTGCCAATCGCGGATACCGGTGTCCGCCGAAGTTGCGTTGGCTGATCAGCCCGTCGGGCGTTCGATCGAAGACGGCGCCCCACTCCTCGAGCTCGCGCACCCGTTCAGGCGCCTGTTTCGCATGGAGCTCCGCCATGCGCCATTGATTCAAGAACTTGCCTCCGCGCATCGTATCGCGGAAGTGAATCTTCCAGTTGTCGCGTCGATCCACGTTGCCGAGCGAGGCGGCCATGCCACCTTCGGCCATGACGGTGTGGGCTTTGCCGAGAAGGCTCTTGGAGATGACTCCCGTGTTGAGGCCGCGCGCGCTGCACTCGATGGCGGCACGCAAGCCGGCCCCACCCGCGCCGATGACGAGCACATCGTGTTCGAAGGTTTGGATCTCGCTGACGTTCATCTGCCGCTAGTTCGTCCACGTGTTCAGGTCAGTGATCACGCCCATGGAGACCAACCTCACATAGATGTCCGTAAAGCCGACCCAGACGAGGCTGGCCCACGCGAAGTTGGGATGCCGGGCGTTGAGCCAGCTCACCCGTTTCCAAGCGCCGTATCGCGCGGTCGTCTTGCCGCACGACATGCAGTCGAAGCCTCCGCCGACCAAATGTCGCATCGCGTGGCACCCGAACGTGTAGCCTCCGAGAAACGTCGCATTGAGAAACAGCACCACGCTGCCGACCCCGATGCCGAATTCCCCGTTCCGAAAGAGGGAAACGAACGCGTCGTAGTACAGGATGAAAATGTAGAGAACGGCAAAGTACAGCGCATAGCGATGAAGATTCTGAAAGATCAACCACGCCGTCTCGCCCCGATACCTGCGGCTGGCGACCGGGTTGACGGCGCACGCCGGAGGGGATCCGGTGAACGCCCGATAGTACGCTTTGCGGTAGTAGTAACAGGTGAACCGGAACACACCCGGGAAGAAGAGAATGAGGAGCGCCGGAGAAGCCGGCAGGAATCCCGGCCACCAACTCGGCCATACGCCCAACCACGAGTGGGCGATCGGGGCCGCCCCCGCCACGGAGGGATCGGTGTAGAGCACCGGCGAGTAAAGGGGGCTCAGATACGGATTGGCGTAGTAGTGGTCGCCCTGAAGTGCCGCCCAGGTCACGTAGACGGAAAACACCGTGAGCACGATGAGGGTGATTGCGGGAGACACCCACCAGCGGTCCTTACGAATCGTGGCGGCCGGTCCGGTGGGATAGCCGCCAAGCACTGTCAGCTGTCGAGTCGGCATTGGCTCCGCGGACTATACCGAAGGCCAAGCGGCGAACAAAGCCTGTCGCGCCGGGGAGGCGCGATTGGCGGCTTCAAACGACGGTCGCGGTCGAAAGCGTGGTGTGGTGGAAGCCGAGACGGGGATCGCTCAGGAGCCCCACGTGCTCGGGGAAAAAGCCACGGATGGAGGGGAAGCGGATGCGCTTGTGCACCTTCATCTCCGGGTGACGATAGACGATGACCTCGTTTAGGCCCCGGTGAGCAGAGAGGATGAAGCGCCCGTCGGGGCTCACCTGCAGGCCGAGGCTGCCATCGAGGAGGCTGAAACGGGTGGCGCGCAGCGCCTTCAGCAGCAGATGCGAGTTGCCAGGCACGTCGACGCGGCTGAAGCTCTCTACGAGGTTCGACCAGGCGCTGCGCAGCTTCGGCAGTGAGCGAAGGATGCCAGGATGCTCGTCGATGAACTGCACGCGCTGGAAGGTCTCGAGATCGACCCGCACGATCGTGCCACCGGCGCACGCATTGTAGAAGACGTCATCGGACGTGACGACCACGTCGGAGGTGAATGCAGCGGGCAGCTCCTTGGCGATGGCAGCATGGCGCGTGACAGTGGCCGTTTCAGCGTCGACCTCGAAGACGTAGTTCTTGAAGTGGGCGAGCGTGTATTCGGCGAACTCCCCACCCTGCGGAGCGACCTGCTGACTGGGGCCGTAGAAGAAATCCTTGGTGGGATGGGCCGCGATGTGCCAACAGGTTGCCGGCAGTTGCACCACGCGCGCCTCGTTGGTGGTGAGATCGAAGATGCCGATCTCACGCGCGTAACCCTTGTGGTCGTGGTCCATGGAGCCGTAGCCGATATAGCGTCCCGAGGGCGAGCGCTTGAGCGCGTGGGGTAGCTTCACCAGGTGGGGACCGAGGCGGACCGGGTGCTCCAGGTCGTCCATGTCGAAGCGCCAGAACGAATCTCCTAGCACCGTGATGAAGGTCTTCTCGGACAGCCACACCACGTGGGTTTGGCTCGAGTAGAGGACGTCGGGCGCGCAGAAGCGCAGCGTGGACAGGCGGCGCACCTCGCGCAGCGTGCGCGGGTCGTAGAAGAGCAGCGTCTGGGAGAGGTTGCCGAGAAACGCCAGCGTGCCCGTGGGGTTCACCTGCGTGGCGTGGCCGCCGGCCAATCCCTCGAAGAAGTGGACCTCCTTCTCCCAGCGGTCGGCGTCGGGGTCGCAGCGGAGACGGGCGATGCCGCAGAGGCCCTCGAAACCGTTAAGGCAGTTGCCATCGAGCGTGATGAAGAAGTCAAAGGCGGCCATGCAGTTCCTCTCAGCGAAGCGAATCGGGCTCGGCAAACAGGCTCTGGAGCTCCTGGCAGATCCTGGCGGCTTGGATGCCGTCGACGACGCGATGGTCGAAGGTGGCGCAGAGCTTGAGCGTGGGTCGAACGCCGAGCTCACCGTCGTCTCCCACCCAGGGGCGCTGACGCACGCGCGTGAGGAGCACGTCGACCATGACGCGACTGATGGGTGTCAGGGGCGCATAGGCCTCGTCGACGCCGTGCATTCCGAGGCTGGTCACCATCCCGGTGCCGAAAAGGTCTGCAGGCAAGCCGAGCTTCGACAGATCGAGGTAGAGCTCGTTCATCGAGAGACTGGCGAGCGAAAGGAAAGACCGCATCATCCACCAAGGAAGCTTTTCCACGAGCCCCTTGCTTTGGCGGAACTTGGGGTCGTCGTCGGCGCGGATGCGCTCGCACGCTTCGATGACGTCGATCGCCAATTGGCGTAGCGGCAGCTCGTCGGCCGCGGTGATTCGGTGCGCCGAGAGGTCGCGCCCACCGGCGCCCGCAATCAAGACGGTGATGTCGACGGTCTTGCGCAGCTCGAGCTTGCCCCAAAACCGCACCTTGGCGTTGGTCTCCGGGTGGCGTGCGATGGCAATGGCGAGCGCCTTGGCCACCAGGTGGGTGACCGTGACCTGCACACCCCACTCTTGTCGAACCTTCTCCAAGAAGGCCAGCGCCGGCCCCACGTCGATTTCCGTCGCGCCGTAGATGGTGGGGTCCTTGGGTCGGCGCCACTGGGCGGCCGCCCAGCGGTGAAAGATGGACGGGTTCTCGTAGGGTTTGAAGTTGCTCATTGCTGTGATCCCATGAGCTGGCTGATGCACATGGCCTGATTGCGATCCTCGAGCCGGATGGTCTGCTCGAGGCTCAGCGCGCCGACGGCCGCATCAAGCGCTTCCTTGGTCAGGCGAAGACCGAGCGGCGACTTGCCCGCTAGCTTCTGGGCCAGGCCGCCCGCCTCTTCTTGAAGGCCCTCCTCCTCGACCACCGCCTGAACGAAGCCGATGCGGAGCGCTTCGTCGGCGGGCAGAACGTCACCGGAGAGCAAGTAGCGCGCTGCATTTCCGGCCCCCACCGCCCGAGGTAGGAGCCAGGACGAGCCCATGTCGGCCCCCCCGAACCCGAGGTTGATGTAGGCGGCCTGGAATGTCGCTACCGGCGACGCCAGCCGGATGTCGCAGGCCATTGCGATCGAAAAGCCCGCCCCAATTGCCGGACCGTGGATCGCACCGATGATGGGCTGCGGAATGCGCCGCATCTCGAGGATCATCTGCGAGTAGGTTCGTTGCGCCTCATAGGCCCGCTTGGGCGTCATCGGGCCGCTGCCGGCGATGGCGGGTTCCTTGAGGTCGAGACCCGCGCTGAACGCCCGACCGGCACCCGTCAACACGATGACGCGTGTGTCCAGATCGCTGGCGCGGGCACGCAGGCAAGCTGTCAGCTCGTCGCGCATCGCGAAGTTGATCGCGTTGAGGCTCTTGGGCCGATCGAGCGTGATGACGCCGACGGCTCCCTTCTGTTCGTACCGAATCGTCTCGAAATCCTTGGAAATAGATTCGCTCATATCGATCCCAAATCCACGCCGAGACCCTTGCCTATATAGGAACACGGCTCTCGACGGAAGCTATTTGTCATCGGCGCGCCTTGCTGTGCCGATTTGGGAATGCGGATGGTGCGCTTGGTCGTGTAGGGCACGTTCCAGCCGAGCGCCATCGCCATCAGGCTTCCACCAGCGGTGACTGGTGCGTGCCTCGTAGTTCATCCACAGCCTGTCGTTATCCATCCGCGTCCCCGCCCACCTGGGCATGACATCGTCCTACGCCGGGGTCCGCTCCTTCACGCGCTTCATCTGCTTTCCACAGCAGATTTCCGAGTGCCCCTTGGCTTCTGGACAGGGGCAGGCCTTTTCATAAACGAGCTGGGCTCCGCACTCGTCGCACAGATAACGCTCTCCGACTTTGCGTGGCATTTCAATTTCCTCCTTCGCTGCGTGAAAATGCGGTCCGACGTGCGATTCTCCGAACGGAATGGAGCACGTCGCGTCTATCCTACAGCACTTCTGCTGGTCTAGTCGCAGGATATGGGGTTGTCGCTCTTGAAGGGCGGCGGGCCCGGCTTTGCGCTCCAAATCCCTGCGCCCGGATACGGGTCTTCGAGATCCTCGCCAAACGCTCCTGGCAGCCCGCCGATGTGGCAGTTGCTGCAGTTGGTTTCGTTCGAGTAGACGGGCATGGGAGAGCGCCCGAGCCCCATGCCCTGGCCGTACACGCGCAATGGAAGCGTCTCCCGAAGCGCCTCGATGCGATCGATGAACGGATAGTCACGCGCCGTGCCGAGCATGGCCGCACGATCGAGAAGCGCGTTCATCTCTTCGAGCGCCGCATCATGAGCTTGCGCATGCGTGGTGAGTGACGCTTTGACCGCATGGAGCTCCGCGAGCGTCATGAGCTGGCCGATCGGCTTGAACGGGGCGAGCTTCGACGTCCAGTTGCAGATCCAGTTATCGCAACCCTCCATCATTTCGATGGCGTAGTCGACGTATGCCTCGTCGTTGACCATCCCGTAGGTGAACGGGGCCGCCGCCCTACCCTCGGTGCCATGGAAGTCGGAGTTGGAGTCTTCGAGGTTGCGAAGCTTCTCGAGGTGACAGATGCCGAGGTCGGCATTCTCCGCCAAAAGAAAGGCGAGCATTGCCTGATTGTTGTGGAAGAAGACCACTGCCGGCTCGTGATCACGAAGCGGCTCGACGGCATCGTGAATGCCTACCGTGGCATCATCGATGTAGTCTAGATAGTCGGCGATGCGGCTCAGCGGATCGGGATGCTGAAAGAGCTGCGTCAGCGCGAACACCGCGCCCGCAGAGACGAGCATGGCAAGTCGCGGATCCGCGTTGCCATTCGCTGCGAGATACACTTTGGCCTTCTCTCGCCAGGCGGGATACCGCTCGTGGTCCGAGTTGCCGATCAGATCCCAGAATTCGGTCTCGAGCGCGAGGTCCAGGCTCGGTCCCCACTCAGCGGGATCCTCGATCCGCTGAGCATCGACGGTACGAACGACGCCGAGCTCCACCGGAGCAAGCTCGTCCGTCGTGCCCGAGGAGGCACAGGCCGCCACGAAAAGCACGACGATTGCTCCAAAGACACATCGCATTCGGCCTAGTATAGGCCAACGCCGGCGTTAAAGGTCAGCAGAGGACGCACCTGGCCCGGATCAGTCGTCACTCGAGGCAGCTGCCGCCCTCAACGGGCGAGGCCGCTGAGCGGACCTTGGCTGTACTGCGAGACACCGAACGTGTCGACGGGCTTGCCCATGGCGTGGGTCAAAGACACCAACAGCTTGCCGTGCGGCTCGCCACCGAAGTCGATATGCTGGCCAGTTCTGAGGTAACCCTGGCAGCCGCCCGCAAGAACGAACGGAATGTCGCGCCGCGTGTGCGTATTGCCCTTGCCGAGCTCGTTGACCCAAACCACGACGCTGTTATCGAGCAATGTGTTGTCTCCCTCTTGGACGCCGTCCATGAGGCCCAAGAGATAGGCAAACTGCTCCGAATACCACTTGTTGATCTCCAGCAGGTCGGACTGCGCACCAGGGTCGCTGTCATCGTAATGCGAAAGCCCATGATGACCCTCGTTCAAGACCTGCGGAACCCAGCTGAAACGGACGTTGCTGACCGACCGCGACCACTGCAGCGACGCGACACGGGTGAGATCACAAGCGAGTGCCATGGCAAGCATGTCCATCTGCGCTCTACCGGTGAGGGGATACACGTCGTTTTGCTCGAAGCTGCCTCCGGGCAACTCCAACTCGGGAGTCGTGCAAGCTTCCCCGAAGGTCGTCGTCACCTCCAACCGTCTTTCCAGATCTCGAATCGATTGTGCGTGCTTTTCGAGCCGCTGCTTGTCATCGAAGCCCAAGCGCCGCTCGAGCTGATCGTAGTCCTCCATCACGGCGTCGAGGATGCTCCTGCGCCGCCGCTGGATTGCCCGCAACGCGAACGGGTCCGTATCCAAGTCGCTGAATAGGTCCACGAAATTCTGATTGGGATCCTCGCGCGGAGGGACAGGCGTGTCCGGCCCTGCGTAGGACATGCGCGACCATACGCTCGAGCTCTTGACCTGCACGCCGAGCTCGAGGGACTTGAACTTCGTGAGCACGTCTTTTTGAATCTCGCCGGCCAAGTACTGATCCACCGATTGGCCGCCACCCCATCCGACGTACTTCTCGTTCCCCGCGTCACAGTTGCCCTCGCAAAACAAGTCCCCGGGTAGAATCTCGGCGTTGGTCAGCAGGCAAGCCATTCCGGTCTGATGACCGTCGCCGATGGAGTCGTACGCGACGCTCTGGTCCACACCGTCGAGGAAGATCAGCTTGCTCGAGAACGGCGCCATGGCTGCATGGAGCGGATGGTTGCCGAGGTCCATGTTGCTCGGGGGGCTCCAGAGGTCTTGCCGTGTGCCGTTGGCCGTGAACCAGAACACGATCCGTTTTGGAGCGCCGTTGGCTTGGGCGGCGCCCTTCGCTGGAAGCATCGCCTCCAGCATGGGCAGACCGATGACGACGGTACCTCCGAAGATGGTTCCCTTGAGCACGGCGCGACGATTGATCCGCTTCACAACGCACCTCCCGTGGTTTCGGGCTCCTGCGGCACCGCCCTGCGATAAAGGAACGCGTTGGTCTGCGTGAGCGCGACGAGCAACTGCTTGATGTTGAAGCCGGAGTCGGCAAACGCCTGGTTGAGCTGATCGATGCTGCAAGTGTCGTCCGCCGTCACCGTGCGGTTGTAAGCAAATCGAAACCACTGCGACGCAACGCATTCCTGGACCTGGGTGCTGTTCGCCAGCGCTTCGGCGAGCTCGACCGCCCCGTCGTAGAAGCCGTCGACGTCATCGGTTTGGATCACCTCACCGGTCGCGTCGATCGCCTTGCCGTTCTGTTGGTCGCGCCACTGGCCGATGCCATCGTAGTGCTCGAAGATGAACCCGATTGGGTTCATCAAGTTGTGACATCCCGCACACGCTGCGTTGGCGCCGATCTCTTCGAATTGCTCCTTGGTGGTCTTGGTCGGATCGAGCTGCGGCGGCTCGATGACCAGGTCGTTGGGCGGAGGGGGCAGCGTGTCGCACATGAGCTGCTCGCGGACGAATTTTCCGCGAAACACCGGAGAGCTCTGATTGGCGTTCGCTTGGGTCGCCATCAGGCCAGCGCTGGTGAGAAAGCCCGCGCGTCGATTGGGGTCGACGTCCACTCGCCGTAGCTCGGGGCCCGCAACGGTCTCCAACACATCGTCGCCGTAGAAGCTCGCGAGGTCTTCGTTGACGAACGTGTAGCTCGCCGTGAGCAAAGTCTCGAGCGAACCTTCGCCTTCGAGGATGACGTGCTCGGTGAACGTTTGGATCTCCTCTTTCCACAGCGAGTTGAGAGCTGGGCGGTAACTCGGATAGGTGCTGGTATCCTTGGACACACTGTCGATGTGGGTGAGCAGAAGCCACTGCGTATGGAAGTTGCGAATCAGATCCCGCGCTTTGTCATCCTCGAGCATGCGTGACGCCTGCGCCGCAATCTGCTCCTTGCTGCGAAGCGCATCCGCCTCCGCGGCTGCGAAGAGCTCGGCGTCCGGCATCGTGTTCCACAGCATGTAGGAGAGCTTCGTGGCCATCTCCCAGCTCGTGAAGGGAACGACATCGCCTTCCAAGGGAGTCTCCGCTCCCAGCTCGGGACGGTAGAGGAACGACGGTGATTGAAGCGCTGCCTCGATCACGACCTCAATCCCATCCTCGAAGCGACCCAGATCCGGATCCGTCATTGCCCAGTCGAACAGAGCCCTGAATCGCTGCACTTCACTCTGCGAGACCGGCCGACGGAACGCCCGCTTGGCGAAGCTCTCGATGAAGGAAAGCGCGCAGACATCGGCGCCGTCGAGCGCAGGATCACAGCCTGCCAGAAGCCCGCTGAGGTTGCCCACCGCGCGCGCGCTCACGTCTTCGGCCACTTTCATGTACTGCTCGATCAACAGATCGCTGCTCGTCAATGCAGCTGCTTGATTGTCGAACCCGGCGACTTCCTCTTCGGGCGGAAGCACATCCGCAGGCCGCGTCGTGTCGCCCAGAAGGTCGCGAACCGTGTTGTTGTATTCGAACCGGGTGAGCCGTCGAAGCGGCGTGTCTACGACACAAAGGCTCTTGGCGACGCTGTCGTTGACCGCCTGCTCGCCGTTGTCACCGACGAGCCCAGTGCATCCGGAAATGGCAGCGGTTGCGGCCAGCGCCAGCCACTTAATCCTGTAGGCGGTCAAATGCGCTCCTCATTCGATGAGAGAAGGATCAGCGTACACCCGAAAGGATGAAGCACAAAGTAGTCAACCTCGCCATCTGAAGAGGTTTCGCCCCGCGCTTCCAAGAAGAGGAAGCGCACCTCGTGAGGCGCCTCACATTCCGGAGCGCTCCCAAGCGCTCGACCCGTTCCTCGAGCAGGCGCAACTTCGTGTTAGAGCCGTTGTGATGAATCAGATGGTCGACATAGGCGCCGCGATCGCCGCCTGCGTGGTGATCGGCGCCATGGGCTGCAGTGGCGGGGGCAACGAAGCCACCGGTGGGACTGGTGGAGGGATGGGCGGGTCCGGCGGGAGCGGACCGGCGCTGCCGGTTCGCTATGCCATCGAAGTGATTGACGAAGAGTTCGTGGTCGAGGTCGTGACCCTTGCTCAGGTGGAGCGAATGGAAGCCCGGCTCGCTTCGGGTAAAAAGGGAGTCGTTTCGGGGGAGCTCGCGGCGGGCGACGACGGCTACAACCAGCCGTGGAGCTGGCATCTGGTGCCTGCCACAGTCCACACGGCGGACGTGGCAATCGAGGTATGCGACGGTCGACCCAGCATGGTCGAAGACAACCTCGAGTACTGGCTCGGTACCGTCAAGCAGTTCTGCCCATGGCAAGCAAGCGTCGCAGCAAGGCTTCCCTAATCACCGCAGCGATGTGCGCTCGCATCGCCCTACGGCCACGAAGAGCGCGTTCTTGCTATCTGCCCACCCGATCCAGCGCCAGGTCGTGCGCCTCGTTGTAGTGCCGGCCGAGCGTGTGCCAGTCGAAGCGCTCGCTTAGCGATTCGACGGAGTTACGGACGGTGATCCGGTCGCGTCGGCTGAGGGATGAAAACGCAAACAGCTGGTCGGTCAGCTCTTCAGCGGCACGGTGGAAGTCGTTGTGCCGGCGCGGCACGACGTAGATGCCCTTGGACGCATGGTCCGGCACGAGTTGCTTGAGGTACGATCCGAAGCCAGACAGGTCGCTGGTCACCGCCGGTACACCCAGCGCGATCGACTCGAGCGGCGTGTAGCCCCAGGGCTCGTAGTAGCTCGGGAATACGCCGAGGTGGCAGCCGCGCACGAACTGCTCGTACTCCATCCCGAAAAGCGGGCTGGTAGCCTGCACGAAGTCGGGATGGAAGACGATTTTAACCGGGTCGTCGGCGAGATTGAACAGCCGGCAGACGCGTAGCTGGCTCAGCACGGGGTCGTTGGCGTCGTCGATGAGGTCGTGGGTGACGACGCCCGGGGGAGCCTTGCTCTTCCAGGCGTGGATCGCGCGACGCAGCCGCAACCGCCAGTAGTCCTCCATGAACTCGTTGAGGTTCGGGATCTCGCCGGACGAGGCGGCCAGGAAAAGCCCGTGGCCGACCGACTCTTTCACCGCGTCGGCGGCCGTGCGGAACTCGTTGAGCATCGCACGGCTCTGGAGCGCCCGGACGTTGATCGACCGAAACGGCGCCTTGGTGATGATGAAGAAGACGACGGTCACGGGGCTCGCCACCTCGCGGAGGCGATGATTCAGCCGGGCCAGCGCCTCGATCGTCAGGTCCATGCCCTTGTTGAAGTACTCGTACCGCCCCGAAGTGAACATGTAGAGCGTGCTGTCCAGATCGAAGTGGTAGCTGGGAAAGAAGTGCCCGATCGAAAACTCGTGTAGTCGTTCCTTGTATTGCTGGTGGAGCGTCTGGAATTCATGGATTGCGGTGAACCGGCGGATGTTCAGCCCGTTGGGCAGCACCATGTCGGGCGTGCGTCCGAGCAGGTGCGTGCACTCCTCCGCGGTGATGTCCGATACGGTCGTGAATACGTGCGCCCCATGGGCGGCGGCCTTCTCGATTTGGTGCTGCGCGTGGACGTTGAACTTCTTGGCCTCCTGGTCGCCATCGAGGAAGGACAAATGGTCGTAAAACCACGGATTGCCGGTCGCCACGTAGCGCCCGATCAGGGTCGCATGCGTGGTGAATACCAGCGAGCCCGGCCAGCATTCCTTCCGGAGCATCGGGATTGCCATGCCCGCCTGCCACTCATGGAAGTGGGCTACGAGTGGGCGGCGCTGCGATCCGTCCTGCGCGAGCATCGAGAGCAGCGCCCGGCACATTTCTCCGAACGCCACGGCGTCACTTACGTTCGTCTCGTCGCTCGCAGGAATCCCGTGGTCGGCCCAGACCCGATACTTGATCTCGTGAAGCCAGCGGCCGACCGAACCGACATCGAGCAGGACCACGTGCGGACGCCCGCTGACTAGCCATCGCCCATAGTGGGCGCGATAGCCCATCTCGTTGAGTCGCTGCACCGCCTGGCCGACCGCGCCCACCAGCGGCGCCGGCTCGAACTCGACTTCCGCGCTCCGCGGGTTGTACGGACCGACGAGGCAGTATCGACTGCCCCACCGGCTGATCATGCTCGGGACCTTCGACCGGAGAACGGTATAGATCCCACCCACTTGATTGCAGACCTCCCAGGCGACCTCGATCAGAAGCGGCTCGTCCCGGCGCACGGCGACGCTCTGCCATCTCTCCGAAGCGTTCTCACCTGCATCTGTCGACTGGGGGGTCAATTCAGCCATGTTGACGGCAACCTATGGGGTTTGTTGGGCCCGTTTCAGTGTACGGCCAGATCGCGCGCTTTCCAGCATCAGCCAGAGCTTTAACGGAAGCACTTAACTCCCAGTTGGCTCGTGAGCCTAGAAAACCACGAATGCGATGCCCACCATGACGAGATTCAGCCCAAAGTAGGCGAACGGGAAGATCCAACGACAGCGGCGGTCGAGGCGATCTCCAGCCTCTACCTTTCCGGCCTGGTCTAGCTTGCCGACGATCAGATTGATGACGACGGTTGCGCACATGATGATCAGGCTCAGATTCAAAAAACCGTGCATCAACGTCATGTAGGCGATGTGTGGCGAGATGTCGCTCACCACGATCTGATGGGCGACCGCCGTGAGAATACCGATGAACGAGACGTTGATCCGATCTCCGAGGGACGAGCGATCCCTCCAGAACACGGACCACTGATAAGCCCCCAAGTAGACCTTTTCGTCGACTCCCGCCTCTGCGGGGTCGAAGGCCTGTCGTCCATCCTTCCAGACGAGCACGAGCACTCCCCGAACTCGAAGGTCTCGGCCTCATCGTCGGTTTCGTTGATGCCCCGGAGGTAAAAGCTGGCTTGCACCGTCACCGGGCCTCTCGGAGGGCTGGTCAGAAAAGGCTTAGCGCGTTCGATTGACGGCGACTCCCGGTCGGGCTCGACCGGCGCCTCAGCAGAAGCAGAGGCGACACTGATGGCGCCCGCCATCGCGATGGCTATCGGAGTGAGGTTGGGCATCGCGCACCGGCCCGGGAACGAGCCGCCTGGCAAGGGCAGTGCTACTCGCACGGCTTCTGCGGCACAAGCAGACAAAGTGTTGTTCCTTCGGACACCGGGGCGCCAGCTGGCGGCCAGCGGGGGCAGCCGGCTCTCGTTGGCATGTGCTTGCGGCGGTGGTAGACAAGGACCTCGTATATGATGAGGCCTTAAAGCGATCGATAGACGGGAGGTTTTCATGGTTGTTTCACCGATGAATCGGTTGGTCGGCGCGCTCTTGACGGCTCTATGCGTGCTTGCGATTTCGCCTTCGAGTCAGGCGGAGCCTTCCGCACTCGACGAGGCGCCGGCCAAGGAAGAGAAGCCGGATACAGACAAGCCCAAGGAGAAAAAGGCGATCACGGTCCCCACGGGAACCGCGATGATGGTCAAGACGGCCAACGAGGTTTCGTCGGACGACAAACCCGGCCGCAGATTCAGCGCGACGCTCCAGGCGAATCTGCTCGCGGGAGACGAGGTCGTGGCAAAGGCCGGCTCGCAGGTGTACGGCCAAGTGGTGTCGTCGGGGAAAGTCGGGCGCGGCATCGTCGTGCAGCACTCGAACCTCGTTCTCGGTCTCACGGACATCAACATCGATGGAACGATGTATCCCATCCAAACGGGCAGCTTCTCGGAGAACTCCACCTCCGTGATCCTCAGACGGCAGACGGTGGTCGTTCCCGCGGGCTCAATTCTGGAATTCAGGCTCACCCAACCACTCACCGTGAAGAAATAGGCGTCCCTTCGCGGCGCCCAACGGAGACCGAGAAGTGAGAGCCGGAATGACGTTTTTGGCGGTGACGCTCGGCGTGGCGCATGCCATTGGGTGCCAAAAGGCCGACGTCCCGAAAGAAGCGCCTGCCGAAGAGCCAAGCACCCCCATCGGGGCCGAGGCAACGCCAGATCGAACGGTGCTGCCGATTCGCGAGCCCGATCCGCCGGTCTACACCGAGCTCGACGTGCGGGACGCGACGCCCCCACCTCGCTTCGAGGTTAGGGCGCCGGAAGGTGCTCCGAACGTGGTGGTCGTTCTGGTCGACGACCTCGGCTTCGCAGGGACCAGCGCCTTCGGCGGACCCGTCGACACGCCCACCTTCGACGAAATTGCAAACGCGGGGCTGCGCTACAACAACTTCCACACCACCGCGGTCTGCTCGCCGACGCGAGCAGCGCTCAAGAGCGGGCGCAACCATCACGTCAACAACATGGGCTCGATCATCGAGACGGGCACACCCTTCCCCGGGAACACGGGGCAAATCCCCAACGACGTGGCCCCTCTCGCGGAGATGCTACGCCTCAACGGCTACAGCACAGCGGCCTTTGGAAAGTGGCATGAGCTCGCCGCTTGGGAAGCGAGCATCTCCGGTCCGTTCGATAGATGGCCGACCCACCAGGGTTTCGACAAGTTCTATGGATTCCTAGGCGGCGAGACCAACCAATGGGCGCCGTTCATCTACGACGGCGTCGCGCCGGTCGAGCTGCCGAACGATCCGAGCTACCACTTCTTGACAGACATGACCGACCAGGCGGTCGCCTGGATCGAATACCAGAAGGCCCTGACACCACATAAGCCCTTTTTCGTCTACTTTGCACCGGGCGCTACGCACGCACCGCATCACGTGCCGAAGGAGTGGATCGCACGCTGGAGCGGCAAGTTCGACCAGGGTTGGGACGAGGTGCGCGAGGAGATTCTCGCGCGTCAGATCGAAAAGGGCGTGGTACCCGAGGGCACGAGGCTCGCGCCAAAGCCCGAGGCGATACCGGACTGGGACGAGCTCTCGGCGGACGAGAAGCGCCTATTCACGCGCCAGGTCGAGGTCTTTGCTGCCTACGTCGAAATGACCGACCACGAAATCGGCCGGGTCATCCAAGCCGTGGAGGATATCGGAGAGCTCGATAACACCCTCATCATTCTCGTCTACGGCGACAACGGCACGAGCGCCGAGGGCGGTCGGAACGGCATGTTCAGCGAGATGACGTACTTCAACGGCGTCGAGGAGCGGGTTGCGGACATGCTCCAGCATCTAGACCGGTGGGGCGGGCCCGAGACCTATCCCCACATGGCCGCCGGCTGGGCAGTGGCGTTCGATACACCCTATCGATGGACCAAGCAGGTCGCGTCGGACCACGGCGGCACCAAGGTCGGCATGGCTGTCCAATGGTCCAACGGCATGAAAGCCAGGGGCGAGCTGCGCACGCAGTTCCACCACGTCATCGACGTGGCGCCGACCATCCTGGAGGCTGCCGGCCTCCCCGAGCCGAAGGAGGTGAACGGCACGCCACAGCGCCCGATGGATGGCGTCAGCATGGCGTATACGTTCGACGATGCCGCGGCAAAGGATCGGCACGTCACCCAGTACTTCGAGATGTTCGGCAACCGCGCCATCTACCACGACGGTTGGTTCGCACGCACGATCCACAGGGCGCCATGGGAGACGAAACCGCGTAGGCCGCTGGCGGAGGACATCTGGGAGCTGTACGACACACGTACCGACTTCAGTCTCGTACACGATCTGGCCGCAAAGGAGCCCAAGAAGCTCGCCGAGCTGCAGGCCCTCTTCATGCAAGAGGCCGAGAAGAACCACGTGCTGCCGATCGACGACCGCACCGTCGAACGCGTGAATGCAGCTCTCGTGGGCCGCCCCGATTTGATGGCGGGCCGCACCTCGTTGACGCTGGCCGAAGGCATGACCGGCATGACGGAAAACGTGTTCTTGAACATCAAGAACAAGTCCAAGACCATCACCGCAGAAGTCGAGGTGCCGGAGAGCGGCGCCAACGGCACCATCGTGGCCCAGGGCGGGCGTTTCGGAGGCTGGTCGCTCTACGTGAAGGACGGCGTGCCGGCCTACGACTACAACTTCCTGGGGCTGGAGCGCTTCACGGTCGGTGCGGCCGAGCACCTGCCGATAGGTCAGTCGACGATCCGTTTCGAGTTTCTTTACGACGGCGGGGGCCTTGGCAAGGGCGGTACCGGCTCGCTCTTCATAAACGACCGGAAGGTAGCCCAAGGGCGGATCGAACGCACCCAACCCATGATCTTTTCGGCGGACGAGACCGCTGACGTCGGGATCGATCTCGCGACGCCGGTGGTGGAGACTATCGGTTCGGAAGCCAAGTCCCGCTTCACCGGACGCATCCCGAAGGTGACGATCTCGGTCGAGTAGGACGAGCTCCGCGGCGATCGCTGGCTTCGGGGAGTGACGAGCGAGCTCAATCGCCCTCGTCGGATGGAGCTCCGGAGGTTCCCAGTGGATCCCGTGTCAGGTTGAAGAAGTAAGCGATCGGCATGAAGAGGACGAGCAGAATCCCTGCCCTCACGTCGAGTAGGGACACGAGAACGCTCGAAATCAGGATCAAGGCGAAAATGCGAGCTCCGCGCCTGATCCTCCGAGCCACCATCGCGGTCTCGGCGTCCTTGTGGATCTCGGGTCGCACCGCGACCTGCTTCCACAATCGTTCAACTAGCAAGGCTGCGCACAGATTCGTCACAGCGAAAACCAGAACGGTCCTCCAATCCTTGTGATTGGCTCCCATCAGCTGCGTGACGAAGGGCAAGAGGGTCACCGGTAGGAGAAAGAATAGATTCAACACCATCAGGCCTCGGTCCATTCGCCTCAGACCGCCAAAGAGAAAGCTATGCTGAGACCAATACATGCCGACCAGTGCGAAGGAAACGACGTAGACCAGAAGCTGATGCAGAAGCTTCTCGCGCTCTAGCGCACGGGCTGCGTCGCTCAGCGCATCAGTCGATGGGACTTCGATTCCCAGAACCAGGATCGTAATCACGACCGCGAATATCCCATCACTGAAGGCAGTCGCCCGGTCCAGCGGAAAGAATCGAGGCAAAGGCTCCATGGTCAGCTCAACGATCGCTTCAAACGTACACTGACGCAAGTCACGCGTTGCGCACCGTCAAGGCAGCGGTTGTCCCTTGCTTGGTATGAACCTCCACGGTAGTGTTTCCGGCGACGATGAAGGACTGGGCCTCCGCAGTGGCGCTGCTTCTGATGACCGGCTTTCTTGGTTGCGGGGGCACCGGCGAGTATCGCAAGACAGGAGGCACCTATGCGCCCCGTGGACCCGCTTGTGACTACCGCGTGATTCGAAACCGCGTCGTCGAGCCGTACGAAGAGCTTGGCGTCATCGACATCGACGCGTTCTCGATGAAGTCGCTACCCGATAACGAGGATCGCTTCCGCAAAGTCGTGGGCCCGACAGTGTGCGCCACGGGCGGACATGCCGTCATTCCGACGCTCAACATCCACGGCCATTGGGTGCACGGAACCATCATCCGCTTCAATCCGTCCGAGTGCGTCGGTTGCGGGCCCAAGAGCGCGACAGGCGGGGGAGGATAGCAACTCGTGTTGACGGCTCTGATCGTGATGCTCATGAACGCGGCGGGGGTTGCCCCTACCCCTCAGCAACTGCAGAACTACGAGCTTCAGTACCGCGAGCGGATGCATCACGTCCACATGGACTTTTCCAGCACACGGACTGGAATCGGCAAGAAGAACATCACCGTCGGCCTCGGCTACGAGTACCATATCGATCGGCAGTTCAACGGAGTCTCATTCGAGGTGCTCGGCCAAAAGCTGGGGCGCCTCTTCTTCAAAGGTACGCAAGACTGGTGGGTCGGCGGTGGCATCGGTTGGTGGCCGATCCGAACCGTCAAGGTCTTCATGCAGGTAGGGGCGCTCTTCGATGACCTCGGAACCGCCACGCAGGGGCGAGTCGGGGTCGGTTACAATCTCAGGTTGTTCATGATCGCCATCATGCCTTACGTCTACTTTCAGACCACGGACGGCTCGCGAGGGTCGGACGCACCTTTGCGCGGGTTCACCTGGGCCATCGGGGCGAGGATTCAGTACTGAGAAGCTATGAAGCGCATTCGGGCAACGCTGAGGATTCTGACCGTTCTCGTCACGATGGCGATGGGCGTGCTCGGCTGCAAAGGGCCGCCCCCCACGAATCCCGGCGTCATCGCCAAGGAGCCCAATGTGCTCTTGTGGGGCGATACCCACGTCCATACGAGCTTCTCGCCCGATGCTCGTGAGCTCGGCACTCGCTCGGCCGATCCAAACACGGCATACAACTGGGCCAAGGGTCTTCCCGTGGTCCATCCCTACACGCAAGCGAGGGTTCAGCTCGAGAGGCCGCTCGATTTCGTCATCGTCACCGATCATGCCGAGGGGCTCGAAGAGACGAAATGGAACGACGTGGTCGAGGCGGCGGAGCGTCACTATGCGCCTTGCCTCTTCACCACGTTCATCGGTTGGGAATGGACCTCGGAGGCGGCGGGCCGCAGCCTTCATCGAATCGTCTTCATGAATGAAGGCGCCGAGCAAGGGCGCCAGCTCGTGCCCTTCAGCGCGCGCGATAGCCAGCGTCCAGAAGACCTGTGGAGCTGGCTCGAGGAGACCAGCAACCGCGTGCGGACGGACTTCATCGCGATTCCGCACAACCCGAACCTCAGCGGCGGCATGATGTTCGCTGCGGTCGACAGCGAGGGGATGCCCATTACCGCGGCGTATTCTGAAACGCGCATGCGATGGGAGCCGGTGGCCGAGGTCACACAAATCAAGGGCGACTCCGAAACGCACCCGGCGCTTTCTCCGGACGACGAGTTTGCGGATTTCGAGAGGTTCCCGCAGAGTGACGCTGGCAATGCCCCCGAGGTGAGCGAAGGAAGCTACGCCCGATCGGCTCTGCTGCGCGGCCTGAAGATCAGCCAAGCGGTCGGCGCCAACCCCTTCGAGCTCGGCATGATCGGCTCGAGCGGCTCCCATACGGGCCTGGCCTCCGTAGACGAGGCTGATTTCTTGGGCGCGCCTCCGTCACAGCCGGACGCGGAAAAGGCTCCGGCAGCCTCGGCCGCCGCGGGCCTCGACGGGAACGACTTGAGCGCACAAGGCCTCACCGCCGTGTGGGCCGAGGAGAACACGCGGACTTCGATTTTCGAAGCCTTCAAGCGCAAAGAGGTCTATGCGACCACAGGGCCTCGCATTCGTGTGCGGTTCTTTGGCGGTTGGGACTTCGACGCGAAACAGGCGAGAAAGGCGGACATGGTCAACGTGGGGTACACGTTTGGGTACCCCATGGGGAGCGATTTGAAGAAAGCGCCCAAAGGCAAGGCGCCGAGCTTCTTGATGTATGCCGTCAAGGACCCCGAAGGGGCGAACCTCGATCGCATTCAACTCGTCAAGGGTTGGGTGGATGCCGAAGGGAAGACACACGAGAAGGTGTACGACGTCTCTTGGTCCGGCGGTCGCGCGCGTGGTCCCGACGGGAAGCTGCCTGCAGTGTTCAATACCGTCGATCTAGCGACCGCGAGGTATGAGGATATCGAGGGCTCTTCCGCGCTCCGTGGCTTTTGGTCCGATCCGGAATTCGATCCCGATCTGCCAGCCTTCTATTACCTCCGCGTCCTCCAAGTGCCGACCCCGAGACACAGCCTGTACGATGCGGTGGCCCTCGGAATCGACCCCGGCGAGACCGGACACCCTCCCACGATTCAGGAGCGCGCCTACACCTCGCCCATTTGGTACACACCCGAATCGACGCGGCGCTGAGCCCGACTGGCTGCGCGTCGACCGATTCGTCGAAAGCCAAATACGCGCTGAGCGCGTCGACTAGTCGCAGAGGGCGATGGCCTCTTGCGCGCAGCTACCGATATTGCCGGAATTTTCGAGGCAGTTGCCGCAGCTGACCTGCTCTCCGCCGATGACGTAGTAGCAGTTGCCGCTACGGGTATTGACGCAAAAGTCGAGAGTTTGTTCCCCGCTAGGGCAGTCGATGGTTTGACCGACTTCGGGGTTGTCGGAGGCGCAGAACAGATCTCCTCCAACGCCACCAACACCATTGTCATCTCCGCATCCGGCCATCATGAACGTGACCAGCGCAAAACCGAGGATCGAGCTGAATGAGGCTTTCATCGGCGCAGTATCTGCACGCTGCTTCTCGATGTCCAGCCTTGGATCTCGATTGCGTCGTTAACCCAAAGGGTTGTCATGCAGGCCATCCGAATGCGACGGCGCCGTGTCTACAGCTGTGCGCGAATTGCTTTCAGCAGGGCGACTCCTGCGGGTCCCGTCTCCTTGGCGATCTCATCGGGCACGTTCTTTTGCACTTCCTTGAAGGGGGCCAGCTCCTTGGCGGACGGCTCATACACGTCGTAGCCGTAGCGCTCGAGGTTCTTCAGCAACACGGGCTCCATGATGCGCACCTGCTTTCGTCCCCATTCGACGAGCTCTTGATCGACCACGGTCAGCGCTGACTGAACGTCCTTGGGAAGCGTGTCGAACCACTTCTTCGAGTAGACGAGCGCCGCTGGCTGGTAGCAGTGACGGCTCAAGAAGAGGTTGCGTTCACCTTCGTCCAGCCCCTGATACCAAGTCCCGGCCGTAGCAAAGAGAGGCGTGTTGTCGAAGCCGTCGACGATTCGGGTTTGAATGCTGGTGAGCGTGTTGCCGACGTCGATGGGAACGGGGGACGCCCCAAAGGCCTGATAGGTCTTTACGTGAGCAAGCGACTCTTGGGATCGAAAGCGCACGCCCTTCATGTCGGCCGGCTTCCGGATCTTCATCCTGCTGAAGTACGAGCGGTAGCCGTTTTCTGCCCAGAGCCCGAAGACCAGCTCGCGTTCCGCAAGAAGCTGGCGGAACTGCTCGGTGACTTCCTTCGAATCGAGCACCTTGTCCGCCGCCGCATAGTCGTCGAATAGATACGGCGCCTCGATGACGTTCACCTCGCGCACGATCGAGCTCATCCCGCCGATCGAGCCCGCGACAGCCTGCATGCTGCCCATCTGCACGCGACGAGTCATCGATCGCTCATTCCCGCGGCCAAGCCGAAGCTTCACCTTGAGCCGGCCGCCAGTCCGCTCTTCGACCACTTTCTTGTAGCGCTTGAGCTCGGCGGCCCACGGGCTGCCAGACGGTGCGGTCGAGCCGACCTCCATGACGAACTCCGGCTCCTCAGCAATGGCCGGACCGACAATGGAGAGACACAAAGCGAGCAAAGCCGTCAGCGAGAAGAATACGATACGCATGGGAGTGCTTCTATCACGCCCACGGGGAAGCACTCTACCCCCATCGTGCGACACTCCACCCGTCATTCAGGTCGCGGTCTTCCTATCGGTTTCGAAAGCGAGTAGGCTGGCTCGATGAAAGAATGCTCCCGCCACGCGCGCTTCGTCACCGTTTTGGCGGTGACGTTGCTCATCGGCGCCTGCAATCCGAAGCGAGCGATCATGGAAGTCGCCGTCGGCGACATGGAAAAATACTTCGGCGCCGAGGAATACGACGGATCGGAGCTGGTGAAGCTCACCGATCGCGTCTACACCTACCGTTGGACTTGGTATCGCAGCATCGTCATCGACACGGACGAGGGTCTGGTAATCACCGACCCATTCAACGCGGAAGCTGCCGCTGCGCTCGTCCGGCATCTGAAGGAAGCGGGGCTGACCAAGCCCGTACACACTCTCTTCTACTCCCACTATCATCTCGATCACACCGAGGGCGGCGCTGCGCTCGAGCCGCAGCGTGTCCTCGCCCATAGGGGGTGCCCATCCTATTGGGCCGACGTGGACGCGTCCCGTGTTCTTCCGCCCACCCGGCTGATCGAAGGAGACCAGGTGCTGACCATCGGTGGTGTGCGGATTCACCTGCTCTACTTGGGAAGGACGCACACCGATACGCTGTACGCCGTCTATCTCCCTGACGAGCGATTGCTCTGGACTGCGGATTTCGCGCTGGTACGCACGATCTTGCCGATCGGCGGACCCGACTATTACTTCCCAGGCGCGATCAAGGCGATGGAGCGTCTCGCTGCGTTGGATTTCGACGTCTTCGTACCGAGCCATTTCGGCTACGGGAAGAAGCAGGATCTCGTCGACTACGTGGGGTTCTTCAAGGACCTCGAGGACGCCTCGAGGCGCTCGATGGAGAAGTTTGGAAGAGAAGTGCCCCGCAGTCGAGAGACCCTCCAAGACTCGTTCGACTTCTACTACGACGAGCTCGAAGGTCGATACGGGGATTGGCACGGCTTCGATGAGAACGTGCTCTTCGTGATCGTACGCGCGACCACGGGAGCCCGACTCGGCTACTGATCGATCCCGTGAGGCAGCGTATCGAGGTCACGGTCCCGTTGCGCGAGCGATCGACCATGCCACGGATGTCTCCCTGCGACCATCGAGCTCGAACCACACGATGGCGTCTTCTCTTCGATACGCGACCGGTTCCGAATCGACCGTCACCAGCAGCTCACCCTGACGCAGCGCCGTTGGCACGGTCACACCGACTTCGATCAGCTCAGTCGCCGAAGCAGTAATAGCGCCCGCAATGGCATCGGATTGGCTGCGCACGGAGAGCCGGGGCCAGACGATGCTGAACGTCTCGGTTGGAAGACGGGGATCGATCCGAATACCGGTCGGCGTTCCATATATGCCCACGAGCCCCATGAGGGCGCGGAGCAGAGCGGTGTGGACGTGCGCGTTGAGAGCCGGATAGTCAGTGAGCGCGGTCACGAGATGCGCATCGGCTTCGCCGGGCCGTTCGCTGTCGGGCCCGTTGTAGGAATCCGGCCCTGTCCAGATGCCGTACCAGATCTGTGGATGCGCCTCTGCATGCGCGGTCAGCGAATTGTGGATGAAGCTGTTCCATCCCGCGCTCGGGTCGCGCAGGGCGTACGCTTCGGTGAGCCAGGCGTTGGCAACGGGCCAAATTCCGCCCACCTGCGGCAGATCGATCCCGCCGACTTCGTCACCGTTGTCGGTCAGCAAGACGGTCGACATCGCTCCTATATCCGTTTCCATTCGATTGGAAATCGTCTGCAGCAGCTGATCGCGCCGCACCGGATCGACGATGCCAGCCAATATCGCTAGGACCTGCGGCTCGAGAAACAGAAAGTCGGGGGCGAGAGGATTGCCGTTGTCCGCGAAACCACGGCGAAACCATTCCCCACCCCACCCCTCGGCCTCGAATGCCACGACCTGCGAATCGTAGAGGTCGGACATTTCCGTGGACAACGCCGAGTCGTGGGACGCGACGATATCGGCAATCAGCGGAAATCCATTCACCACCATTCCGGCGTTGTAAAGCGAGGACGTGCCATGGGGCGTCGTCTCCTCCTCCGTGAGATTGAGAACCCCATCTGCATAGTCTCCTGTCCCCATGGCCACGAATCCACGGGCGCCCAAGCCGAGGCTCTGGCTGGCGTACTCCATCGTCCGAGACAGGTGATTCAGGACCGTGCCGCTCTCTCCTGCGCTCGAAGGCCAGTAAGGAATCTGGGCGTTCAAGAGCTCGTGATCACGGGTGAGCGCGACGTACTCCCCCGTGATCCAGGGAACGACGAAGTACGGGTCGCTTCGGTCGTAGTAGATGATCACGTCGTTGAAGTTGCCCACGCCGGTGGTGGCATACGGATAGCGCCATGGCGTCGGATCAGCCGACGCATGCTGGGATGCAAAGCAGTACGCCAATGTCTCCTTGGCAACTTGGGGATCGACCAGCAGCATCGATTCAGCAAAAAGCGCCAGATCCCCAAATGCGCCATCGAGCCCGTGGATGTATTTGTACGAGCCGCCTTGCCCGAGCACTCGATGGCCTCTGTATTCGTCGAACGTCACGTTGGCCAAGGCGTTATAAGACGCCCACGCGATCTCCCGCTGCATGGCCCCGGCATCCTGGAGCCCTGGAAATGCAGCCCAGACGAGCCTTTGCCGCCACGAGTCGGCAGTGTTGGACGCAAGCTCCGGCGCGAGAGCTCGCAGGCTTTTCACGTCGGCATCCGGCGCTCCTCCCCCAGGCACGTACCCGAAAGCAAACCGGCGGGTGCTCTTGCCGCCGGCAGGCACCATGATTGGCACCCGCATGGCGAGCACGGCCTGCTGTCCCTCGCCGTCGACCATGATCGTACGGGAGCCAGCCTCCCCGGATGAATCGAGGTTCGCCGGAACCGAACGCTCAGGGTCGGTTCCCCAGATCTCCGTGTCGACGAGCCAGATGGATTCCACTGACGCGTCCCTATCGAGCGCCGCGAGGTAGATCGGATCGGGAAAGTAGTCGATGTCCGAGATGGAACCTCGACCGGTGATTCCTTCCGGCAGGTTGCGGGCGTGCGTCTCGAGCCACGCAATGCGCGCGTCCGCATCGTACCGGATCTCGTGCTCGAACTCCGCCATCAGCGCCCGTCGCTTGCGATCGATCCGCTCCGTCACTCCAGGCGCCAAGAGGTCGCTGGTTGCGAGCTCGACCGGCAGTTGGTGAATGTTGACGTCCCAGAGCTCCACCAACCGCAGGGCGCGGGTCGTCTCGGAAAGATTCTCGATCTCGACTTCTGCCACCAATGCGCGCGCATGATGGTCCGGCGCAAAGGTGCGTCGCCGCACGCGAAGATCCCCAAAGTCGGTTACCGTCTCCAAGTATCCGACCCCAAAGCGACGCGTCTGTTGCGCCGCGGCTTCGCCGAGGGGCAAATCCTCGAAGCGTGTGCTCAGCGTCCGGGCGCCGTCGACGATGTAGGAAAAGCCTCCCCCCAGTTGTTGGGGATAGTCGGGCATCTCGGGATCGAGCCAGGTATCCACTCGGTTGATCCACTTGTGACCACGATCCTGCGTGTAGACCTCCACACCTCCGGACGCATGAGCCATTGCGACGAGGCCGCGTCCGTTGCCGATCAGGTGAATGGGGTCTCGCTGCTCGGTGGCGCGTGGGCTCCAATGCTCGGCCGCCGGGTCGCAACGCTGCTCAGCCGTGAAGTCGTACGCGGGGAGGCCGTCGGCATCGATCGCCCACGCACCCGCCCATCCCGAGCCTCGCAAGCACGGGACGAGCAAGTAGGGATACGCAGCATCCACGTCTTCGCACTGACTCGTATCGGCGCGAACCGGCCCTTCCAGATCGGCGCAGGTGAGGTCGGTCGAAGCACCGCCTACTCCCCCGTCTGCGCCCTCCTGCGTCCCGTTTCCGCATCCAGCGCCGCCGAGGGCAACGAGCGCCAGTCCGGCCATCGGTGCGAGCTTCGGGTTCATCACCGCTGCGGTCAATCTCCGTCGCCAGCGATCAGTGGATAGACAATCCCGGCAAGAGCGCCGCCGATGATCGGCGCGACCCAAAAGAGCCAGAGCTGCTGAAGCGCCCACGGCTCGGCAAAGAGAGCGGGGCCGGTGCTCCGCGCGGGGTTCACCGAAAGGTTGTCGACCGGGATTCCGATGAGGTGGATCAGCGTGAGCCCGAGGCCGATCGCCACCGGTGCGAGCGCCGCGGGCGCGCGCTTGTCGGTCGCCCCGAGGATGATGAAGAGGAACATGAAGGTGAGGACGATTTCCGCGGCAAGCACAGCCACCATCGAGTAGCCACCAGGCGAATGCTCGCCGAAGCCATTCGAGGCAAAACCGCCAGCTTGAAAGCCTTCCTGGCCCGAAGCGATGAAATAGAGCAGCGCGGACGCGGCAATTGCACCGAGGACCTGCGCGATCACGTAAGGCGCGAGCTCCGAAGCTGGAAAGCGGCGTCCGACGAGCAAGCCGACTGAAACAGCGGGATTGAGATGACAGCCCGAGATGTGTCCGATGGCGTAGGCCATCGTCATGACGGTGAGCCCGAAGGCGAGCGCAACACCGAGGAACCCAATCCCCAGATCGGGAAAGGCCGCTGCCAGAACGGCGCTTCCGCAACCACCAAAGACGAGCCAGAACGTACCGACGAGCTCCGCAGCAACCTTGTTCCCAAGCGACATGGCTTCCTCCTTCCGCTTCGGCCGGGAGGATAGTCTCACCAGGCCGCAGTCGTGTAAACGGGCTAGACCGCGGCTAGTCTGCTTTGGAAGAGACGTCCGCTTCTCAATCCTCGGAAGAGACGGTGAGCTCGGGAGCCGGCGGGTCCGGCTCTTCGAGCAGGAGATAGAGCGCCTGATTGAGAAATGACGGATCACCGACGATGGGGAGGTGCTCGGCTCCACTGAAGTGCACGCTGTGCGACGTGATCGTCGGCGGTTCCTGGCGGTCGAAGCGAGACTGACCTAGAGCGCTCGTGCGCGTAGCCGTCCCGTCGCCCGGCTCCGCTCGAGCCCATTTGACCTTGCCGTTTCGCCTGTTCACGTGCAGGACCGCGGGAGTCGGATGCCTGTCCCCGACGAAGCTGTGAATCCGAACCTCGGGGGGCGGAGGGGCCGGTCGATCGAGCGCCTCGTGAAAGCGTCGAGCGTGCTCCAAGCAGGCGGCCATGTGCTTACGCAGCAGCGCCAAGCGCTCGGTTCGGGTCTCGACCTCGGGCAGCAGGGCTCGGAGCGCCTCGTCTTGATCATCCGCAAAAGGGCCCCATTTGAGCGATTCCCACACCGCTACGTCGTACAGGTCGACCGGCTCGCCATTGTCCGCCCAAATCACCCGATGGTCGCGTGGACGGGGCAGAATCTGGAACGCAGCGGGAAACGTCGCCAGCACGGCGGGTGGATACTTCGGGAGCAAGGGATGCTCCTGAGCTCCGTGCAGCATCACCTCGAGCGCACGGGCTTCTCCGAGGTTCGGGGCCGCCACCAGAAGAACGCGCTCCACGTAACGAACCCCGGCCCAGGTAAGCTCGGGAAGCGAGCCGTCCGCCGGCACGGGGGCGGTGCCGTATTGCAGATACCAACGGACCACCTGCGTGCCCATCGAGTGGGCCACGATGTCGATGCGAGAATTCCCGGTACGGAGTCGGCGCTCTTCCGATGCCGCCACGACTACCTCGTGGAGACGTCGAGCCTCCGATGCAATGTCGCGCCGCCAGTCGTACCCAAACCCGATGATCGGGTCGCGCCCTGCCATCGCGTCTTCGATGCTCAGGGCCT
>LJTN01000039.1 GCA_001303415.1 Myxococcales bacterium SG8_38
GGGGCGGGTTGCGTGACCCAAGCCCACAAGTGCATCGGGTCACCTTTGCAACCCGCCCCGTTCCGTGGAACCTCGTGTCGTGTTTTTCTGAGCCCGGTACTTACCCCCGTCGCGACTCGTTCTCCGGGGATCGAGGTGCGCAAATCTCGGGTCGACGTGAGGCTGGCGTCGAGGTGGGGTTTTTGGATACTATACGTGCGTTCAGGTGCCTCGTCCGCACGACAATCCGCCCAATCGCTTCGAGGAAGCTCACATCGAGTGGGAGGGGGAGGCTCCGCCCGCTGATCTCCAGGTGTATGAGGAGCATGCGAAGAGCGCGCTCGCGGAGAACAAGAGCCCGGACGTAGGCTTTCGTTGGAGCGTGAATGCGTACCGGGGTTGCTTCCACGCCTGCGCCTACTGCTACGCACGCCCCACGCATCCCTATCTGGGCTTTGGAGCGGGAACCGACTTCGATCGACGAATCATCGTGAAGGTGAACATCGTCGAGCGGCTGCAGGAGGCGTTCCAGAAGAAGTCATGGAAGCGGGAGCTCGTCGCGTTTTCCGGCAACACCGACTGCTATCAACCGCTCGAAGCGCACTACCAGCTCACGCGGAGGTGCCTCGAGCTCTGCGCTACACACGAGACCCCGGTCGCAGTCATCACCAAGGGCAAGTTGGTGCGTCGCGACGTCGACGTTCTTCAGGAATTGCAGCGTGCCGCGGGCTGCCGCGTCGCCCTCAGCATCCCGTTCGTCGACGACGACCACGCCCGCTCGATTGAGCCTTTTGCAAGCCCGCCCAGTAAGCGCTTCGAGACGCTCCGCATCTTGTCTGATGCCGGAATCCAAACTGCCATAGCTGTCGCTCCGATCATCCCCGGCCTCAACGACGATCAGATTCCCGAGATTCTCCGACGCGCGCGCGATGCGGGCGCATCGAGCGCGTTCAAGATCATGCTTCGGCTTCCTCGAGAGGTGGGCCCTATCTTCGAAGCGCGGCTGGCCGAGGCGTTTCCGCTCCGCCATCGCAAAGTCATGAGCGCCATCCGCGACGTGCGCCGCGGCCGCGACACCGAGAGCCGGTTTGGTGCGCGCATGGTCGGGAGCGGTCCGCGATGGGCCGCCATCGAACAGCTGTTCTCGACCCACTGCGCCCGTCTGGGCCTCGAGCACCATGAAGGTGAAGCGCCCCGGCCGCCCGCGCGACCGACGACGGGGCCCGGAGCCCAGCTTCCATTGGCCTTCTAACCTGGCCCGGGGATTGCAGCGCTCAGGGCCGGTTCGAGGAGCGCGATTCTCCGAATCGGGGGTTTAATCTAGTGATCAAGCATAGTTATCTCGTTGCAGAATTTCAGGACGACTTGTCATCTCGTGACATAATGTCAGCATACATTGCCAGAGAGTCTTCCATGACTGACGCAAACGAAATCTCGGTCCTTGTCGTCGATGACGAGGCGGGCAACGTGGATTCGCTCCGGCGGATCTTCGAGCGGGAAGGATTCACCGTGCGGACCGCAAGCAGCGGACAGAAAGCTCTCGAGGTGTGCCGGCACCACGAGGTCCACGTGGTGGTCAGCGACTTGATGATGCCGGGCATGAACGGCATCGAGTTGGTCAAGGCGCTCAAGACGGTCGTTCCCGATGCGGAGGTCGTGCTGATGACCGCATTCGGGACGGTCGAGAAAGCGGTAGAGGCGATGCGAGCGGGCGCGTACGATTTCGTCGAGAAGCCGCTCAAGCGGCTGCAGATGGTGAAAACCGTTCGCAAGGCAGCCGAGCGTCACCAGCTCATCGTGGAGAACAAAGGTCTCCGACAACAGCTTTCGCAGCTCAGCGATCGCAGCATCGTGGGATCTGCCGCATCGCTCCGAAATGCGCTCGAGATCGCCACACAGGCGGCGCCCTCCTCTGCCAACGTTCTGATTCTCGGAGAGAGCGGGACGGGCAAAGAGCTCCTTGCACGCTTCATCCACGAGCGTAGCGGCCGCGGCAAATTCGTCGGCGTCAATCTATCCGCCCTTCCCGAAACCATCGTCGAGTCGGAGCTCTTCGGTCACGAAAAGGGCGCTTTTACGGGCGCTGTAGCGCGTCGTGACGGACGCATCGCAGAAGCCGAAGGAGGAACTCTGTTTCTCGACGAGATCGGAGAGCTCTCGCCCGCAGTGCAGGTCAAGCTCCTGCGAGTGCTGCAGGAGGGAGAATACCAGCCGGTGGGAGGTCAGATGAAGAAGGCGGACTTTCGTCTGATTGCGGCAACGAATCGCGACCTTCGCGCTGCCGTGGATGCGGGAGATTTTCGCGAGGATCTCTATTACCGGCTCAATGTCATTGCGCTCACGAGCCCTCCATTGCGCGCCCGGCGCGAAGATATCCCGCTGCTGACGGAGCACTTCGTGGCGACGTATTGCGCCAAGAATGGGAAAGAGCCGCTGGCGGTGGACCGGGATGCGATTCAACAGCTCCTTGCCTATGACTGGCCGGGAAACGTCCGTGAGCTCCAAAACGTGATCGAGCGAGCGGTGGTGTTGAACAAAACGGGTGTGATCAAGCTCGCCGACCTGCCCGATCCGGTGGCGCACGCTGAGCCTCAGGTCGATGCCTTCGCGTTTCCGGTCGGAACACCGCTTAGCGAGGTCGAGCGCCGCGTGATCCACGGAACCCTCAAGCACACCGCCGGCGACAAGCAGCTCGCTGCGCAGCTGCTCGGAATTTCGGCTCGCACCATCTACCGCAAGCTCGGCGCCGAAAAAGGCGACGAAGCTGCGTGAGCCTGGTCCCCGAGGCGGGGTGTCATTTTGTCATTTAACCCGGATCAAGTCCGCCACGTTGTCTATTGGGCCCTGGCTGAATCGGCTCCTGTTCCACGAAATCATTCATGTTTCGGACTCCTGACTTCGGCACGGGGGTTGCTCTAAAAGCTCGTGGTGTCAACTGCCCGACAGGACCGTCTTTCCGTCGCCATCGTGCTAGCAACGCTGTTGGTCTGCGCTTTCTTCCTGGCGCAGGGCACGACACGGGTTTTGGCTGCGGAGCTGCTCACGACGGAGCCGGCTGCAGAGGCACTGCGCCGCTCGCCGGTCGCCACGACCAAGTCTTCATTCGAGCGAACACGCGATCCTGCGATCATCCTCCGACGGAACATCTTCGATTCGGCCCGCGGCGATCTCACCGCCGAGCCGCTTCCCGAGACGGGGGATGAAGGCGGACCGCCGGAAGCATGGGATCCAAGCCAGCCTCCACCCAAGTGCTCGAGCCAGCTGCGGCTCGTCGGCTCGGTGATGAGCCCTGGAAATCCGGATTGGTCGTTCGCCGCCATCGCCGGGACGACGGACGGGAAGACGATGCTGTACCGCGAAGGCTCGCGGGTGGATGGCTCGCGCGTGTTGGCGGTCTATCCGTCCAGTGTGGTCGTCAGTGGGTCCGCCGGAGTCTGTCGACTGTTGATGTTCGAAGAGGAAGAGACGGGAGCGGTGCGACCCATAGTCGTGCCGAAAAGGGCGACTATTCCTGCTACGAGCCCGATTGCCGACGCACGCAAGGCTGGTTTGAGCGACGCAGAGCTCGATGAAGGAATCGAGAAGATCACGGACACCCGCTTCAACATACAGCGGGGCTTGGTCGACAAAGTTCTGGCGAACCAAGGCAGCCTGATGAGAACCGCGCGTGTCATCCCCCACGAGGAGAACGGCCGCGTCGTCGGCGTGAAGCTATATGGAATCCGACGCGGCAGTCTTCTCGGGCGCCTCGGCATTCGAAACGGCGACATGTTGAGAACGATCAACGGCTTTGACATGACGAGCCCAGACAGCGCGCTCGAGGCGTACACGAGCCTTCGCACCGCGGACAAGCTCACGCTGGCGGTCAAGCGGCAGAACAACGAAATGACCATCGAATACAACATCGAATGAGACACCACTCTTGGGGAATGAATGTGATTTCTAGAAAACAATCGATCGGCTTGCTCGTGAGCTGGCTCGTTCTGAGCATCTGCCATGGTGCGGTGGCTCAAGAAGGCGAGCGCCAGGATGAAGCTCCACCCGAACGAATCCCCACGCCGCCGGTGCCATTGCGCGCCGCACCGAAGACCGACACCGAAGCCGAGACGGCTGCCGATCAAGAAGCCTTGCTGAACGAGCTGCCACAGTTCGAGACAGGAGTCGACTTCGAGCCGATGTCGCCTCGCGCGCGAGTCACCTTCAATCTGGAGGAAGCCGAGCTTCCGGATCTGGTCCGGTTGATCTCGAACATGACGGGACGGCGCTTCATCCTCCCGACCAAGCTTCGTTCAATCAAAGCGACTGTTTTTGCCCCGACGAAAGTGACGGTATCGGAGGCTTATCAAGCCTTCCTGTCTGTTCTCGAAGCGAACGGATTCACGGTCGTCCCCGCGGGTCGGTACCTCAAGATCGTTGAGCTGACCAACGTCGAGCGACAGACGCTGCCTATCTACGAGGAAGGCAGCGGTGTCCCGTCCATGGACCGCTACGTGACACGCATTCAACATTTGCAGCACGTGTCGGCTGAAGATGCGACGAACCTCCTCGCGCGCTTCATCTCCAGAACGGGGAACATCACTTCCTACGCGCCGACGAATATGCTGATCCTCACCGACACGGGCGCGCAAATTCGCCGCATGCTCCGCTTGCTTGCTGCTATCGATCTCCCCCGCAGCGGCACGCAAACCTGGATCGAGCCCATTCACTATGCCAATGCATCGGAGCTTGCCACCAGGCTCCTAGAGATCTTTGCGGGCGACACCGGCGGAGGGCAAGCAGCGGCACCCGCTAGGGCGGCGCAACGCGCCAAAGCCGAGCAACCGGCGGTGCTTGGAGAAGGCGCGGCAGAGCCCGCCATTCGAAACATCATCGCTGACGAGCGCACGAACTCTCTCATCATCATCGCAACAGAGCGTGCGTACCTGCATATCCTCGAAATGATCCGTCAGCTCGACATTGCCCTCGAGGGCGAGGGACGCATTCACGTCCACTACGTCCAGCACGGAGCGGCGACGGATATCGCGAGCGCGCTTACTGCACTCGTCGGGGCCAGCGCTACGCCACAGCAGACCGCCGCCGCGGCCAGAAGGGGGCAGGCAGCGCAGCGCGCCGCGGCGGGAACAGTCGCCACCGGAAGTCTCTTCGAAGGCGCCATCGTGGTCACCGCCTACGAACCGGCCAATGCCCTCGTCATCACATCGTCGTTACATGACTACACCGCGTTGAAGCGCGTGATTGAACGTCTCGACGCCCCCCGCAAGCAGGTGTTCATCGAAGCGGTCGTGATGGAGCTCGGTATCGAGCGGACTTCCGAGCTGGGCTTCGCATTTCATGGGGGGGCCGGAGACTTTCCGACCGACGGGTCGCTTTCGTTGTTTGGCTTCAACGCCCCTTCATCCATCGACATCACACAGAACAATCTAACGGGTTTGGCGCTCGGCGTGCGAGGTCCGACCATCGAGAATTCCCAACAGCTCGTCGGTTTCTCGGTCCCCGGCTTCGGCGTCGTGGTGACTGCGTTGGCGAACTCGGGCGATGCTGACGTGCTTTCGACGCCGCACATCATCGCAATCGACAACACCGAAGCTGAAATAAGCGTTGGAGAGAACATCCCACTACAAACCAATGGCATCGCGCCAGGAACGTTTGCCGGCGCGGGAAGCTTGGGGGCGCTCGGCCTAGCCGCCCAGGGCGGCCAAGACCTCGGCAATTTGGCGGGGCTCGCCGGTGGGCTCGGAAGCGTCGCGCGGCAGGACGTCGGCACCACCATTCGCGTCGTTCCTCACATCAACGAAAACAACGAGGTGCGTCTGGAGATCGAAGAGGAGATCTCCGAGCAGGGGGCGACGTCCGGAACACTCGGCGTGGTCTCGATCAACCGTCGTACTGCGCGAACCGAAGTCATGGTGCGCGACCAGCAAACGATCGTCATCGGTGGTCTGATGCGTGATGCCATTCAGAACCAAGAGGACAAGGTCCCCGTCCTGGGCGACATTCCGATCTTGGGAGCGCTGTTTCGAAAGACGAACAAGAGTAAGCGAAAGACCAATCTGCTGCTCATCCTGACTCCGTACATCATCCGTGATCCGGGAGACCTCCGCGAGATCTTCGAGCGAAAGATGCAGGAACGTCAGCAGATGATTGATCGCTATTTCGTTTTCGGGGAGGACAAGTTCGAGCCACACATCGATTATTCGCGCACCAGGGGCCTCGTTTCGGAGATCGTGAACGAGATCGACAGCGTCGAAGAGGAGATCGCCTTGGCGCAAGCCGCAGAGCTCGAGCCGCCGCCTGACCACGTGCCGCGCGAGCCAATCGGCGCATACCGTGCATCTCGATCGCGCGAGGTCGAAGAAGAGACCGTGATCATCGGACCCAACGGCGTCGAGGTCGAAGTCGTCGAGCCGGAGCCCGAGCCCGCCGCCGCCGAGGAGCCCGCCGAGGAAGGCGTGCAGCCCGAGGAAGGGCAAGAGGGAGAGTCGACGGCGCCGCCAACCGAGGTGATCGAGCCCGACAAGGCCGAGGAGCCCGAGCAACCGATCGAGCCCGACCAGGCCGAGGAGCCGATTCAGGCCCAGCCGGCGACCCAAGGAGCGGAGGGCGCTGAGCCATGAGCTTCGAACAGCGCTACATCGGCGAGATCCTGGTTCGGCGTGGCGCGCTCGAGCCCGAAAAGCTCGAAGACGTCCTCGCTTCTGCGGCAGATCGCGAGATCGACCTTCGTGACTTCCTCGTGGCTTCCCACACGGTGGAGGAGAACAAGGTCGTTCGCGCGCTGGCGGATGAAGTGGGGATCGAGTTCGTCGAAAAAATCGCCACCGACGCGATTCCGGAGGAGCTCATCGACGCCGTCCCCATCAACTTCGCACGCCAAAATCACGTCTTGCCTCTGACCGAATCGCACGATGGCGTCCGCGTTGCGGTGGCGAATCCGCTCGATCCGTTCCCGGTCGATGATCTGCGCATCCTGCTCGGAAAGACGATCATCCCCGTCGCGGCCTCGGAAGAAGCGATCGACGACGCAATCAACCGGGTCTACGAGCGCAAGGACGAGACTGCGCTTGCCGATGCCAAGGAAGGCGAGGAGATCGAAGAGCTGCGTGACCTCATCGACATGACCGATGAAGCGCCGGTCATCCGGTGGGTCAACAACCTCTTCTACACCGCAGTCAAGGAGCGGGCGTCCGACATTCACATCGAGCCGACCGACGAGAAGGTCGTCGTACGGTACCGCATCGATGGGCGGCTGATTCCACGCAAGGAGGCAAACCGTGGATTCCTCCCATCAATCGTGAGCCGCGTGAAGATCGAAGCCGGTCTGAACATCGCCGAGAAGCGCCTTCCCCAAGATGGACGCATCACCAAGAAGATTGCAGGCAAGGTCATCGACGTCCGCGTCTCGACCATTCCAACCGCCAAGGGCGAGCGTGTGGTCATGCGGCTCCTCGACAAAGAGCAGGTGCTGCTCAACTTGATCGACCTCGGTTTCGCCAGGCGCGAACTGGACCAGCTTCATTATCTGATCACACGCCCCAACGGCATCATCCTCGTCACGGGGCCGACCGGTTCCGGTAAGACCACGACGTTGTATGCCTGCCTGAACAAAATCAACACACCAGAGAAGAATATTCTCACTGCCGAAGATCCCGTGGAGTACGAGCTGCGCGGAATCGGCCAGATGCAGGTCCAGCCGAAGATCGGCCTCACGTTCGCTTCCGGCATGCGAAGCTTCTTGCGCCAGGACCCGGACGTCATCATGGTCGGCGAGATTCGAGACCACGAGACCGCCGAGATTGCGATCCACGCTTCGCTGACTGGTCACCTGGTGCTTTCGACGTTGCACACCAACGACGCGCCGAGCGCCATCACGCGATTGGTCGACATGGACGTGCAGCCTTACCAGATCTCTTCATCGGTTCTCGCCGTGCTCGCTCAGCGGCTCGTCCGGCGCCTCTGCGAGGTATGCAAAACACCCTATACTCCCACGTCTCAAGATCTCAGGGAGCTCGGCATCGACGCGTCGAGAGCACAGGAGAAGCTTGCCGAGCTTCAGCGGGTCGCTGCTACGACAGTGCTTGGAAACGCTCGACCCTCGACGCTGCCGGCACCGGCGAGCAACGACGCAGAGCTGACGCTCTACCACCCCGCTGGGTGTGAAGAATGCAGCAACACGGGTTATCGCGGGCGAATCGGCATCTTCGAGCTCATGCTGATCGACGAGCCCGTTCGTCACGAGATTCTGAACAACAGCGATGCAAAGACGATTCAACGCGTCGCACAACAGCAGGGTATGCGTCCCCTTCGCGAAGACGGCGCGCGCCAAGTGGTGGCGGGCGTGACCAGTGTCGAAGAGGTGCTCGCCGCGACGCAAGCCGCCGAGGTATAGCCCATGGGCGTCTACGCATACAAAGGCGTCGATGCGCGCGGCAAGGCAGTGAAGGGGGTCCGTGATGCGGACAGCGCCAAAGCGCTTCGCACGGTGCTGAAGCGCGACGGCGTTCTGGCCACCGAGATTCTCGAACAATCCGAAGCGGCGAAGAAAGCTGCGCGTGAGATCGACTTCGGACGTCTATTCCGACGAGTCTCGCAAATGGACGTCGCAGTGGCCACGAGGCAGCTCTCGGTCTTGCTTCGATCCGGGGTGCCATTGGTCGAGGGACTGAGCGCTTTGATCGAGCAGCTCGATCATCCCGACCTCAAGACGGCGTTCACCGATACACGCAACCAAGTGAACGAGGGGAGCACGCTGGCAGATGCCCTCAAAGCCCATCCGAAGCTGTTTCCATCGCTCTACGTGAACATGGTGGCGGCCGGTGAAGCGTCGGGTACCCTCGAGGAAGTTCTCGGACGCCTTGCAGAGTTTCTGGACGCCCAAACGCGGCTTCAGAGCAAGGTTCGCGGGGCTCTTGCGTATCCGCTGGTCATGGCCGTCGTCGTCGTCCTGATTCTGTTCTTGATGATGTCGGTCGTCGTTCCGAAGGTCACGGCCATTTTCGAGAACTTCAATCAGACCCTCCCCTGGTACACCCGGCTCCTGATCTTTGTGAGTGACGTCTTCAGCAACTATTGGTGGCTGCTGGCCATCGTGATCGGCGCGGGGATTTGGTGGTTCCGGCGCTGGCGGGCCAGCCCGGAAGGCCGGAAGAAGTGGGACCTCTTCGTGCTGGAGGTGCCCTTGTTCGGTCCTCTATTGATGATGGTCGCCGTGGCGCGTTTCGCTCGCACACTGGCCACTCTTCTTGCCAGCGGGGTGCCGGTGCTCACCGCGATGGACATCACGCGGAACGTGCTCGGAAACACCGAGCTCATGCGGGTCGTCGAGGATGCGCGGACCAGCATCCGTGAAGGCGAAGGCATTGCCAAGCCCCTTCGGCAGGCAGGTCGTTTTCCGCCCATCGTGACCCACATGATTGCAGTCGGTGAACGCTCCGGACAGCTCGAAGAAATGCTCATCCATGTGGCCGATGCCTACGACCAACAGATCGAAGTCCGCGTCGGAGCGATGACATCGATTCTCGAACCGCTCCTGATCGTGGTGATGGGCGGAGTCGTGGGTGGTATCGCGTTCGCCATTCTCATGCCGCTTCTCCGGCTCAACGAGATGATTCAATGAGGAACGACCGTGACTCGAGGACGAAGCAAAGAACGAGTTTCCCTTCCCTGGGAGCGCCGTGGCGGACGCTGGCGCGGAGCCTTGAGCCAGACCCGGTGGCAGGTCCTGCTGGGACTCTTGGTGGTCTCGCTGCTCCTGATTGGGTTCACCCGACACGTTCGTCACCAAGTGCGGGTCCGCGACACCAAGGTAGCCATCGCTCAAGTGAAGCAAGCCATCGATCGATTTCGAACGGACGTGGGCCGGTGCCCGCGCTCCGAGGCAGAGCTGCTTCACCCCCCTCTGCCGCACAAGCAGTATCTGGACATCATGCCCAGAGATGGTTGGGGACAGCCCCTTTCCATCCTCTGTCCCGGCTATTTCGAAGACGACGCAGACGTAATTTCGGCGGGCCCCAGCGGCTCGCTCTTAGAGGACGACAACATTCAATGAAGCGAATGGGAGGCTCCATGCCCAAGACGAGAGAGACACGCCGGCAGCGGCAAATCGCACGGCGCAAGCACCAGGAAGGCATGACGCTCATCGAGATCATGATCGTCATCACCATCTTTGCGATGATCGCAGGTGGTGTCGCGGTGGCCCTTCTGCCACGGTTGGAAGAAGCGCGAATCAAGAGCACCAAGACGGACGCTCAAGCGCTCCGCTCAGCCGTGATGCTCTACGTGGCAGACAATCCGAGAGGTTGTCCGACGGTCGAGGAGCTCGTCAGCGAGCGGTATTTGGATTCCAGCCGCCGAACCGCAGATGCCTGGGATACACCGTTTCAGATCAGCTGCGAAGAAGGAGACATCGTGGTGATCTCGGCCGGTCCCGATCTCGAGCTCAACACCGAAGACGACATCCAATAGGAACCCATGCACCGACGCGCTCCAAGGACGAACCGAGGATTCACCCTCATCGAGGTGATCCTCGTCGTGACGATCATTGCCGTGATCGTCACCGGGGCGACCTTCGGGCTCGGTGCGGTGACGCGAACGCGCCTGCGGTCCGCTTCTTTCAAGGTCATGAGCGCTGCGCAGTTCGCCTACAGCCGGGCGATCGTGCAGGGAACGACGACACGTCTTCGCTTCGACTTCGAAAAGGACACCATGGCGGTGGAAGAGACGGACACGCCCGTCACCCTGGCGACCCAAGAACAGCTCGAGTCCGAGACGGGCGACGCCGTAGACCCCTGGGACCTTGCACGAAGCCGACTCGAAAAGCCCTTGGAGACACCCACGCCCACCTCGCCGTTTCAGCCTATCACGAACGACCAAGGGAAAGTCCTCGAGCGATACACCGCCCAACCAGTGGGGGACGGCATTTCGATTCATGCGTTGATCACGCCCCACGAAATCGAAAAGCGTACCGACGGCGAAGGGTCGGTGTATTTCTTTCCGGGTGGTCTCGCCGAACGCGCGGTGATTCAGCTGAGCGATTCCAGCGATACCGTGTACAGCGTCGAAATTCATCCTCTTACCGGCAACGCTCGGATTCACAACTTCGCCTACGAGCCCCTGGATGACCTCGATGACGAAGGCGAAGTGAGGGACTCGCTATGAGCAGGCAGGGCTTCACGCTGCTAGAGGTCATGATCGCCGTAGCCATTCTCGGCCTGTCGCTAACTGCGATCTTCTCGAGTGAGGTGGGGGCTGCCAACGTCGCTCAGCGCGCCCGACGTCAGAACATCGCCGCAACGCTCGCGCGGTGCAAGATGGGGGAGATCGAAGAGGTCATCGCGATCGAGGGACTGCCTGCCCTCGAAAAGGAGGATACCGACAACTGCTGCGAGCATGCCCCAGTGGAAGGCTTCGAGTGCAAATGGATCATCGAACGCATCATCCTGCCCGAGTTCGGCACGGAGGAAGAGGAAGACGAAGACGAGTCGGCACAGGATGCGTCCAAGCGCCAGCTCACCGAAGCAGCCGAGCAAGTAAGCCAGCAAGACGGCACGCCACAGGAGGTGATCGCGGGCGAGGCTGGCAATCTCGCGATGCTGGCTCTGCAACTGGGCTTCCCGATCTTGAAGCCTTTCCTCGAAGAGCAGGTGCGCAGAGCGACCGTGACCGTCGAATGGAAGGAAGGCGACGCCGTCCGAGGCTTCGACGTCATCCAGTACCTGGTATCTGAGCAACCCGCTCCCATCGACGAAGCGGCGGCGGAGGAAGGCTCATGAAGAAGGGATTCACACTTCTGGAGATCATCCTCGCCGTCACCATTCTCGCCTTGATCGGAACGATGATTTACGGCGGCTTCTCTCAAACGGCATTGAACAAGGCGCGCGTCGAAGAGGACTCGGATCAATCGCGTATCGTCCACATGGCCCTCGAACGCATGACGCGGGAGCTCACGATGGCGTTCGTATCGACGCACGTCAATCCCTCTTTGGACTTGCGAGTCGTGGAGACGGCATTCATCGGCAAAGATTTCGGAAGCGAGGATCGAATAGACTTCACGTCGTTCTCGCATCGGCGGCTCTACCGCAATGCCAAGGAATCCGACCAGAATGAGATCAGCTACTTCGTGACCGACCACCCCGACGACCCGGATGTAAAGGTTCTCGCTCGCCGCGAACAGAATCGGATCGACGAAGACCCTCGCCGTGGGGGCAAGTCTCAGATCCTCGTCGAGCACGTCACCGAATTCAACGTCGAGTACTTCGACCCGCTGATCACCGACTGGGTGCAGACTTGGGACTCCGAAGACATGCTCGCACAAGCGAACCGACTGCCAACGCAGATTCGCATCCGGCTGTCGGTGGAAGATCCGCGCCGCCCCGGCAAGAGCCAGACGTTCGGGACGCGAGTGAGCATCCCGCTGACATACGCCCTCAACCACGCCAACTACAACCCATGACCGGCTACGCAAACACGAAACGCTCCGCGCGCTCCGAAGAAGGAGTGGCGCTCATCGTCGCAATCACCACCGTGGCGATTCTCGCGGTCATGTTGGCAGACATGCACGAAACGACTGGCACGGCGTTCGCCGTCTCGAGCGCGCAAAGAGATGCGCTTCAAGCCGAGTACATGGCCAAGAGCGCGACGAACCTGACCCGACTGCTGATCGCCAAGGAGCCGGAAGTTCGCCGGTTCGTCGATCCGCTCTATCGTGCGGCAACGGGCCGTCCGGCACCGCAACTCCCCGTGTGGGACTTTGCCAACGAGATTCTGTCTCCTTTCTGCACTCCAGAGGACCAACGGGGCACCTTGATGGAGCTCGGAATCGAGTTTGGAGACACGGAAGGCTTCGACGATTTGCCCGGCGAGTGCCAGGTCCGCGTCGTCAGCGAAAACGGCAAGATCAACGTCAACGATCCGCTCTTCCTCGATGGCGAGCCAGCCCGAAACAGCGTGGCAAATCAGCTCTTTTCTCTCACCGGAGGGTATCTGCCCGAGAGCCCGTACGATGCGCTGTTCTCCAGAGAGGACGAGAGCGGAACGTTGACGACGCGGATCGATCTGATCGCGGCGGTAATCGACTGGTGGGATCGTGACATTCAACGGACCGATTTCGATCCCGGGGCTGGGCAAACGCGGACCGGTGGCACAGGCACCGAGGACGATGCGATCTACCAGATGCGTGACGATCCCTACCGGAACAAGAATGCTCCCTTCGATTCGATCCAGGAGCTTCGGCTCGTGCGGGGCTTCACGGACGATTTCTGGGCGACCTTCGTCGAGCCGATCCCCAACGACCCCGAGTCGCGAATCATGACGATCTACGCGTCGGGCCTGGTCAACGTCAATGAAGCCGCTCCGCAGATCCTGCTGGGGAGAGTTTGCTCCTACGCACCGGAGACCACCCTTTGCACGGATCCTTTGGAGGGTCTGAAGTTCACCCAGCTTCTTACGACGGTCAAACAGTTGATCCCGATTCCGCTATTTAGTCAGCCGACGGATTTCATCAATTTCATCGAAGGCAGGGGCAGCCCAAGAGAACTGTACGGTATGCTCGTCGGTTTCTTGGGTGAAGACAGCGAGCTGCTCTTTGCGCCAATCGTCGTCCCCGAAGAACAGCGTGAAGCGCTGGCGCGATCCTTCGCCACGGGGGCCCAGATCTTCACCATCGAAGCCACCGGTTTGGTCGGACGCTCACAGATTCGAATCGAGTCCGTCGTGAACTTTCATGAGCGGTGGGTACCGCCGCCTCCAAACACCGGTCGGATGCCGGGCTTGGGGGTGTTCCACTACTATCGGGTGAATTGAGATGTCGTTGGTCTTGGGATTGGATATTTCGGCGCGTGTCGTTCGCGGGGCTTTCCTGAGAACCGCGTTTCGTGGCTCCGAAATGGAGCAGTACGCAGAAGCGGCCGTGCCATATTCGGCGGAGGCCGAGTCGGAGCAGGATCTGCTCCGAGCCGCGGTTGAACAGGTGATTGCCGCGGGAGCCAGAGCTCCCGACCGCATCATGGCGTCGTTGAACGGCGATGCCGCCTCGTTGAGGTTGGTGGATCTGCCCGTCGGCGTCGAGAAGAAGGCCGCAGAAGTGCTTCCCGGCGAGCTCGAAGCAATGCTCCCCTTCGGGGTGGACGACGCCATCGTCGACTACCAAGTGGTGAATCGTGACGACTCCACCGTGGAGCTGATGGCGGTCGCCGCACCCAGGCAAAACGTCTCGGCCTGCTTGCGGCAACTACAAGAGCTGGGAGTGGATCCGAGGGAGCTCGCCGTGGGAGCAGCCGTGTTCGACGGCCTAGGTGCCCTACTATTCGAGACGCTCGGAGAGCGCACGGTCCTCGTCATAGACGTTGGGCCTACCAGCACCGATTTCGCTGCCCTCACGAACGGCAGGTGCACGTTCGCGAGGACGATTTCGGGCGGCATGGATCTAGTCGAGTCCGGCCGGCGTGCCCTGCTCGCCGCATCCCTCAAGCGCACGCTCGCGAGCTATCGGGCGCAACGATCTCAGGAGCCATCCCTCATCTTACTCGCGGGCGAAACGGCGCCCATGGAGAGCGCACGTCGCTGGCTCACCGAGCAACTCGGGATCGAGTGCGAGGCAGCTGCGCTCCCGGTTGCACCCGGCGCCGACGAAGAGACGCTGCCGAAGTTTGCCAAGGCCGCCGCCCTAGCTGCGCGCGCGATTTCGCGAAGAAAGCAAATCGACCTCCGTCAGGGGGAATTCGCATCGAAGGCGGCAGCCAGCGAGATTCGCAAGCATTCGCGTCTCATCCTGGTCTCAGCCGCAGCCATCATGCTCTCTTTCGCAATATCGCTCTTCGCACGCTACCGTGTCGCTCGGGCCGAGCACGTGCAACTCAGCGCCGTGCTCGCCGAGGTCAGCCAAGACCTGCTCGGCGAGGAAGCGCGAAGCGCGGCGCACGCCAGGGATCTGTTGACGATGGGGCCGCGAATCGATGACCCACTCCCGCGCTTCGATGCTTACGACGTGCTCGAAGCGATCTCGGAGCAAATTCCAGAAGACATTCAACATGACACTCGCCGTCTGCTGATCGAGATCGACGACGAAGGTGACACCGGCCGATTCGAAATCCAAGGCACCTTGGGATCGATCGCCGAGCGCGATCGACTCGTCGAGGCATTGCAGGAGCACCGATGCTTCGCGGAGGTAGAAAAAGGCTCCATCTCCACGGCCGTCGAGGACCGCAAAGACTACAAGATTGAGGTCAAGATCCGATGTGAAGAGCCCAGTTCTCGCAGCGGGAAGGAGCAGTAACGTGGCCTTCAGGGATGCATTCGACAACGTGCGAAGCTGGGTCGACTCGCTCAGCGATCGTGAGCGCAACCTTCTCGGATTGATGGCTGCCGTCTTCTGCGTGCTGTTGGTCGTCGTGCCGATCTACGTTGCCATTTCAGCCATCTCGGATATCGAGTCGGAGAACGAAGACATCGCGCGAGTCTTACAAGACATTCGCCGCTCCGAGCCTCGCCTTTTGCAACAAAAGGCCGACCGACGCGCCGTCCAACGCCTGTACAGCCGCAAGGCGCCTTCGCTGGGCGGCTTCCTGGAAGAGCGGGCGCAGCAGTATGGGGTGACGGGGCTTTCAATCACCGACCAGCCCAAGCTCGACATGGGAGCCTACAGCCGTCGCTCTGTGCGCGTCTCGCTGCCCGTCGTCGAGATTCGACCGTTGATCGAGATGCTGGCTGACATCGAGAACAGCTCCTATCCCATTGCAATCGAGCAGATTCAGATGACCGGCGGACGCATGCGCACGGGCTACACGGTGAAGCTCGCCGTCAACGCATATGACCGCGAAGGCAGCGCAGCCACGGAAGAGGAGTAGGAATGCGCAGGATTCCCTTCAGGCAGATCTTCAAGTGGGCGGGGTATCCCATCTTTTTTCTCTTGTGTTTCGTGTTCTTCGCCTACAAGACGTTTCCCTACGAGCGCCTCGCGGACCGCTTGGTGCAAGAGGCGCGGACGCGAGGCTACGAGCTCGAGATCATCGACCTGACGCACGCCGGATTCTCGGGTCTGGCATTCGAGAACATGCGTGTGGTCCTTCCCGCGGAGGAAGATGGCTCGCCTCCGCTCGACGTCATCTTCGAAGAGCTCACCGTGAAGGCATCCTTGTTCTCGTTGATGTCCGACTCGAAATCGTACAGCTTCGATGCGGAGCTTGCCGGCGGAGAAGCTGACGGCGACATGACCCTCGGCGAGAGCAACCTCGAAGTCGATGTGGAGCTCGATGACATCGACCTTGCGGCGATTTCCGCTCTTCGAAGGTTCACCAAGATCCCACTGGCAGGAACGCTCAGCGGAGAGGTGGAGCTGACCATGCCGAGCGAGGTCAACGAGTCGACGGGCGATGTCGCCATCACGGTCGAAGGCTTGAAGGTGGGCGACGGCGAATCGCAGCTGGAGATCCCCGGATGGGGCGGGCTCACGGTCGATCAGGCGGACGCTGGCGACCTCGAATTGCTCGCGACGATCGAAGATGGCGTCGCCAAAATCGAACGCGCGAGCTCCGACGGTAGCGACCTCAAGCTCGGGATGTTGGGCAACGTTCGGCTCTCGCGTCCGCTCAAACGCTCCGAGCTTGACCTGATACTGAGAGTCAAGGTCGAGGACGGATACAAGGAACGTAGCCCGAAAGTCGCAACCATGTTCGAGCTGGCGTCTAGCGGTCTCAAGTCTGCCATGACCTCTGACGGGGCGATTCAGTACATCATTGCCGGCTCTCTCGGCGGAAGGCTGCGCCCTCGCCCTGCCGGCAACCAGCCTTTCGAAGCGCCGAAGTGAGAGCCTGCACTGGACGCGACGGGCCCCCGTGCTTTAGAGATCGGTGTCACAGAGGAACGCATGACGGAAAACGAGCCAGAGTCTCCCGACGAAATCGACGAGCCTGGAGATGCCGAGCTTCCGCCGGAGCAAGACGACAGGCACAGTGACGACTCGCACTCCCTGGCGCTTGCCTCTTCCGCGCTGAGCCGTCGCGATCCGCTCGGTGCGTACATGAGGGACATCCAGCGGTACCCCCTTCTATCCAAAGAAGAGGAGCACGAGCTCGCGGTACGCTTCTTCGAGCACGACGATCTCGAGGCGGCGAGACGCTTGGTGACGTCGAACCTGCGGCTAGTCGTGAAGATCGCGTACGACTACCGCCAAGCTTACAAGACCATTCTCGACCTGGTTCAAGAGGGGAACATCGGGCTCATGCAGGCCGTGAAGAAGTACGACCCCTACAAAGGAGTGAAGCTCTCGAGCTACGCAGCCTGGTGGATTCGCGCTTACATTCTTCGCTACATCTTGAACAACTACCGTCTCGTCAAAGTGGGCACGACGCAGGCCCAGCGCAAGCTTTTCTTCAACTTGCAAAAGGAAAAGGCCCGACTGTCCGCAATGGGAATTGAGCCCACCGCCGAGCTGATCGCCGAGCGCTTGAACGTACCCGAACGCGATGTCGTTTCCATGGACATGCGACTCGCCGCAGGCGACGCGTCTTTGGATGCGCCCGTTGGGACTTCGGAGGGCCGGTTAGTGGCGCGGGTGGAGCTCCTTCCCTCCGAAGAGGCGCGGGCCGACGATACCTTGGCCGAAGCCGAGGTAGGGGACCAGTTCACGGAGAAGATCCACGAGTTCGGAAAATCGCTCAAGGGCAAGGAAAAGAAGATCTTCCAGGACCGGCTCGTCGCCGAGGACCCGAAGACTCTGCAGACTCTGGGCGACGAGTTCGGGGTGAGCCGGGAGCGCGTGCGCCAGATCGAGAAGCGGCTGCTCCAGAAGCTCAAAGCGTATCTTCACGAGGAGCTCGGAGAGACGGTGGTCGAGGTCTACGAATCTCCCTAGGTTCCGGGTCGCCGCGTCATCTAGATGTGGTAACGCCCTCTGATGCCTGGCCGTCTGTCAGTTGTTGCGACTCCCATCGGTTGCCTGGAGGACATTACGCTCAGGGCACTCCGCGTATTGCGGGAGGCCGACTTAATCCTCGCCGAGGACACCCGGCACACACGGAAACTTTGTGCGAAACACGGCATCGATACTCCGTTGCGTTCCTTTCATGCACACAGCAGCGACGAGAAGATCGACCGCGCGGTGAGCGAGCTGCTCAAAGGGGCTCACTACGCGCTAGTTAGTGATGCAGGAACGCCGGTGGTGAGCGATCCAGGCGCGTACTTGGTGGCACGTGCAGCCGCTGCTGGAATCGAGGTCGAGGCGATCCCGGGCCCGAGCGCCGTGCTCGCGGCGCTCTCCGTTTCGGGTCTCTCCGTGGACCGCTTCACCTTCGAGGGGTTCCTCCCCCGAAGCGGCGGCGATAGAATCCGTGCGCTCGATCGGATTGCGAGCAGCGATTGTGCGGTCGTGTTGTTCGAATCCCCACATCGCATCCAAGCAACACTCCAAGACCTCGAGCAGCACCTCGGCGACGAACGGCAGATCGCGCTTTGCCGCGAGCTGACCAAGATCCACGAGCAGACCATTCGCGGTACCATTGCGGAAGTGCAAGCCGTGCTCGCCGATCCCGTCAAGGGCGAGATCACGGTCGTCATCGAGGGGAAAGGCGCCCCCACCCGCGCGGAGGACGTCGATCTCGATCGGCTCGTCGGCGATTGGCAGCAAGAAGGTCTCACCACCAAACAGATGGCGCAGAGACTCCAGGAAGACTTCGGTTGGAAACGAAACGCGGCATACAAGGGAATCCTGGACACGCTCGGCCGCAGGGGGCGCTAGACCGAGGAAGTCGGCAACGTCATGCAGACGCGCAGGCTTCCTGCCGTCCCGGCCTCGGTCCACATTCGCCCGCCCTGCGCCTCGATGACGCGCCTGGCGACCGCAACCTCCAGCCCGAGAGCATCCGAGCGGGAGAGCGGACGCTGCAAGCGTTCCACGACGGTGAGGGTGGCAGCGGTGGAATCGTTGATGCTCGTCATGAGATCGAACTGGACGAAGCCCTTTCCCACTTGGTCGCGGCGCGGCGGCCCTACCCTGAACGAAACGTCGGTCTCGGATGAACGCATCACCAACACGGCCAGGCTCACCAGTGCATGCACCGTACGTTGGCGATCCACGAACACGCGCGGCAAGCCTTCGGAGACCGCTCCTACCACCGAGGCGCCTTCCGCCCGGGAGCGCACGAACTCGATTGCCTCGGAGATGAGATCCTTGGGCGCGACCCATTGCGGTTGGAGTCGAAGCGTGCCCGCCTCGAGCTTTGCCTGGTCGACGACGGTCGAGACGAGCCGGAGCAGACGCTCGGCAGCTGCTCGAATGGTGCGCACACTTCGCTCCTGCTCCCCGTTGAGCTCTCCATCGACCCGGCCGAGAAGCATGTCGGAGAACCCGGTGACCGAGTTCAGAGGGTTGCGAAGCTCGTGGCCGAGGGCACCCAAGAAGCGAGCGCGTTGCCGCTCTGGAAGCTCGGGTCGGGCCGAGCTCACTTCGACCCGATCGTGGCTCGGTTCGGGCTCTGCCGAAGGCTTCGACTCGCCGACGCCCTGCCGCCCGCGCCTAGACACTCCGCCCGACCTGAAGACCACCGTGCCCAAGAGGAGCCCGGCCCCCAGCACGAAGAGCGCTCCTCGATACCTGTGCGCTTCTGCAAGCGCCACCCATAATCCGGCGAAATAGAGCGTCGCGACGAACGACGCCCGTCGAAAGCTAGCAACCGGGAGAGGACGTCCGCGGCTCATCCAACGCTCCCCGCAGGTAGCCGAATCAGAAACCGAGACGGACCACTGCCATGGTAGAGAGAGCCGTGGTGCTGCGCGATGACCTCGGACGTCACGGCAACCGGCCACCGACGGATCTTTGCTATGTCCTCGGACGCCAAGACTTCTCGGGGCGTCGGCAATTCGTCTAGGGCCACCGTGTCTGAAGGTTGAGCCGTCAGCTCGATTGCGAGATGACCGTTGGACGAGGCTAGGCTCATCTGAATCTGTGCATCGCGATGGTTGGTGGCCAGAAAATCCGCGAGCACCAAAATGGACCGTCGCAGGCGAGCTTCATCTACGTTGGCCATGCAAGATTGACCGGGCAACGTACAATGCGCGAAACGCTTGTTGGACCAGAGTTGGCCGACCTCCACAGCGGCGCGACGAACGATCTCACAAACGTCGACGCCTTCGGTCTCGAGGCGTAGCTCGCCATCGGCAAGCTGAGATAGATCGAGCGCGCTGTCGAGAAGGATCCGAAGCCGGATTCCAGATGCTCGGATGATCTCCAAATCCTCGCGCTGCGATGCGTTGACGCGGCCGTCGATGCCACTGAGCAGAACGTCGGAGAATCCAAGCACTGCATTGAGCGGAGTTCGAAACTCGTGGCGGAGCGCCATGAGATAGTCGACATCGTCCGCTGAGCCCTGCGCAACCGGGCTTGCCGCGGATCGAGGCTGCTCTGACTCGTGCGTGATCTTTGGCAGCGGCGCAACTCCGTGCCCGTCCAGAGCTGATGCGTCTTCGAGGCGGATCAGCACGGCGCGACTCCACGCCACCACGATGAGCAACGCAACGAACGTCGCGAGCGTGAATCCCATCCACGACCAGGGGCTTTCGACCTCTCCCACCAGAAACAAACCGAGCCCTGTCACCAATGCGAGCGCCGTCAAGTGCGATCCGAGTCTTAGCACCATGATTCGGCGCCCATGCGCCCCTTCCATGTCGAAGGTCACACGCACCCCTAACGCTCGATCTGGACCTCTGGAACGCGAGGCGATCCTTCATCACGCAGCCGCAATGCCAAGTCGATCCTCGCCGCAGCGTTGATCAGCCCTAGATGGCTGAAGGCCTGGGGGAAGTTTCCCAACAGAGCCTGGGTGGCCGGGTCGATCTCCTCGGACAAGAGCCCCAGGTGATTGGATGCTTCGGCATGCGCAACGAAAACCTGCTGCGCCTCGTCGAGCTCGCCGGCCATGGCGAGGGCTTCGGCGAGCCAGAATCCGCACAAAACGAAGGCTCCTTCTTCCCCGCCTATGCCGTCGTCCGCCCGATACCGGTACACGTAGGGACCCTCGCCCAACTCGTCCCGAATCCACTTTACGGTCCGAAGCACGCGTTCGTCGCTCGGTGGAAGAAATCCGTGAATGGGAAGCAATAGAAGCGCCGCGTCCGGATGCTCGTGATCATAGGCGGCCACGAATCGCTTTCCCGCTCGGTCTAGTCCGCGAATGCACAGCTCGGCGTGTAGCGCCTCGGCAGCCTGCTGCCATCGGTCTCGAGCGGGTTGCTCCCCAAACAACGGCGCCAGCTGTGTCCCTCGATGGAGCGCGAGCCAGCTCATCAGCTTGGAGTGCACATTGTGCCGCTTGCCCGCCCTCGGCTCCCAGATGCCGTGATCGGGCTCGGTCCAGGTGGCGGCGACGGTGTCCACCACCTCCCGGAGCCGGCGCCAACCTCGGGCCGTGAGCGACCCCCCTCCGCGTTCGTAGACGTACGCGGCATCCATGAGCGCTCCGGCCGTGTCAAGTTGAAGCTGATCGCGGGCGCCATTGCCGATGCGGATCGGCTTCGACCTGCGATAGCCCTCGAGCTCGTCTAGCGTCTGCTCGTCCGGCACCCGGCCGCCATCGATTGCATACATGATGTGCAGCTTGCGGTCCCTCTCCAGGGTATCACGCACGAAGTGGAAGTATTCGCGGGCCTCGCGCGTGCAGCCGAGCAAGTTCGCTGCACGTACGGCCATCGCCGAGTCTCGTGTCCATGTGTAGCGGTAGTCCCAGTTGCGCACGCCGCCGATCCATTCGGGGATCGAGGTGGTCGGTGCAGCGACCATGGCGCCGGTCGGCGCGTACATGAGCAGCTTCAGCAAGAGAGCGGAGCGCACGACGTGATGTCGCCAAGGGCCGTCGTAGTGGAGCTGTCGAACCCAGTCTCTCCAACGGCGCCGCGTATTGCGAAGCGAGTCGTATGGCCGATAAGCCAAAATGGACTCGGACTCGAACGCATTCCAACCGATGACCATCCACTCGCGCTCGCCTGCTTTGAGGGGGAGCACCGCCTGGACCCCACCTTCGGGCCGCGGCTCCCAACTTCCGATTCCCCCCAAGACGGCCACCAAGCTCTCGCCGGTGGCGCTCCTTGCAACCGCAGAGCGGCTGAGCGGGGTATCGAACCGCGTTTCCGCGCGGCCGTACTCAAATCGCGGATCGAAAACGACTTTGACCAGAGCTTCGCCCTCGACGCATTGAATGCGGCGATGCACCTCGTGCACGGCGGAGCGAGGATCATCCGTCCAAGGCATATAGTCGGTGAGTCGAATCGTGCCCTTCCCATCCTGCACTCGGAACAGCGTCTCGAGCACGTTGGTGTCGGGGTCGTACCGCTGCAACGTTTCGAAGGGATACTGGACTGGGCTCACGGAGGTCGAACCTCCTCGCTTCTCGTCGAGCAGCGCAGCGAAAACGCTGGGGCTGTCGAACCGAGGGAAGCACAGCCAATCGATGGTGCCATCCGCACGGACCAGCGCGGCAGAGAAGCCATCGCCGATCAGACCGTGGTCACCGATGGACAGAGCCTGCCTCGATGCCTCGCTGGAAAAAACGAACGGCCGATTCAGCCGTCTGGCAGCGCTATAGAGGTCCATCCGTCGAAGAGGATAGCAGATCGTGCGCTTCCGAACGCACATGCTAGAGGCAGGCCGTGTCACGGCGAAAGACGCGATGGGGCCTCCCGCTGCTTCTGATGGCGCTCACCTTTCTTTCGACCTTCTACGTGGGTGCGGGCATGGTGCTCGGAAAGCCACCGACCTCGCTCGCGGAGCTCGGAGCCGGCTGGGTATTTTCGCTTCCTCTGATGGCGATTTTGATGGCCCACGAGTTCGGCCATTTTTTCGCTGGGATGTACCATCGGGTCGAGGTATCGCCCCCCTTCTTCATTCCTGTCCCTTTCTTTCTGTTGGGCACGATGGGCGCGGTCATCCAGATTCGCGAGCGTATTCGGTCTCGCAACGCTCTGCTCGACATCGGGGCCGCGGGCCCACTATGTGGAATGGCCGTCGCATTGCCCATCGTCATCTACGGAATCCACGGCTCGCCGGTCGAGCAACTCCCAGAGGGGCCCTACATCGTCGAGGGCCGGTCGATTCTATATCTGGGAGTCTTGTGGTGGCTGAAGGGACCGATCCCGGAAGGGTACGACGTGATGCTCACCCCGACCGCCCTCGCAGGCTGGGCAGGGTTGTTGGTCACAATGATCAACTTGCTTCCATTTGGACAGCTCGATGGAGGTCACGTGGCCTATGCGCTGCTTGGACCTCATCAGAATCGAGTCTCGAGATCGGTTCTGCGCTTGCTTCCGTTGCTGGCGGTGCTCGTATGTGTGGCCTACGGGCTTCCCGCCTACCTTCGGGGAGTCCGAGGCGACCAGCTCGTCTATGACGCGACGGCGGGGATGCATTGGCTGGTCTGGGCGTTCGTGCTGTGGATATTGACTCGCGCGACCGGCCCCGATCATCCGCCGACGGAAGACTCATCCCTGTCCCGCCGGCGGCGCGCCGTGGGGTGGCTCACCTTGCTGTTGTTCCTGCTCTTGTTCATGCCGGCATGGATCCGCATGCAGTAAGAAATTTCACCGAAGCGCCGGAATTTCTTACGTTCGGCCCATGGTCGCTCGCCAGGTGCCAGGGCTGCTTCTCGCCGCGTTCGTCATCGTTCTTGCCACGTCGTCGACGGCTCATGCGTGGACTCGATCAGTGGTTGGCGGCGCCCACGCCGAGATCGACCTCGGCCGCGATGCCACTGCCGATGTCCTTCTTCGGCTGGATGTCGAAGTTCAAGCCGGATGGTTGCGCGAGCTCGAGCTCGCGGGGCTCGGCGCCGGGGTGGTGCTCGACCCGTCGCGTCCTCCGTATTTCCGTTCGGAAGATGGAGAGATCTTCAGACCGGATGCGGAGGTCGACGCCGAAGGCCGCATTCGTCTCTCCTTCTCGCGGCGCGAAGCGCCGAAGCGAGGCGGGTATCGAGCCTTCATTCGGTACGAGTCCAGAGTCGAGGCGGCGGCGGTAGAGGTCGAAGGTCAGCCACGCGCGCGGGTCTTGTGGTCCCTACCGGCATGGGAGACCGGCCTCCACGATGTCTCGGTGGAGCTGCGTGCGCCGAAGGGCACTTCGACTCCTACCGATCCAGCGGATACGCCCGCGGGCGTCGACGTGCAGATCACTGAACGGCCGAACCGCACCGTCGTCAGCTGGCGTCGTATCCACCTCCCGAGGATGACCCCGTGGCCTCTGACGGTCGACGTGCCGGCCGAATCGCTTGCGCTACCCGCTGCGCCTGAGGCGCCCCCGCCGCCCGTATTCCGGCCGCTGCCGAAGGAGACACGACGTCCGTTCGTCTGGACGCTCCTCGTCGTCGCGATGCTCGCGCTTCTGAAGCGCAGGCTGGTGCAGCTCACCATGGGAACCGATCTGCTGCTCGTCCGGGCGTCCTGGGTTGCGGTGCTTCCGATCGCGGCGGCGATCGCAGGCGCTGCGCAGTGGATGGGTCCGGACAATCTGTGGCTTGCGCTCCCCCTGATTGCGCTCGCCCTACACAGACCGTTGCCGACGGCAACCGTCGCGCCACACGAAGATTGGCGAGCTGCTCGCTCGGTGGAGCTTCCCCAGCCCAAGACCAGGCTAGCGGACTATCTGGACGCGACGACCGGGATCGGAGCGGTCGTCCTCGCCCTGAGCAGCGCGTGCTCATTCGCAGGCGGTCAGTCGGCAGCCGCGCTCCTGCTGGTGCCCTTGTTTTTCTCGGGAACTCGTCGCCATGTGGGGCCTAGGGCCGACGAGGCAGCCGAGTTGCTGCGCGAGTTCGCTTCATCGCTTCGCTTGGATGCCGATGCACCGCAAATGGCGCTCAGTTGGGAGCTAGCCCCGGACGGCCGGCCGCGGCTCCGTTTGTTCCTGCCCTCGTGTCGTACCGGCCTCTTCAGGCTGGGCTTCGCCGTTGCCTCCAGCTCGAACGGCTTCACGTGGCGTCGCCACGTGATGCTATTGGTGCAGACCCGAGCCCAGTCCGATGCCGATGACCTGGTGCGTCGCCGCATGGTGGACACGCTCGCGCATCGCGGCCCGGACGGCCTCATCACGCGGCTCGTCGAATGGGATGCGCAAGCGCTGGAGCTGATCCGAGCGCTGAGCCGGCGGACGCCCAAGCCGGTCAAGACCTCCCGCGGAACCTGGTTGCTGCAGGAGATCTCCGAGCCCTCGCAAAAGGCCGCGTAGCCATCACCGGCTCACGCGAGAGTCGAGCGGAGCCAGTATCTGGTCGATCTGTTTGAGCTCGCGCACGACATCCTCTTCATCGAAGTCGATCTCGTCGATCAGGGCTTCGTGAACGGCATCGTAGAGCCATGTGCTCGACTCGGGATTGTCGACGCAGGCGGCCGCCTGATGGCCCTGATGGTTCAGCGTTGGAAACTTCGTCACGGCCTTTTCGAGCACGTCCACGCGATCCCCGAGATACGCGCGCATGGCTTCGAGCTCCTCGGAGAGCGGGTCGAGCATTTCCGGCGACTCTTCGAGATGCTTCCGAAACCCTTGGGGCGAGCGCTTGCGAACGTCGCGCAGCACGAGCCTGATGACCAACGCGTCTCCGAGATAGCGAAGCACTCCTCGAACACCGGGAATGGCGCCGGGCGAAGAAATGACGTGCATCAGCGCGCCTGCGGCCGCGACCCGGCTTTGATCGTCGATCTCGGGATCCTCCACGATCCGCAGCAAGGACTTCAAATCCTGCCCAAAGCGGATCAAAGCAGGCGTCATGAGCTCGATGAAGCGCTCGCGCGACATATCACCTCGGCACCAGAGAACGGCCCCGCGGGCATGTTACCTCAACTCCGGTCGGACCTGCGTCGGTTTCGATGATCTTGAACTCGACGCGCCGGTTTTTCTCCCATGCAGCCGCGTTGCGCCTGGGATCGACCGGGCAGCGCTCGCCATATCCTCCCGATCGGAGCCGCTCTTTCAGCACTCCCCGCTCGATCAAGGCATTCATGACCGACGCCGCGCGAGCGCGCGTGAGCTTGATGTTGTAGGCATCGCTGCCCCGCTCGTCGGCGTGGCCCTGGATCTCGACCAAGGTGATCTGTGGGCTCGCGTTCAGCGTGGCAGCCACGGCATCCAAGAGCGGGAAGCTTCGGGGTTTGATGATCGCGCTGTCGGTTTCGAAGTAGATCTTCTCGAGGATCGTGATCTGCGTGTCCTCGACGATCACCAGGCCCTTGTCCGGACACCCATCTTCGTCTTTGTACCCGTTGTAGGTTTCGGGCTCGTTCGGGCAAGCGTCGTCGACGTCCAAAATGCGATCGCCATCATTGTCGGGGTCCGGGCAGCCGTCCTCGTCCTGGAAGCCGTCGAAGTCTTCTGGGTCGTCGGGGCACAGATCCTTCTCGTCGGGAATGCCGTCGGCGTCATTGTCGGGGTCTGGGCAACCATCCTCGTCCTGGAAGCCATCGAAATCCTCGGGCACGTCTGGACAATCGTCGACCTGATCGGGAATCCCATCTCCGTCCCGGTCTCCCTCTTTGCCTTCCGGACAACCGTCCTCGTCTCGATCGCCATCATAGTCTTCTTTGACTAGCGGGCACGCATCGTCGACGTCGAGGATCCCATCTCCGTCGTTGTCCAAATCAGGACAGCCGTCGCGATCCTCGAAGCCATCCTTGTCCTCCGCGGCGTCCGGACATGCGTCGTCATCGTCGGGAATGCCATCCCCATCGCGGTCCTCCACGGCGGGCTCATACATGAAGCCGATGACCGCGCGGATGTTCGCTGCTTGGAACCCAGTCTTGGGTATCCCCGCGCCGGCGGCGAAATAGAGGAAGCTCTTGTTCGTGACGAAGTACTTGAAGCCACCCAGCGCTTCCATGGACAGCGTGCCCTTGGTGCCAATTTCCTTGGCAATTTGGGTGCCATAGAGCTCGAGCACGAGATCGAGAGGCCGCGCGATGCGGAAGGCCGAGCCGAAACCGAAGGTGATCAAGTCGTCGTAGGTGAACCGGCTGCCCGTCGTGGGATCGTCGACGGGGTCGACGGCCGTCCCCGTCAGACCGGACGGATTCGAGCGGCCGTCCCAGATGAAGGTTGCCCCTTGTTTTGAGTTCCAGCGGTAGCCGCCTTCGAGCGCGAGACGGATTTTCTCGATGGGTTGAAACTCGAACACCGCGCTCGGCCAAAGGGCCACGCCAGGCTCGCCCGCAAACTCCGTCGTCTTAGCCGTCGGAAACTGGGCGCGCAGGATCACCGCGATGCCGGCGGGGAACTCCCCGAGATTGAGCAACCGAGCCTTGGCATGGATCTGCAGGTCCCCGACGCCCTGCGAGCTCAAACCGCCTGCTTCGAAGTTGTACAGACAACCGGTTGCGTCGGCTCCAGTGCAGGTGCCACCGCGATCGGGAACCTGGACGGTGTCTCCTCGAAAGAACGTAATCGGAAGCACGATACCGAGAACCAACCGGTCGACCAGACCGATGTTGAACATGAACCGCGCGGTGAATGCTTGCTTCGCGATCCGGCTTTGGCGTTCGGCGTCGACAACCGCTCGATTGGAATTGGTTTCGAATCCGTTGTAGCGTAGGATGCCAAAGCCCCCGTCCAAGATGAGGCCGAAGCTGAAGTCCTTGTGCGGCATGACCTCGGTGCCGTTCACCGCAAAGTAGCCGCGGGTGTCGACCGCCGGCTGAAACAGGTGCAAATCCATGCCACCTGTCGTCAGCGTTGCGTCCTGCCCGAGCGCATAGCTGGGCCCGCTCAGCACCCCAAGGACGGCCGCAATCAACCAGACGCCCCGCAGGGACGAATCCCGCCCAGATTGTGTGCCCCCAAACACCCACCTTCAGTCTGTCATGGGCGGAGCCCATTAATCAACGATTCTGCGACCCTGGCTACCTCGCGGCTTGACCGAGGAGCCGCCGGGCCTCCTGCCGTTGCTTGTCGGTGATGCCGGGGAGGTCGAGCACGAGCTTGGCCTCACTCCCTGCCCGCTCGCGATCTCCCCGTTCCAGGGCGCGCCGGGCCTCGAGCAAGTGCGCATTCGCGTACCGGTAACGTATCTCACCAAACTCGGGCGTCTCGCGAAGCACGCTGTCGGGCGGCAGCTCGTTGGCAAGCGCATAGGCTCGATCGAACCTTCCCTTTGCCAACGCCCGCCCCGCGCGGCTGAGCTGTTTCTCCCATTCGCGGGGTTCCTCGATCGAGGACACAGGGGGCTCCGTTTCGGCGCTTGCGCCGCTCGTCGCCTGCCGGGCCGGCGCCTGGAACCCCGAGGCCGCACGTCGCCCGCGTAAAGCGGCCGCGACTTCCCCTGCTTCCGGCGCCCCATCCTTCGAAGGAATCGGAGCGAGCATGTCGAACGCGGGTACGCCCCGTAGCGTGACGAAGACTGCGCCCGCGCCGGCGACCAGAAGCAAGGCGATCAAGCTCAGCGCAAAAACGGGCTTCCGCGACGGCAACGGCCCCTCGGTTCTGGGCAGCTCCTCGGGCAAAGGCTCCAAGCTATGAGCACCTTGCGGCGGAAGAAAGCGGAAGCGCACCTCGCCGAGCTCGAGCACGTCCCCGTTTTCGAGGACGGCACGCGAAGCCTCGATGCCGTTGATCCGCATCCCATTGGCGCTGCCCAAATCGAAAATCGTGACCCTCCCATCGCTCAACTGAATCTCGGCGTGTTCGTGGGACATCGACTTGTGGTTGATCCAGATGTCCAGACGTTCGTCACGTCCGATGCGAAGCACGGGCTTGTTGAGCGTGAACTCCGCGCCAGCCGCTGGCTCACTCAGGAGCACGAGCCTCGGGGGCGGTTGAAGCTTGGGCTCCGGTGCGGGCAAGGTGTTGCCCTTTTCGGCAGCATCGGACTGAAACGCGAGCGCATAGTCGCCGATCCCGAGTTGATCGCCCGAGACGAGCTCTGCCTTGCTTTCGAGTCGCGCTCCATTGAGCGTGACGCCGTTGTAGGAGCCGAGATCCTCGACCACGTACGACCCGTTCCGTCGCAAAAGCCTGGCATGGCGGCGCGACACGTTGCGCTCGGTGAGCCGAATCGTATTTCCCTTGTTGCGGCCGATCGTGATCTCGTCGCGCAGAAGCGGAACGACGGTCGTATGACCCTCATCGTCCGAGATGACCAGCTTGTACATGAATCCGGACCCAGAGCAGTTTCGTTCGCGGTTTCGCGGGGTTGAGTGGATGGTACTCTCGGGCTCGGCGCTGTCAATCCACGGCGGCCGCGGGTTTGCGCTCGTGCAGAACCCGACTATGCCGAGGTCGCATGAAGAGTCGATGCGCATCAATGTGCATGGCGCTGCTCGTCGGATTGGCCCTGCTGACAGGATGTGGCGGTCCCGGCCAGGCGCAGCCGACCGGAGGCATCCACGCGAAGCTTGCCTACTCCGAGGGAGGCGGGCTGCGGGTGGTCGACGTCCCAGCGGGAGGCGCGGCCGATCTCGCGGGGCTTCGAGTCAACGACGTGATCATTGCCATCGATGGAGCTTCGGTGCGGGAGCTCGAATACCCTGCCATCGTCGAGAGGCTCCGCGGGCCCGTGGGCTCGAGCGTGAGCCTAGACGTGTTCCGCAGCGGTGAGGTAGCCACGGTGGTGGTCATGCGACAGGCTTACGCGCGATGAGCGGTACCGTGCGTACACTCGGCATCATCGGCGGCAGCGGGCTCTACGAGCTCGAGGGTTTGACCGATCTCGAAGAGCTGCGCCTGACGACATCGTTTGGCGCGCCATCGGACACCATTATCGCCGGGGTGCTGGGCAATGCGCGTCTCTT
>LJTN01000096.1 GCA_001303415.1 Myxococcales bacterium SG8_38
CGCGCAACAATCCCGGACAGTCTCCTCTGTTCGGCGCCGCCTTTCATTACGACGCATTCATCTACGACGGCGCCACGGCAAGTCCCAAAGTCGCAGGCGTCGTGCGGCGTGGATCGGTGCTCAAGGTGGGTAACAAGGTCGGCGGCTCCGGCTGCAAGGACGGCGCATGGTACGAAGCCGTTCCCTTCGGATACGTCTGCACGGGTCTAGGCTTTCACGTCAGCGACCAGCCGACGGCAGCCAGTTACGGCGTGCCCCCGGCCGAGGTGGAAAACCACCTTCCCTATCAGTACTCGCGCGTGATCACCGAACGTGCGCCTCGCTACTACCGCATCCCCACCGAGCAGGAAGAGAAAGAAGCCCGGCGTGCGATGGAGAAAAAGGGGCCGACGCCGGAGGTGGTGTCGTCGCTCATGGAAGGTGACTATTTTCTAGCGCTTGCCGAAAGAGAAAAGCGCGAGAGCGACGGCGCGGTGTTCTATCGAACCGTCCGCGGCCGTTATGTCCGAGAAGGCGACGTCGAGCTTCGAAACCCCGAACCGATTCGCGGAGAGGAGCTCGGCCGGGGGGGCTGGGAGCTTCCCTTGGCATTCGTCTACGGTGAGGGTCGGGAGCTCTTGAGCCTCGAAGGTGGAGCGGTTCGGGTCGCAGGAAAGGCCGAAAAACACGCTAGATTCGTGGTCACCGAAGAGCTCGTGAAGGAAGGCGTGACCTACGTGGGCGGATTGGCCGGATTCGTGCGACGGGACGAGGTACGCGTGGCGCGCCGGACGAAGCGCCCGAGCGACGTTCCAAAAGGCGCAAAATGGATTCACGTGGACCTGAGCCAGCAAACGCTGGTCGCGTACGAAGGAGACGAGCCGGCTTACGCGACGGTCATCTCGAGCGGCAAAGAGGGCTACGAGCCGCCCACGGGGTTGTTCCAGGTGCAGCAGAAGTACATCTCGACGACCATGAATGCGACGGATCCGATCGATGGTTTCTACGAGGTGGAAGAGGTTCCGTGGACGCTCTACTACCACGGCGGGTACGCGCTTCACGGAGCGTATTGGCATACCGATTTCGGCAAGGTCCGGAGCCACGGATGCACCAACGTCGCGCCCGTCGATGCTCGATGGCTCTACTACTGGAGCGACCCCGAGGTTCCGCCGGCATGGCATGCGATTCGCTTCCAGCCGGAAACGACCTGGGTCTACTTCACCAATTGAGAGCGCCACGACCGAGTAGGAGCAGCGCTGCTCCACCGGCGATGACCACGATGGCGTTTCGCAGCACGGGCCCCTCCACGCGAGGAATCAGCGTGCGGCTCGCGCGCAGGCCGAGCCAAACGGCGGGCAATAACCCGATGCCGACTGCGACCTCGCTCGAGCTCACCTCGCCGGCGGCGGCACGCACGCTGATGGTGATGCACAGGCCTACGGCAAAGACGAGACCGAGATTGGCCCGCACCGTGGGGCCCGAGTCGTTGCGATAGAGAAGCGCGATGGGCGGTCCGCCAATGGCCGATACCATCGCCATGATTCCCGAGGCGACACCGGCGCCAAACTCGCGGCCGGCCGTCCGGCGAAAGCTGCCATGGCTCGAGACGAGGGCCACGCCGGTGAGCACCATGACCGACATCAGAACATCGAGGGCCGCTGCGGAGAGCATCTTGAGCAAAGCCACCCCGGCGAAGGCGCCGGGAACGCGTCCTGCGAAGATCCATAGGGTGCTCCGGATCTCGATCGCATGGCGTTCTCTGAAGACGATGGCCAGCGTGAGCGGCAGCACGACCAGCAATTGCGGCACGGGGGCAAAAACAGGACCGAGCAATGACAGTATCGGCACGCTGATGAGCGCGAAGCCGAAACCCACGGTGCTGTGAAGCGCCGCCGCCAGAAAGCTCACGACCAAGGCGATCGCGAACTCGGGCGTCGCAATGTGTGTTACGGCATCCATGGGCAGTGCTAGGGTAGTCAGGCTCCGATCATGCGGCCAATCAAGATCGATACGACGAGCGAGCTTTTGCTCGGGGCAACCGGCCGAGCACTAGGAGCGGCGGCGGACGCGCTCGATTTGGCCGTCCGCAACTTGGAGAACGTTCGGCGAATCGCCAACTTCCTTCGAGGACGCATGGAGTTTCGGGTCCGGCCGAGCGACGTCTTCATTTCGAGCTACCCGCGTTCCGGCACGACGCTGACGCAATGGATTCTCTATCTGCTGACCCACGAGGCGCAGCCCGATCCCGAGCATCTGACCAAAGTGTCGCCGTGGTTCGAGCGCTCACTCGCGATCGGGGAGGTCACCGCTGCCGATCTCGAGAGGTTTCCTTCGCCCAGGGTGTTCAAGAGCCACCTGCCGCGGGAATGGCTGCCGGATGGGGCGCGCTACATCTACGTGGAACGCGACCCGAAGGACGTGCTGGTTTCGTACTTCTACTTCTACCGGTCGTATCTCGGCTTCCATGGCTCGTTCGACGATTTCTATCGCCGGTTCATGGAAGGACGGGTCCAGTACGGTTCCTGGTTCGATCATGTCGCTGGTTGGCGTAAACGATCGACCGAGACCGACGTGTTGATCGTGCGCTACGAGGACCTAGTGAGCGACCGAAAGGCGTCGATTCGACGCATCGTCGAGTTCCTCGGCTGGGAACGCGATGAAAGATGGATCGATCGCGCCGTGATCGAAAGCAGCTTCGATGCGATGAAACACCGCGAGTCGGTTTTCGATCATGCGACGGCGCTTCTGCTCGAGCGGGGCGTCAATCAGCGGACTTTTCTTCGCGCGGGCCTCAGCGGAGGTGCCGCGAACGAGATCAGCGAAGCACAGGCACGCGAGATCAGGGAGCGAAGCTCGTTGGGGCGCCGGCCTGGGATTCGACGACTCGCCGCGTTCCTGCAGTAGAGGTACCGGACGAAGCGTCGACCACGAATTGAAGGAAGCTTTCCGGGGTGCCGGGATCTTCGCCGGTGAGGTGCTGATAGGCGCGGGCGAGCTTGGCGATGAGACGCCGGTAGCCGCGGACAGCCGGCGAAACGGCATCGGAATAGAGCTTGCGCACCGCGTTTTCTTTCGTTCCCAAGAGAAGGCGGTCCCGGGGCTCACGACACAGATAGGGGCACGCCCTCGGCCGCTGCGCGTTCAGGGTTCGCCCGCCGATCGTGTAGACGAACGTCACCAGATCCCCAAAGCGGTTTCGGTAGAGTCGATCGAAGTAGGTTTCGTCGTAGGTGCACGCGGAAAGGGCCCACCCGACCTTCACCCCCGCGCCTCGCTTGCGCATGATCTCGGTCTGAACGAGCTGTTGGGCGACGTAGCCGTTGTCGATGTCGAGGGCTTCCTGCTTGCGCTCGACCTCGGAGGCCGGAGCCAAGGAAGACGAGCGGCGGATGTCGACCGGGAAGCGGAATCGATCGATCAAGGCTTCCAACGGAGCCTGAGCGAGCGATGCCGATCGGTGCACGTCGAGCCGCGGCACTCCCGCATTGCACGCGTTGCTGTCGGCGATGAGAATGAAGCTCCTGTTGAGGCCGAGCTCTCTGCGAACCATCTCTTGGGCGAACATCAGGATCAGCACGTCCACGGGAAGGCCGCAGCTCGCCTGGTCTGCGGCGATGCCTACGCCGAACCAGGCGGAGGTCGTCGCAGCCAGCGCCTGTTGCGAGATCACCGGCTCGTACTGTCGCCTGGCAAAAAGCTCTTGGCGATTCGTGAGCGATGCGAGGCGCTCCCCCAAAATGTCCGTCGCTGCTGGGCTGGTCATCACGCGTGCCGTTGCAAGGCTCGATCGGCACCCTAGCGGACATGGCGCGCGGCCGCAAAAACCTTTGCGCTCAAAAACGTGTGAATACTTACACCATTAAGTTGGACAGGCGGCGCGGAAGGGTCATGCTGAAGGCTTCGGAGGGATTGCTTGAGAATCCTTGCTTGTTGCACATGCCTCGGGCTAATCGCCGCCCTGGGCGCCTCCTTCGAGTCGAGCCACGCACAAGACACACCCTGGAAGCGCCGAATGCGAACGGGCGTGGTCCTCGACGACGCTTCAGCGCCCCGGCTGACCCCCCCTGGCGCGTTGACGGCGCAGGAGCTGCGCCGGCTCGGACTGCGTCCGCGCGGCGCCGGATTGGCGGATCTGTCGCACTGGCCCGAAGAGCCGCCGTCGCCTGCAGACGTCTCGCCTCGAGAGCTTGCCCAGGCAATGCGGCAGTTGTGTCCCGCTTCGGTAGGCTCCGAAGAGCTCGAGGGATATGCCCGCGCCATCGTCCGGTACAGCCGGGAGTTTTCGGTGGATCCCTGGCTCCTAGCTGCCCTGGTATATACGCAGGGCCACTGCAGCGCAGACATCGACAGCGGCTATGGCACCGGGCTCACGCTCATCAACGTGGGCATGCACGAACGGAACGTTCGCAACGGTTTCTATCATTTCGCGGTCCGCACAGACCACGGCTGGGAGCGCAAGCAACTGGACATCGGAGAGTTCCCGTTTCGTCGCGCCGCGCTGACGAAGCCAGATCCGAACCTCTACTTCGCGGCGGCTCTGCTCAGCGTGTTCGGGCAGCAGTGTCCGGACATCGATCACGCGTTCCACTCGGCCCCGCACCGCCATCCGGTTTCCCATTTCGTCTGGGGCGACCGGGTGGGGGATACCGGACCGGAAGACCGAATCCTCACGGCGCGGCGGCGCTTGCTGAACAGCCATGCGCAAACCAACCGGCCCGGGGGGAACCGCCTCGGGGACCTGGCTTTGGTCAGCCCGCTGGACGGGTACCCGCGGATCGTGACCAGCGGCCTCGGTGAGCCGCGCGACCATGGCAGGCGGCCGCACCGGGGAATCGACTTCGCGTCGGAGTATGGGGAGCCCGTCCGGTCCGTCGCAGCAGGGCGAGTCGTCTTCGCGGGAGTCGACTGGGAGCGCAGGGCGCACATCCCGCTCGAGCCGTGGGGCGCCAGCATCGTGCACGAAAGGCACATGGGACCGCGAGGGCTTTTCGTGGAGGTCGACCACGGCAACGGCGTGGTTTCCTTATACGCGCATCTCGCGACCTACGAAGTGAAGATCGGCGAGCGGGTAGAGGCAGGCCAGCGGCTCGGCGAAGTCGGAAGGACGGGCGTGCGGGACTCGGGTCCGCACCTTCACTTCGGCTTGTTTCGCAACGGCGAGGTATTGGACCCGTTGGACCACCTCGCCCCGTACGTGTTTCCCCCGGAGCTCACCAAGCGCGGCCATGCACAGCTCGCAAAGCGATACCAAGGTCAAGCTCGCGACGCGGCCTCAGCCGGCTCGCCGCGCCCCGACCGCGCCAAACGCGGCCGGGTCTCGCTAAGATAACGTCACTGCACCTCGGGACAGGTGCGTTTTTCAGGCCACTGTTGGAAGATACGGTCGACGGCCTCACGCACTTTGGTGTCGACGTCGGGCGCGGTCTGAATGATCGTTTGCGCCAGGCCGAGAAACAGGGCGTCCGGCTCCTCGCCCGAGGCAGCCGGTAGAGAGGCGACCGGAATGAGCAAGCTGCCCACGTCGTACTCGACGTACTGCGGGCACCAATAGGCGCAGGGGTCCCAGTACCAGCCCCAGTAACCCCACCAGTAGCCGCCGCAGCAGTCGTAGTAGTAGCCCCCTTCGGTTTCACGTCCGAGCCCGTTGGCCGCCCAGAGGTCGGGCTGGTTCTGCTCGGTGACGTCTTGGGGGCGAATGAAGGTCAGGCACACCGGCTCGGCCTGCATGGCCTCGATGATGAGATTGTTGACCGAGTTGTTGAAGGCTTCCTGATCAGCGTCGAGATCGGGGAAGTCGGGGTTCTCTTCAGCCATCTCTTTGGTCACGACGCTGAACGTCTGAAACTGCGTGAAATCCCCCGCGGACTTGACGTTGACCGAGACCGACGAGGAGTCGTCCGCGCAGCTCGCGGCCAGCAGCGCCGGAGCAACGAAGAAAGCACAAAGCAAGCGGGTCTTCATAGAAACCTCCTGTGGCAGGCCTATAGCATCCGGTGGTGACGCATCAATCTACACGGGCCCTCGCCAGACAGGTCTGGGCGTGGCCTGGAGAATGATGCGCCTTGCGCCCCAAGCGGGCGGGGACGAGCAACCTCAGCGCAAGTCGTGAGCGGCTGATTCGCGATCGCCCGGATTGGACGACCGCGCGAGCTCGCTCGGCGGGCTCGGCGGGCTCGGCGCCGGTGGTACGATGCTTTCGGGCGGAATGGTGGTGCGTAGCATCCGCGTGCCCCACGGAGCGCGCGCAATCACGAAGAGCGACAGCAAAATGAGGGCGAGCACGATTCCCGCCAGCCAAGGATTTGGCTCGCGCTTCTGAAAGATGTCTCCGGTCCCAACCTCGGGCGTGCTTCGGGGCGCGATTTCGAGACCGTATTCCTCCGCGAGCTCGACGATGCGAGTGATGTGGATGCCCGGCACCCCGGTCTTCAGAAACGCTCCCAGAACGGACGGCGGCATGTCCTCCATGCCCCGCGGCGGGCGAGTGTTGACACCCGGAACGAACTTGCGCTTCCCTACCTTGGTGCCCACCGAGACCGTGCCTCCGCCCACGTTGATGTAGGCCTTGATCGCACGATCTCCGGCAGCTTCGTAGTACACGCGAACTCGTTCCCGAACGCTGTCCTGATCGACCAGCGCCAGGCTTGGCGTGGGCTGTTCGGCCCCCTCCTCTTCTTCCGCCGCTTTCGCGGTGACCTCTTCTGGCTCGACCTCGGTGAGAGCAGACACGTTGTTTCGCTCGATGGCCCGCTCGAGCATGCGTTTGCCTCGCTTGCTCAAGCCGATCGCCTCATCGCCAACCCCGCCGAGCGACGCCGCCACGGACTTGTAAGGGAATACGTCCGCTTTTCGCAGCTCGGCCTCCATGTCGAGCCAGGTGAAGGTCGGCTCGTTGGCGCCCCACTGCGAGGCTGCCGTGCTGGTGACGACGATCGGCTCGACGCCCAATGCGCTCATCGCCGAATACACGGCCACGTTCATCGCGGGGAAAGAGCCTGATAGCCCCACGGCCACCACGTCGCCGCTCCGAACGCCCAGCTCCTTCAGCCATTGGACGACGACCGCGGCGAAGTTCGGGTTCACCGAAGTCTGCTTCGACACGAGGCTGCCGCTTCCGCTCGTGATGGGTGACAATACCTCGCCGATCAACCTCGACTCGGCTGGGTCGGTCTTGACGCGCAGGCTGAGGCCCTTGCGCTCGGAAACTTCCGCAAGGACCTCAAACGCCTCTTCGGCCTTGCGGGCCGCGAGAACTTTCTCCGCATAGTATGGCTGCTGTTCCTCGGAAGGGAACACCTCCACGGCGATCAGCCCGATGATCGCCAGGGCCGCAACCAGGGCCCGCTGCACCTGAGACGCCCCGGAGGGCTTCCAGTACATTCCCCTCATATCCGAACGTCTCCGAGGAAGAGGATCAACACCATGCGAACGATGACCGCGGCCGTGAGAAGGCTGAGCGTCGTCTCCATCACGCCCTGACGCTGATACCAGATCGCGATCAGACCGGGGATGATGAACCCGATGATGGCGCCTTCGGCAAATGGCGTGACCGGGCTTTGGAGCCACATGCGAAATACCATACCCACCAGATATCCGATGAGAATGGTGAGCGCGGTGCGCCTGCGGCCGTATACGATCGCGATCTGCGAAAGGCCCTTGAGGAAACCGAACGTCACGAGCGCCGCCAGCAGGGTGAGCCCGACGTCGACCGGCTTGTTCGCGTAGAGCGCAATGTAGCCGGGAACCACCATGCCCCCGGCGGCGAGGCCGAAGAGCTCCCCGTAGAGAAGGCTCGCCGTCAGGCCGAGCCCGATCGACACGGTCAACAACTCAATTTCTGGCATGATCCTTCCCTCGATTGGCGAAGTATTCGGCTAGTGCCAACCCCGGCCCAGCGATGTTCCCGAGACCCATGACCAGGGCTGAGGATTCGGCGAGGCCCAGCAGAATCTCGAAGATGTCGGCCGGATGAGTCCGATCGACGAAAACCAATCGTGTAGGGTCGAGTCCGTTCCTCACCGCAGCGCGGGCGAAGATGTACTGTCCCGTTCCCAATAGCACGACTTCGTCGGCTTGTGTCCAAGTGGCGTATGACTCGGCGAGCTGCTCGGAGCGATTCGCCCGGTCGGAACGGCAATTGAAGACCGCGATGCGCCGGCTCAGCTCGCGATGCCTGCGCAGGGATTGCTCCCAGATGTAACGGGTCGAGGTGGGATCGTTTGCGGCAAATCCGTTCACGAACACGATGGTGCGCCCGAAGAACTCGACCTCGTCTTCGGTCATGGCGCCGGGATCGGGCTTCGCCCTCCACATTCCGCGAAGTGCGGTTTCGTAGTCGATGCCGAGCTCCTCGCAAACCGATATTGCGAGCTCGACGTTCTCTTCGTGCTCGAGATAGGAAAAGCCCGACATGTCCTCGGCTGTCACCGAGCGGCTGATGTCCTTGGCCGAGCGGAACCGGGAGCCCCGATCTTCGGAAGCCCACTGAAACAAAGGCTGGTGCTTTCGTTCCGCGGTGACGAGGACCCCGCCGACGGGAACCGTCGCGGCAAGCGCGAGTGCCACGTCTTCTTCGGTGGGACCCATGACGTCCAGGTGATCGGGGCGCGCATTGGTGATGACGCCGTGGGTGGCGCGAATCAGCTTGGCCTCGGACAGCCACTGCAACTGAGGTTGCAGCGCCATGCACTCCACGACGAGAGCGTCGGCGCGCTGGGCGGCGGCCATGGTGACCGACTGCTTCTGCTCGATGATGTTGGCGCCGCCCGGCCGATAGACGGGGACCTCACGGCCGTTGGTTAGGATGAAGCGTGGCACCGTTCCCGTGGTCTTGGCCACGCACCGGATGCCGGCCTCGCGGAGCCCGGCTGCGATCAGACGTGTGACACTGGTCTTGCCGCGTGTGCCGTTGACGTGGATTCGAATCGGTATGCGCGCGAGCCGACGGCGATGGAGCACCAGCTCGATCGTCCCCAACACGATGAGGACTCCGCATGCGCTGAGAAGAATGATGATCTCTTTCGGCACTCGACTCGCCCCTCGCAGGCCTCGAAAACGGCTGCGGACGCAGCCTCTTACCAGGTCGCAACTGCGCAGCAAGGTCCACGGGGTGATGCCGCCGTGGAGCTGCGTCGGAAATCCAGTACCGCCGTACATTCGATCGCGCCAGCACGGGCGAAAGGGAAGAGGGGCCCCT
>LJTN01000097.1 GCA_001303415.1 Myxococcales bacterium SG8_38
CGAGCAAGGACGACGATGCGATCGACCAACGGCTTTCGGCCGCTGCAGAAGCGAGAGGCGATTCCGCTTTGACCCCGACCCTCGAGGAGACCACGGAGTTCGGACGCGCCGATACGCCCGTACCCGGTTTGTCGACGGCAGGGCTCATGGGTGCGGTGTTCGAGTTGCCGGAGGGCCAAGCGTTTCCTGAGCAGCCCATCAAGCTCGGGCGCGAATGGGTGATCTTCCGTCTGATCGATCGTCAGCGCCCCGATGAGGAGTCGTTCACGGAGTCCGTTCGGCAAACCACCCGCGAAGTCCTCGAAACGTTGAAGAGGAAAGAGACCGTCGACCTGTACATTCAGCAGCTTCGCGCGAAGGCGACCGAAGAAGACGCCCTCCGCGTTAAACCACTCACAACTGCGGATGAGCGTAGTTAGAGGAATCAGCCTTCCCGAGCTTCCTGCCGAGTCGTTCGCGCTCGGCAATGGGCTTCGCGTGCGCCTCATTCCGCTGCCCCATTTGCAATCCACGACCGTCTCGTTCTTCGTCCGGGTCGGATCTCGCTACGAGACCGCGCAAACCAACGGCTTGAGCCACTTTCTCGAGCACATGTTGTACCGGGGCACCGAATCGTACCGAGCCTCGCACGAGCTGACTCTAGCCATCGAGAGGCTCGGGGGAACGCTCGACGCAGCCACACACGTCGACTTCACGAGCTACGAGCTGACCCTGCCGCCTGAGAGCATCGTTCACGGAGTCGAGCTACTCGCAGAAGTGCTCGGCCGACCCCGCCTCGCCGACCTGAAAATCGAGAAGCAAATCATTCGAGAAGAGATCCTCGAGGATTTGAACGAGGAGGGCGAGCAGATCGACATCGACAACGTGTCGCGCCAGCTGCTCTATCCCGATCACCCCCTCGGCTTTTCCATTCCGGGTCCTTTGGACAATCTGGCTCGCTTCGCGACCAGCGATCTGCGCCATCATCACGCACGGCACTACACCGCATCCAATGCGGTGATTTGCGTGGCAGGCGCGTTCGACTCGAGCGAAATCGGCGATGCCGTGCGCTCGAGCTTCGGGGGATTTGCGGTGGGCGAGTCGATCCAGCCGGACCGGGCGCCGGTCGACACACCGTCAGACCGATTCGCATACGTACACGACCACGGAAGCCAGACCGATGTGCGCTTGTCCTTTCACACACCGGGCCTTGCGAGCCCCGAGTTTCCTGTTCTCGTCTTGCTGGCCCGCGTGCTGGATGACGGCTTGAGCACTCGTGTGCACCAGCGAATCTGTGAGGAGCGAGGGCTCGCATACGAGGCCTTTGCGGGAAACGACTCTTTCGAGGAGTGCGGCGTTTTCGATTTCGGGGCTTCCGTAGAGCACCAAAAGACACCCAAGCTCGTCGAAGCCGTGCTCGAGCTGATCGACGAGATTCGGCGCGAGCCACCGACCGAGGAGGAGGTGGACAAGGCGAGGAAGCGCTATTTGTGGGCCCTGCGCACGGTATGCGACGATCCCGAGCGTGCGGTGGACTTCGTAGGAAGTAGCGCGTTGTTCGATCTTCCAGAACGCGTCGGGGTGGTGGCCGAACAGGTGGCGCGGGTCACACCCGAGGACATACAGAGGCTGGTGCGGCGCTATCTCGATCCGAAGAACGCCTACCTGACTTGCGTCGGCGTCTTGGAGCGCAGTGTGCTGGCCGACGTTCGGGGTCTCGCCGAGGCCTAGCCTTCGAGATTGACCCAATGGGCCTCGCCATCGGGCCCCCATTCCTTCTTCCACAGGGGAACGGTCTCTTTGATGCGGTCGATCGCCTCGTGGCAGGCTGCAAATGCCTCCTGGCGATGGGGAGCGCTGGCGGCCACGCACACCGCGACATCGCCGATTCGTAACTTGCCTACGCGATGCACGGCCGCGAGCCGAGCGCCCGGGTGCTGGACGAGGACGGATTCGAGGACGCGTCTCATCTCTTTTTCTGCCAGGCTCTCGTGTGCCTCGTAATCGAGGCGTGCAACGTCTTTGCCGTCTGCGTTGTCCCGGACCACTCCGTGGAAAATGCAGATGCCTCCGGCCGAGGGATGCTCGACCGCTTTGCGGACCTCGTCGAGCGAAATCTCCTCGTCGCTGACCTTGCAAAGCAGCACCGAGGAGCCGCCGGCGACAGGAGGGAGCACGTCGACCCTGTCGCCGTCCCGGATGGCCTCGGATTCAGCGACGAAGTCGCCGTTCACGGCCAACCGCATGCGCTCCAAGAAGGCGGTAAGGGAAGGGAAGCGCTCGGTCACCGCACGGCGAAAGACGGCCTGCTCGACGCTCTCGGCGTCGAACTCGAAGGTGGAGCTCTCGCATCCCGCAAGCTCTCGGGCAGCAGCATAGTAGTGAACGCTTACCTGCATTCGACGGCGTATCGTAGCAGCAAGGAAACGGGGTCAACCACGGGAGCCGTGGTATCGTGCCAGCCGCGTGACGGAATCGGGGCTCAAGCTGATCTCCTGGGTCGTGGCGGCGAGCTTCGTCGGTGCGTTGCTGGCCGTCCCACAACCGGTCGATCCTTGGGAGATGCCGAGCCTGGTCCTCGACCGCAGCGCGGTCGCAGAGGCCATTCGCGTGGACCGCGCGCTTGCGCGCGAGGCCCCGGATTCTGCAGAAGCCGAGTCGTTGCGGTCTCTCTTCCTCGATCATGGACGGTCGGAGGCTGATCCCCCCTACCCGCTCACCGAGTACGACCGACGTCAAGCAGCCCTTCATCGAGCGACCCAAGCCTTGGTTGCAAAACACGGCCCGGTTGCTTTCGAGGCGATGAGGGCGCAAGCGGCAGAGGAGCTGATGCGTGTGCTCGGTGATGCCGCGGGCGAACCCGAGGACGACTACGAACGGGGTGTCCTCGGCGGGTTTCCACAGATTCTGAAGGAGTACGGATTGATCCACCGCGGCGTGCTGGTGGCGCCGGAAATGAGCGTGCGGGCGCTCTACAAGGCCCGATGGAATTCGATCCACAGGCGCAATTTCGTCGAGGGCATGTCTGCCATCGAGCTGCAAGCATATTGGGGGTGGCTTGCGCTGCATGGTTGGGGCAAGCCGCTTTCCGACCGCGAGGAGGCGTTGGTTGCGTTTCGAGATGCGGGCGGCTTCGGTGCACAGGAGGCCGCGGCGCTGATGGACCTCTTGGCGGGTCGGCCCGACCGTGCATCGAAGTCGCTCGAGCGGCTCCACGCGGCGAGCGGCGAGCTTCGTCTTCGCAATCTCGCGCTTGGCGCCATGCACGCTGCCCTTTTTCGGACTACGTCACCGTAAAAGCAACCGCGCAGTGGACAGCAAAATCTCCGTCCCGTAGCCTACGGGCTCGGATTCGTTACGGAAGTTGAGCCCGGCGTGAAAGTGGACCTTCGGAAGAGCCTCTTCATCCTTCCCAATCTCTTCACACTCTCGAGTGTGCTGTGCGGCTACTATGCGATTCTGATACTTTCCGATCGGTCGACGAGCGACGATTTCTACCGCGCCGCGCTGCTGATCATCTTTGCGCTCTTCTTCGATGGCATCGACGGCCGGGTCGCACGACTCACCAGGACACAGACGGCGATCGGTGTTCAGCTCGACTCGCTCGCCGACGTCATTTCTTTCGGCGTCGCGCCGGCAATTCTCGTCTACTACTGGTCGTTGGTCGAGCTCGGAACCGTCGGAATGCTGATCGGCTTCGTGTACGTTGCGTCTGGAGCCATCCGCCTCGCCCGGTTCAACGTGGTGTCGACCACCGATGACGGGCAGCCCCGAAAGCCCGGAAAATACACGCAAGGCCTGCCCATTCCCGCCGCCGCGGGGATCTTGATCTCCATCGTCGTGGCCAACACGCTGACCGGAAAGCTGCCGTTTTCCCCGGTCATCATTTCCGGGCTGGTGATCATGCTTTCGGTTTTCATGGTGAGCGCCATGCCGTTTCGATCGTTCAAGGATCTACGCCTGAGCTGGCGCACGGTTCTGCTCGTCTCGACCGCGCTCGGCGTGACCGTCTGGATCGCCCTCGAGATTCACCCATCGATGGCGCTCGTCTGGCTACTCTCCGCCTACGTGATCATCGGAATCCTGGAGAGCTTGGTCGCCCTGATGAACAAAGCGCGTAATGGCATGGACAGGGCCGATCAACGATCCCTCTAACCATCTTCGGGTCGTTTCGACCGATCTCTCTTCGGATTCTCGTAGATCGAGATGATGGGAACGCCGTCATAGCGGAGCACGTAGGCGGGTTGGACGGTGCCGAGCGCGACCCAGGCCTGATAGTCGACTTCTTTGAAATGCGGCTCGTGGTGAACGAGCACGAAATCCGCTTCGAGCATCGACGACGCTGCACGGATGTCTCGCGGAATGATGCCATCTGCCTGCAGCATCGCCCATGCGCCCGTGGTCGTGTCACACAGCCAGACCGAGCCTCCGTCCGGAAGCGCCTCGCGGAGCCAGGGTGCCACGCTGCCGGTTGTGAACCCCCAAAACTGCCTGTTCATTCCGAGATCGGCTGCGCCGGGAACACCGCCAGCGACGGGTGTGTAGTGGGAGAGCCCCAAGGGATGACTGTGCGCTGTCTGGACAGCGCCTGGAAGCAGGCACAGCCCGAGTAGCGCCACCGAGGGCCAGCGGCGGCCCGGCCATATCTGAAGCTCCGCCATCTCGACGATGCCGAGAAGGCCGCAAGCCGAAAAGAGAGCCAGAAACGGATAGGCGGTGAGCCAGTGTTTGGTGCCACCGAAGATCGGCGAGCTCGGAAGCGCGATCGCGAGCAGGGGAGCGAGCATGCAGCCGAGCCAAAGGACTTCGGTCCTCCTCGTGGTGGTATCGCCAAACTCGGTGCTCGAGGGCAACCGGAACGAGGCGCGCTGTCGATGAAGCCCAAGCGCGCCCAGCACGAGCACCGTGAGCGGAACCGTAAACAGGGTCATCACGAAGGGCACCGAAACCGGGAAAGGGGGCTTGAAGTAGCTCACGCCGAGGTACTCGTAGGTGTAGTGCACGTGGCGAAAATGGAACGCCGCGTAGGAGCCCAGCCGGCCCCAGGTGTCGTTCCACACCCAAGGCCAGGTGCCGATCAAGATCATCGGGCCGACGGCCAACATCCAAGGAAGCCAGGCGATCGAGGCTCTTTCGCGTCGTCCTGCGCGGGCTTGGATGACGCGAACCCATGCAAAATGGACGAGAAGGATCCCCGGAAGCATCCAGCTGTTGTGCTTGGTGGCAAGCGCCAGACCAAAGGCGACGCCCGCCAGTGGAGCCCAGCGACGGTCGGCGAGTGAGCGCCAGTACGCATAGGCAGTCAGCATGAAGAAGAAGGCGATGGGGATGTCGAAACAAGCCAGATGGGCGTGATAGAAAACCCGCGGCATCGACGCGAAAGCCAGGGCCGCGAAGAGGGCGCCCCGGCGGTCCATGACCGATGCGCCCCATGCATAAATCAACCACAAGAGCAGCCCGGCCGTGAGCATCGCGGGAAAACGAAAGGCCAGCGACTCGAGCGGGTACAGGCCCCATTGCTGGTGAGCAAGCCAGCTCCAGGCGAAGCCGAGCTTCATCAATGCAGGGTGTTCCCAGTTGTAGGACCATGCGAAATCGATGCTCTGCTGCTCGAGGGCGGCCATCGGATTGGTGAGCAGCTTCGACAACCAAGCGGCATACCGCTTTGCGGCGTGCACGTAGAAGCTTTCGTCGCGGGACATCGCGAGGTCGGACGCAGTACGGCCAAGCAGCACCACGTAGCCGATGCACAGTGCGGCGCCGACCGAGTGGTCACCGCGCTTCAAGGCTCTGGCGTCATTCATCGGCGGCCTCGGTGAGTCGGGTCGATGCGGCCCAGCAAAAGACCCGCGCTGTCGGGTCTTCGGTGGTGACCTCGAAGCGCACGGTTGCGCGATCGAAACCGAGACTCGAGGTTTCGATCGCGAGGCTCGACCACCCTTCTCCGTCTCGGTGGACGAGCTCGCCGGCGAGGCGATCGGATATCCAGATTCGGAGCGTGACGGGGCTGCCCGCGCGCCACCGTTCGTTTTCGTAGTCGACGCCACCGTGCACGACGAGCCGATCTCCCAAGGGCACGTCGAAAAAGGTGCTGCGAACCGGTTCCGGACCGACCGGGTGCTGCCAGATGCAACGCCTCGGCGTCAGCGTCAGATCGGCCAAGATGGTGGGCCCTACCCAGAGCCACGGGCGCGACGGATCGCACACGAAGCGTTCGTCTGGAGCCATGGGGCCTTGACCGAGACCGCCCCGCCCCCTCGGCGCTTCGACCCACCGGCAAGGGCGGGACGCGTCGCCCTGAACGAGCTCGACCTTTGCGTGCGCGATTTGGTCTACGAAATCATGCGCGACATCGTCCGCGGCCAGCTCCCACATGCGGACGCGAACGCCGCCGAAGCGTTGTTCGAGAACGGGGGGATCTTCGCGCGTCGATTCGCCGCGAATGCCAAGCTCCCACATCCGATCGAAGCGGGCAGAATCCTCGGGGGCAGCCGATCGCAGCGTCACTAGAGCGCCCAAATGGAAACGGACGATCGGATCGGCCCACGAGGGCGCCGCGACGATCCGGTCGTTGGGCCCGATTCGTGCACGGACGAACGCGGCAGCTTCCTCCCACGACTGGTCGGCGGGAACCTGCGCGCGGATCCATACGTCCGCGATCAGCTCGAACGAGGCCACGGCGGCCACCAAGGCCCAAACCCAGGCAGCGACCCTGCACTTTCGCCCTGCCCTCGCCACGCCCGGGCGATGCTAGCAGGGGGCGACTCATTCCGCAGCTTCGCACACGAACTCGAACGTCCAGCCTCGAAGCGTTGGTGTCGCCGGCGGAGCGCTCGATGGGCTGAGGATGGCCGTGATCTGAATGTATGGAAGACCGTATGGCTGTCCGTCGGCGATCAGCTCTTGGGTGATGTCGAGCGTGCGGCTCTCGGTGTCGTCGGGAATCACGATGCTGGCCGGAATCGAGGCTTGCAGCTCCTCGGCAGTATTGGCGGTGCGGATCTGGAACTCGATGGTGGTCCCGGGCGGGGTGCTTCCCTCCCAAGTCAGATTCCCCCATTTCGGGCGCTCGGGCGGGGTGATGCACCGGGCCGTGCTGTCGTAGGCGTTGCGGTAGAAAGCCGAGCCGGGGAGATCCTCGAACTCGTGCGATGCCGCATCGGGCACCATGACGCGCACTGGGATCCGCTCCACCTCGATGCTTTGATCGGCGCGCGACACGAGCTCGAAATCAAAGATTCGAGGAGCGCTCTCCGGTGGAACGAAGGTGTTGGCAAATACGGCGTCGTACTCCAGCATCGCGCCGATATCGCAACCGAGACAGGTATTGCTCGTGCCACCGCCACACGTGAGCGGCTGGCCTTCCGCGCAGTTGCGATGGCGAAGCGTCACGAAGTCACGTTCATTTTCCGGAGTGGCGTCGTCGTCTACGTCCCGCAGCGAGATATCATAGACGGAGTCGGTCTTCGCGAGGGCAATCGTATTGATGATCGCCGAGTCGAGGCCCTCGCCGCTCGCCGTGGAGAGCTCGGTCACCCATTCTCCACCGAACTTGGTGAGCGCATCGGTGGCCGCGGCGATTAGGCGGGCGTCGGTGTTGCCGTCGCTCGGCATCGTCATCGCATCCCGCAAGGTCACCACGCTGGCGATCCGAAGGCGGCTCGCGAGAAGCGCCGTCTCCACGTCCTGCCAGGCCACCGGGGCATCCGTGGTCAGCCATGCCGGGTTGGCAGGATCGCCATCATAGACGATGGAAATGCTGAACGCGCCTTCGGGCATGTGGCCCGGCTCTGAAGCGGGGATGATGCCGTCGATGACCAGGTAATAGGGTTGCGAGGTGGCGGGCGACCACGAGACCGCGCCCCAATTACCGACGCCGAGCGTGCCGTTGTCGCATGCCAGCGCCGTCGCTGGGTCCAGCAGGGCGTCCTGGAAGAGCGCCACGTTGGCGCCCGGCCAGTGCGTGTTGTTCGAAAAAGCGCTCGCGCCAGATACCGGGGAAAGCGCCAGCACCGCGTCCTTCCCGTCCATATCGCCGCCCGGCGGATCGTCTGGCGGCACCGGCGGTGGCGGCGCGCAGCCCGGAGCCACCGCCGTGTTCACCTGGTTGGTGAGAAGCGTGCTCATTCCCATGAGCGTCAGCGACTGCCCTGAGAGATCGATGAGGTCCAATGCGGTCGCCGCGTCATCGGCTTCAAAAAGCGCCGGAAACATCTGGACCGGAGGCAAGCTGGTCACGCCCGCACCGATTCCCGGTTCAAACGGGGGGTCGCCGTATTGCAGTCCGACGGGGTCGGGGCCGTTGTACACCGCCGAATCGGTGATGTTCATGACCACGTGCAGCGCATCGGGCCGGAAGCAGGGATAGCCGATGTCCGCGTCGGGCCCCTCCGGGCACGATCCACGATTGGGCACTGCATCACCGAGGCCGAGCCCGCTTGCGACCGAATAGAGCGCCTGCGTAGCGGCGGACCCCGGGCTTGGGTTTGCCACGGTGTTGAGCGTGCTCACGGCGGTCTGCACCAGAGCCTCGACGTCGGTCAGGTCCAAGATGTGGTGATAGGGCGCTTGGCTATATGGGTCCGCGAGCGGGTCCCCCAATGCGTACTCGCGATAGATCCCGAGGCCGAAGCGCGCGTCTTCAAACTGCGCCCGCACGTCGGCGATGATGGTCAGGATCTCGGCCTTGAGCTCGCCGATCTCCTCGGCGAGCGTGGGTGTCGCATCGATCAAGAAGTACACGTCGATCTGCGGGATGTCCGCCGTCGTGGTCGCGATCGATCGGCGAACCACCTCTTGAGCGCCCGTGGGATCGTAGAACAGCGTCTGGTACAGGCCGTCGTTCGTCGGATCTCCGTCGCACGAGATCCAATCGGGCGTGCCCGGGCAGTCATCTGCGTCGTCGGGCACACCGTCGCCATCGCCGTCGGGCATCGTGCTCACCCGATCGATCACCAGAGAGCCTGCCTCGGCGGAATAGCGAAGCCCGGCGGAGTTGTCGGGGGTGAGCTCGGCGGCCACGGGGAAATCTTCGCTGATCGAGCAATCGGGACGGTCGCCCGAGCACTGCGCTGGC